>CAZMQF010000008.1:0-29642 GCA_964568365.1 uncultured Pirellulales bacterium | reverse complement strand
TTAATGATTTTAAAAGTTTTAGAGAATTATTATCTAAAAATATAGATTCTTATCCGTATTATTTTTATGATGAATTTAGTGAATTAGAACCAAATCCTTTAACAACCGCTTATAATTATCAAAACTTATAAAGATTTTGATTTTTATCAGGACAAAAAATAATGTTAAAACAATTACCTGATAATTTGATCTAAATTTATAGTATTTTTTCTTTGATTTATTTTGAGTTATCATGCTAATAGCAACCTATTTATTGTAATTAGTTAATTAATTGGAATGATATGTTTTTTAAAAAACATTTGACTGCCCGCCCAGATAAGCCCGAAGAACGGAGCGGCAAAAAATGCTGCCACCACCGCTAACGGCCCTATAATCGCACCTGCCGCTGCCATCAAATGCACATCGCCGAGCCCCATAGCCTCTTTTCCAAAGCCGAGAGTTCCGAAAATCCGCGTCGCCCATACGATACCGCCGCCTACAAAGAAGCCCCACAGGCTTCCCAGAATCCCCGACACCAGCGGATTACCGGCAAATCCAGCCCACCAGAGCGGATTTGTGAACCAGACAATCCAGTAAAAGAGCGCCGAGCAAATAACGACCGGTGCTAAAAAAACAACCTCAGTGAGCATCTCAGCACGGTGGTTAAACGTCGGCTCCTGCTGCTCTGCTTTACTTTTATCCTCCTGAGCCTGCTCAGCTTCATCTTCTGCGTCGTAACTTCTTTTAATCAGGCCCATTCCGAGCAGTATCAGCGAAATTAAAAGACCTATCAAGGCACCCGCCGCCAAGGCTGCTGTCCCTGAACCGGCGCTCGGCAAAGGATAAAAACCGCTGCTCTGCGCCCGTGAAATAATAAAAACGCCGAGGCCGCTGCCAAGCACACCCACAACTGCTGCGAACCAGCAGATAACTATCGGTATAACCCACAGCTCCAAATCTATCGCTGATGATGCAATAAGAGCCGACAACAAAATTATGTGCAGCAGATATACGAACCAGCCTCCCTGCCAAAATGCACCAAGTCCTCTGTGGCCGTTAATCTCGAAAAGGCGAACCTCGAAAACAAAATACAAAACAAAAAGTAAAACAAAAACAGCACCTGTCAGCAGCTCCACAATAAAATATCGAGGCGATATAGGTGCCTTGCAGTATCTACATCTGGCGCGCAGGAGAAGCCACGAGACGAGCGGAATATTATCGTAGAAGCGAATATGTTCACCGCACGCAGGGCATGCAGATGCCGGCCTGACCAGTGACTTATCACGCGGCAGCCGGTAAATTACCACATTCAAGAAGCTGCCGATACAACAGCCGAGTGCAAAAATAAAAACCAACCAAATCCAGAGCGGTACACCCACAGCACTTCCCTTGCTTAATACTTATTCTTTTTCCCTGTTCACAATTCCAGACACTTTCATTTGCAAACCAAATAGCCGGATAAATCCCTTCGCATCCGTCGGGTCGTATTCAGCTCCCATCTTAAAGCTTGCCAGTTCTGGCCGATACAGGCTCTTCGGGCTTTTGATACCTGCCAGACTGCACCTGCCTTTATACAATTTCAAACGCACGGTACCGGTAACATTACGCTGAGTGACATTCACAAACGCATCGAGCGCCTCGCGAAGCTGCGTAAACCACTGGCCGTAATAGACAAGCTCAGCATATTTGAGCGCAACCTGCTGTTTGTAGTGCATCGTTTCCCTGTCGAGCGTCAGCATCTCCAGTGCACGATGAGCAGTGACAAGTATCGTCCCGCCCGGCGTCTCATATACACCGCGTGATTTTATTCCGACCAGCCGGTTCTCAACAATATCTGTCTGGCCGATTGAATGCACACCACCTGTCAAATTTAGCTGCTCAATTAGTTGAACTCCATCGCTTGTTTTGCCGTTAAGCTTTACCGGAATCCCTTCTTCAAAGCCAATCTCAACATAGGCCGCCTTTTCAGGGGCCTTTGAAACAGGATTCGATATCACAAAAAGACTGTCTTTCGGCTCATTCGCAGGGTCCTCAAGGTCTGCGCCTTCGTGACTTATATGCCACAAGTTTCGGTCTCTTGAATAAAGCTTCTCTTTGCTCTGCTCGATTGGGATATTGTGCTTTTTTGCATAATCAACCGCAGCTTCTCTGCTGGTAAGCTTAAAGTTAGGGTCTTTCCACGGTGCGATAATCTTCAGCGTTGGGTCAAGTGCCATAAATGTTAACTCGAATCTCACCTGGTCGTTTCCCTTCCCCGTGGCACCGTGTGCAACCGCCGTCGCACCTTCCCTGTGAGCGACATCGACCTGGTGTTTTGCGATTAAGGGCCTGGCTATACTTGTCCCCAGCAGGTAATCATTTTCATAAACCGCACCTGACTTCAGCATCGGCCAGATATAATCTTCAACAAGCTCTTTTCGCAAATCCTTAACGATGCACTTTACCGCTCCTGTCGCAAGTGCCTTCTTTTTAATCCCTGCAAGCTCATCGCCTTGGCCGAGCTCTGCCGCAAAGGCTATTACCTCGTAGCCGTATGTCTCTTTAAGCCAGGGCAGGATAACGCTCGTATCGAGCCCGCCGCTATACGCCAGTACTACTTTTTCCTTCTTCGCCATTGCTTTGGCCCTTCAAATTAAAATAAACGTAACTAAAAACAGGATTATAAATTAACACCATCCCAAAGACAAGACCAACAAAAAAGAAAAAAACCGGCAGGCCGTCTACATTTCCTTCGAGTCCTGCCGGTTTTAAATTCCGTTATACTACTGTCAGTTCCCGAATGTTACTTCCGGCATATCTTTGCCGAGACGCTCGTATGTCTTTTTAAGAGCTTCAATAAATTCATCTTTCTTCATAAACTCGGCATGACCATCAAGAAAGCCGACATTTACACCATCCACACAAAATTGCGGATTCTCATACAGTAATATAATTTCACCGGCCTCTTTCATATCCACTTTCTCAACCGGAACCATAATATAGCTCGGCCCAACAAAATCCCCGGGCTTACGAGGGCTTTCAAATATTTTCGATGCGTCTTTTTTAGAAGCGAACCCCATACACTTTGTAACTTCCTCATCATCCATACTTTCCGGCAATTTCCCATCGTGTTCATCTGCATAAATAATCAGACCAATCAGAATTTGACGAATATTATTAGCTGAAACCGCCCTTTGAGCTTGATCCCTTGCACCGCGTAATGCCGGTATGAGTGCGGCTGTGCCGAACGATGCTCCCGCAACCGCACCCAAGCTCTGCTCGACTCCAACACCTTTATATCTCGAACGCAGACCGTCCTTATCAAACCAGCAGTAGTTGCAGGAAGGCCCCATCTTTTCTGCAATGTGCGATAAAGAAGGCAGCATAAACGGCAGCTTCATACCTGCATTCGCGGCGAGCATTGTAACCATAGGCCAGAACTGCTGTGCACCCCTCATCAGCTCATTGAATTGTGCCTTCGAGTCGGTATAGTCAAGATAAACCAGCCCCGTCGGAATCCCTTCCGTCGCCATCTTAAAGCCGGCGGTCTCTCGTATCGAACTCGCCCTGCGATTCTCCGCTGTTATCTGTTTAATCGCAGCACTGCACAAAGGACCGTTCATCCCAACAACCACATAATCATCAATCACCGTCCAGGTCGGCATTATCTGCAGCATTGCAAGCGGCATTATCGCGAAAGTATGCACCGTCCTGCCGTCCTGAACCTGCGAGCTTACCTGCACTGCTCCGTCACTGTTTGCCGTTGCATAATTGCCGATTGCCTGCATTACCTTTTCAAAGTCCTGTTTATTTCTCAAACCTGCAATTAAAATCACACCGCCGGTGGGAGCTTCGGTCATAACACCTGCCGGCATCGAATATAAAACCGCCGGACCCGAAAAACTTGTAAGCAATTCGTTGCGAATATTGAAACCAATCTCCGATTCAGCCTGCTTGATAGAATCCTGTATTTCCATATAATCTTCGGCTGGTGCGGCGGCTTGAATCGCATTCATTATCGTATCGTAGATTCCGCTCGTTTCTATATTAAACGCCGTCGTATTGACCGCCCTTGAATCAACCATATCCAGCAACCCTGCATTTATCGGCCTTATAAACTTGAACAGACCTTTGCGCTGAACGCCCAGCTCAATAATTTCATCACAAACCAAATCAGGCCCTGAAAATCCCAGCCTCGATTTAGCAGCCTTAATATCGCTCACTCCGAGGGCATCCAAAACCGCCGTAACCTTTTGCAGCTCTTCTTCGCCGGCTTTTTCACTTTCGGACTTAATAAGCCCGGAAATCTTTTGAAAATCAACATACATCGCCATCGCATCGCCGCTGCCTTCCACAGTCGCCAGATAATTCGTAGTAATCCGGTTCTGACCGCCTTTCAGGTACTTTATCGCCAGCCCATTTTTATCATTTACTGCAAAGGCAAGGTAATTCCCGACCATACCCCAATACACTCGAACATCATCTGCATCTTTAGGCCCCCGCAGCTTCAGGCCGGCTATATCAACATCAACAATAGCATCCTCCTCAACCAATCCCTCAAGCTCAGCCAGCATCGCTGCTATCTCGGATTTTCTCGTGCCTGTATCGACGATTGCAAATCCATAGAACGGAAAGTCTTCATTGCTCTTATCTATAGCCGCTCCTGCAATAATCGGACGGTTCAGCAGCATCTGGGCGAAGTTGAGAATCTTTTCAGGTATTTTTGCCTCATTCGCGTCAGAAATTTCCCGCTTTATCTTGTTGACGAGCTCGTTCTTTATAGACTGATAGAAATTCTGCGTCGAGGCATCGTACCACATCTGCCCCAAAATACTCTTCTCGAATGCCGGCTTTATTTCATCACAACCGCTTGTCGCGATAAAACCTGCCACATCATCGGGCAATAAAACACTCAGCCGCTCTGCGCCTGAGGTAGCTGAAAAAGCTGTTCCACCGGCAAAACTTGCGAAAAAAACCGTTACACATACAATAATTTTTTTGAATTTTACCTTACACATAATTTCTCCTCACAAATAAGGTTTCTAACATTAAAAGTAAGCATCCACTATTATAGACATTATAATTGTTTTTTCATTTCAAAAATTTTATAATTTTTTTCACCAGTCCCTGATAACTGTAAATGCTCTGAATCGTGCGCTGGCATGAACTGTAGATAGAAACAAATCGTCGTTTGCTCCTCAGTTACATTTTATCTATCCAAACAGAAGGCCTTGCGAGCTGCTTGTCTGAACCTTCGACAACGCCTTTGGGCATCGAAAGCAATCTTTTTGTCAGCGGATTCACCCGGATATCTGAAAGAAACAGCAAAATCCGAGATGTATGCCACGTCTTCGCGAAAATTCTCCCACGACGGCTCAATTTGAAGTATACCTTCAAGCAAAGCTACCAGGTCATGTATCTTTCCAAATTTTATATCTGTTTCACAAAGTCTTGCTTTTATATATTTTTCTGCACACTGTTGATAATGGAAACAAACAGCGTCATAATTCGGGATACCTTCTGCCTCCAGTTCTCGCTCGGCTGTCGCAAAATCGGCTTCTGCTTTTTGAATCCATTCTTCAGTTATGGGCTTCATAAAGTACCTTTCCTTCTTCGATAATTTCCTTTATAAACAAGTCACCCATCTCAAGACGCCTCTTGATGTCCTCGGGTTTGCGAACGATTATATCGAGCGGGAATTTAGGCCTGAGTTTCATACGTATTTTCACCGACGCATCGGCGCTTCTGCCCTCGAAAGGTCCAATTATGAGTAAATCAACGTCTGAATCTTCCGTAGCTTTTCCTTCTGCGTACGAACCGAAAAGTATGACCTGCTCAACTCCGAACTCTTCACCGACCTGTCGGCCGAACTCTTCTATGCGACTCATCGCCACCATTATAAAGCATTCCCTTAACTCTTATTCTTTTCGCTCTTTAACTTGTTTTAATATACCAAAATCAGCAATCAATTAGCAACAGTGAAATCCATTCAAACACTTTCTATGTTCTTCTATAAAAATTTGACTCAGTTTTTTCATTTTCAGTCGCTTAGTTTAAGGTGCAAATTGTCTATTTACAATTTCTCGCAAAATTCTCGATTCAATATCTTTTCTCGTAAAAAGCTTGAACTGTTCTACTGCCTGGTTGATGAACATATCAACACCGCTGATTGTTTTTGCGCCGACTTCCCCGGCCTGTTTTAATAGCAGCGTCTCGGCTGGATTATAAACCGTGTCAAAAACTACCATATCTTTTTTGATATACTCTTTCGCCAATACCGTTTCATTAACATCCGGGTGCATCCCGATACTGCTGCAGTTTATGACAAGTCTCGCCCTGAGATTCGGCAAATCATCAAGACCGGCCCACTCACAGCCGAATTCGGCAGCAAGTTTTTCAGCCTTTTCAACCGTTCGATTGTAAATCTTAACTTTTGCACCGGCGTCACTCAGAGCCGCTACTATAGCCCTTGCTGCTCCTCCCGCTCCAACAACCGCAGTCTCCATATTCGTTAATTCGTCTCTTCTGATTTTCATACCATCTGTAATCGCATCCAGAGCCCCCGCATAATCGGTATTATAAGCGCTAATTCGTCGCTCGTCGCCCGTCGCCCGTCGCTCAATGATTATCGTGTTAGCAGCGCCGATTTTTTCTGTCAAAGGCTCAACGAAACCGCCGCTCGTCTTAACGAATTCCAGCGCATTTTGCTTATGCGGTATCGTAACACTAAATCCCTTAAAGTCCAGCCAGTCTCTTTTCAGTATGCCTTCAAAAAATTCATTAAACTCATTCTTGCCGCCTTCGACGAGCAGCGGCAGATACAATTTATCAGCGCCTACCTCGGCAAACAATCCGTTATGAACCAGCGGTGACATTGAATGCTCTACCGGCGAGCCTATTATACCGTAAAGCTCAGTCTCACTATCGATAGAGTCATACCGGTACAGCTTCTTAAATTCTTCTATGGTTATCTGCCCCGATGCCGTCGCAGTTTTTTCATCAAGGCAGGCAAATGTAACCAGGCTGCCCAGCTTTTTCGCAATAATCCTGCTTATCAGTCCCGCCTCGCCCATACAAAATACAATCGAATCACTCTTTGCTGTATACAAAACATCAAATGCTTCAAAACAATCATTAATATGATTCGCCGTATAGACAAGTTTCGGTACGGCTGCGGGGGAAATCTTTTTTATATCACTGTGGAGCTTATCGATATTATCAAATCTTGTTTTGAAATTATGAGCGGAAAGTATCAGCCGGCTCTTTTTATTCTTCTCAAGCGCCGATTGTATCCTTGTCCGGTTTTCCTGTATCAGGAAATTGTAGTATTCGAAGTCGATAAAATCGGCTCCTGCCTCTATCGCCGCTGTAAGAACATCGACTCTTAACTCGTTCGGATAGTCGAAACAGCCGCCTTCTTTTTTATCCCTGCAGGTCACTATCAGGGGCAGATTACAAATCTCCCCCGCCTCAGAAATCAACCGCTTCACCGGCTCTGATTTTAATCCCTCGAGATAATCAGTGCGCAGCTCTATTGCTTCGGCACCTGCTCTTTGTGCTTTCTTAATTTGCTTAACAGTTCCATCGAAACTGTTTGCCGGTATTGGTACTGTTAAATATGTCATAGCCAACATATATAGCAGCGATTTATGCTAAAGACAAGGGCAAAAAATGACGTAAAATTATCTATGAAGCCGAAAAGAATCCATATTTTTGGTTTCTTTGTTCGGCTGGCCTCGCACATTGAAAATCAGGATTCAGGCTTTTTTCACTTGCCTTTTGATTTTTTTTAAGTACATTACTGATTTACAGTTAAATGAACATTCGGTTTATTGGAGAGAACCTTTTATGATAGGCAAAAAGATAAGGCTCGAAAGAATAATAGACCGCCAAACACATAGGACGGTAATTATCCCGATGGACCACGGCGTGACAGTCGGCCCGGTCGAAGGTCTCGAGGATATGCGCTCGACCATCAGCAAGGTTGTTGCCGGTGGAGCAAATGCAATCCTTATGCACAAGGGCATTGTCCGTGCCGGCCACAGAGGGACAGGCAAAGATGTCGGCCTGATTATACATTTGTCGGCCAGCACTTCACTTGGCCCGGACCCGAATGCAAAAGAGCTCATCTGCAGCGTAGAGGAAGCTATAAAGCTCGGTGCAGACGCCGTATCTGTACACATCAACCTCGGCGCAGAAACCGAAAAGGAGATGCTCGGTCAGCTCGGCTATGTTAGCGAAAGATGTCTCGAATGGCAGATGCCGCTTGTCGCTATGATGTATACCCGCGGCTCTAAAATCAAGGATGAATACGATGTAAAAAACGTCAAGCTCGCCGCAAGGGTTGCCGCAGAATTAGGCGCGGACATCGTAAAGGTTGTATACACCGGAGGCGTCGAAAGCTTTACTGAAGTCGTCCAGGGCTGTCCTGTCCCCGTCGTTATCGCAGGAGGTCCGAAAATGGATAGCGACGAAGACATCTTCAAAATGGTCGCTGGAGCATTAAAAGCCGGAGCCGCCGGTCTTTCTATAGGCCGAAACGCCTTTCAGCACAAACAGCCGGAAAAAATGGTTGCTGCCCTCTGCAAAATGGTACATCAGGATGCCACCGTCGAAGATGCTGTGCAGTTTCTTAAAAGCTGATATTGGAAAAAAGGATGATTGAATGAAAAAGCTGTGGGTAAATGCCGTCCCCTATAATAAGGAAGTTGTGATATCCGCTCTTGAAAGCGGCGCAGGGGCTGTCGTTCTGCCCGACGGCCAAAGCAAGACCGTGCGCGAGTTCGGCAAAATTAAAACCGTCGAAAAAGACGGTGACATCATACCAGGCAAAGACGTCGAATTCATCGACATAAAAGGCAAAGCCGACGAGGACAGAGCCGCCGCAGTGCCGGCGGGAAAAATAGTCGTCCTGCGAATGCTCGACTGGACTATCATTCCGATTGAGAATCTGCTCGCCCGCAGAGGCAAAAATATTTTAGTGCAGGTAGAAAATACCGGGCAGGCAAAGCTGATGGCCGAAATCCTCGAAAAAGGTGTTGACGGCGTAGTACTCAATACCACCGACGTAAACGAGATTAAAAAATGTGCGGATTTTCTACACGGTGTAAGCGAAAAAATCCAGCTTGTCACCGCAACCATAACGAATATCAAACAGCTTGGTATGGGCGACCGCTCCTGCCTGGATACCTGCACGCAGATGTCACTCGGCGAAGGCATGCTTGTCGGCAACACAGCATCAGGATTTTTTTTAGTGCATTCAGAATCAATCGATAATCCTTATGTTGCATCGAGACCCTTCAGAGTAAACGCCGGTGCCGTCCACGCATACACACTTGCACCCGGCGGCAAAACTAAATATCTTGCCGACCTCAAAGCGGGTGACGAAGTTATGCTGGTTAACTTTCAGGGTAAATCCCAGACCGCATATCTTGGCAGAAACAAGATTGAAAAGCGCCCTATGATGCTGATTGAAGCCCAGGCAGAAGGTCAGCCCGTAAGCTTGGTTATGCAAAACGCCGAGACTATTCGCCTGGTTCTTCCTGACGGCAGGGCGGTTTCAATTACCGAACTGAAAAAAGGCGACAAGGTCCTCGCCCACATCGAAAAAGCCGGCCGACATTTCGGTATCAAAGTCGAAGAAACCCTCATCGAAAGATAAATGCCTTCTCATTGTCTTTCTACAAGCTTCAGCCTACCGAACTTTTCTGGTTTATGCGGGTTCCAGACTCCTGTCGGCTGCCAGGCAAGAAAGAAGTCACGCTCAGCCTCCGTTCCGCCGAGTCGGTAAATGTTAATTCGCATCTCATTACCGGCTTTCGGAGTACGCTCATCGATTGCCTTTATCGGTATCCGCATCTCCGCATACCATATCTTTTCATCCCTGTCCAAACGGCTTTTAACCTTAAAACCGCTGTCCCAGAACCTTTCATCTGAATACCCTATTCTTTGCCTCGTTGAATCGATATTCAGGTCTAAAAACTCTCCCTGTGGTGACACCTGAAACTCCTTATACAAATTTATATGCTCGAAATCAGAACCGACAAAAAGCTCGATTACATCCCACTGCCATAGTTTGTAAGTCTCTTTTTCTGTATCAGGCTCAGGTTTCAAAGTTAGTTTTTCGTAAGGACCAGAAAACAAAAAATAGATATTTTCTTTCGTCCACCGCGAACGGACCTCGGAGCTGAACTTCTCTGCCTTGCCTCCCCGGATATTACTGCCGATTTTGATCGGCTTGATTCCCTTCCAGAACTCCGAATTCACATCAGCCGCAGGCTCAATATCTTCTTTCGCTTCGAAACTCAAAAATGTTCCTTCTTGTTTTGCCGTATCAACCGATTCTTCAAGACCCAGCAGAATTGCTTCATTCGGTGACATTGCTAAATCAAAGTCTTTTACACCGTCTGAGATAATCTTATCTTCAAGAAGGTCAACAACTTTTGCTTTATGATGCAGGTGAACTGTCCGCGTCCCGCCTTTTGGTGCGTATATACACAGTGTATTTTTATTCGCATAGACAACATCGTTGGCGTCACTGTAAATATGCCCGCCGGCGTCACGCAAGATATTCCTCAATAAGGCTGCAGGTAAAATCGGCGCACCGGAGTAAACCGAGGTCCAGCCGCCAGGCTGTCTCTTGACCACCAGCCCGGGTTTATCAACTCCAGACAGCTTACCCAAAATCCTGGCATCGGCATCGTCACTATAGAATCGGGGGCTGATTCTAAAGCCCGGCAAATCCCTGCGCAGAGACGGGTCACGTGGGTCTTTTAGATAAATCTGGTGGTCGTACCAGCGAATGATATTTTCAACGTTAACGTCTGTCCCGTACACAAATCCGCCTGAAAGAGACTTTGTATAATTATGCTCGATATCGGTAATCTCAACTCTCAATTCGCCGCTCGTTCCACTTTCTGCAATCTTGATACCCGTCAATTCACTCATCGCCTCAACCGATAGTTTATCCTCTTCTATATAGCCCGGCGCATAAATCCAGACAGCGGTTGCGCCGTTTCGCTTCAACCGTTTGTGAATCGATTCCCGCTGTTTTTCAGTGACATAGAAAGTGTTCAGAAAGATATACATCCTAAAGTCCCGCATATTTTCGTTATCTATGTCGGTCAGTAAATACGGCTCCCAGGGTGCCCCGAGATAACCTAACTGCCATTGCTTCTGCGCGGTCAGCAAAGCATTAAACAGCGGCTCGCCGTCACCGAAATACTTGAAAGTTTCCTCGTCAAGTATTACCGCAACGTCGGCATTGGAACGTTTATCGGCCTCGATATATTTCTCGTCTATCTTTTTAAGTTTTCCTAAAAGCCCGGTTATCTGCTCATCGTGGAAGTTGCCCCCGTGCAAATCCGTCCACCACATACCAAATCCCTTGGTCAGCGCATAGCCGTAATCGCGGATTAGCAGTCCCTTAGTTTCGTCGAAGTTCTTCGGATTATTCAGACAATTACCCCATCGCCACTGTCGCTGGTGAAGGTGGGTTTCCGTATCGACCTCGTTGAAGTAAAGCTTGCCGTGCATAAGTGCGCATTCCGGCAGTGTCTGCGAATTATTCGGCCCGCCGATTTGCTTATTATCATAGGTATATGGGCTTGCTATAAAATCAACATAAGGCGAGCTGAAAACCTTCGCGATACCGAGATGTCCCGTGTGGTTCACACTCAAATTCGGAAAGTTGCACCACAGATAACCGTAAAATGTCCCGACAATCTTCCTGCCGCCGGTCAGCTCCTTAATCCACCTGCAGTTCTCAATCAGAACATCTGCAACAGTATCGTTAAAGAAGGAAAAATAGTCCGGCACACGCCGGCTCACAGCCGGGTCAAAAAATATCCCGTGTGTCGAGCTGTAACGCTCAACCTCATTCGGCGGCTCAGCCGTTTCGAAACTAACTTGCGAATCACCCCAGGCTTTGCGAAGTTTCACAACATCATTATTATATTTTTTCCGCAGCCACTTCTTAAATTCTCGACGCGCGGGCGGACTATAATCTTCGACTCCAAACTTCGTCGGCGGCTCCCCGCCTGGCCTTGCCTCCCAGAACGAGTTAAACATAAGCCACTCTCCGCCGAACCCGTTGCCGGCCTGATAACCCAAAATATGCTCACCCCATTTGTCTTCAACGTGATTAATAAAGGCAGTCATCGCCTTGTGAGAAAGCTGCCTGTAAACCTCGCTCGACAGCGATGGGTGACAAGGCCTTCGAAACATACCTGCAGGACTACCGTCGTCACGCATAGTAATCTCTTGCGGGTATTTCTCACACCACCAGTCGCCCGGCGTCAAGAGTACTCGCGGTATAAATAAAGCATCCGGTTCGATTTTCAGGTAATTGGCCAGCTTCTCATCAACTCTCCTGAAGTCGTACTCTTCCGGGCCGGTCCAGCCGAATCGAAGATAAATATCGAATATCTTTATCCCCGAATTCAGAAAGTCCCTGAAATGCACCTCGCCAGGCCGGTAAGGTCCTGCCAGAACCTGACTTGTAAGCTTACCGTTTACATAAAGCGCCGGTACTGTGTTAAAAAGCCTCACCTCACTTGTTAATGTCGCCTGTTTTTTTTCTGCTGCTTTTGTGCTCTGTTCAGCACATTGCAGATTTGCCATTGCAAAAGATATGAGGCATAAAATTATAAGAGCTCTTTTGCCCGACATTTTCATAACTCCCTATCGATTCAGACATCTTCATTCACTATTTAGTTTTTGAGGCACAATTCTTCAACTGTCGATTTGCAAGCAAGCCTTTTCGATAAAGCCGTCTTCATTCTCTCAACCAGCTTTTGAGAATCTCTGATTGAAGACGATTCGGATTTGCCATCGGCTTGATATCGAAGCTGCGCTCAATTTTATTGTCCAAGATAGCCTCGACTTCGCTAATCATATCGTCGCGGCAGAGTAAAACCCGAACCTTCTCACCTGCTTTTCTGGATTTTATGATTTCGTCTATCTTCTCCTGAGAATTGACACGTCTGCCGTCCAGTGCAATTATTTCATCACCTTCATTGAGCCCTGCTTTCGAGGCCGGCGAATCCCATTCGACCCTCAGGATTACCGCGGAGCCGTCCATTTCACGTGTCCGGGCTCCTAAATAAACCTCCGGCAGCTCTCAGGACAGCTCGATTTGAAGTCCTGCGCAGGACAGGTACTTCGGGTAGTCTATCTCTTTGACTGTCGTAACATATTCGAAAAATTCTGAAAGAGGAGTGCCCGCTGTCTCTTCACAGACCCGGCGGAACTCGTCATCCGTAAAACCTCTCTTAAGCTCTTTGTAGTATTTTCGATATAGTGTACGCATCACATTATCGAGGCTGTTTTGGTTTTTTGTCTCGCCGCGAATCTTCAAATCCAGCAGCATACACAGTGCCGCCCCCTTATCGTAATACGAAACCGTATCTCTGCCGCCGAAAAACGGCTGAGTAAAGGCTTCGTAGCTCGACTCCGCCACAGATTGAAGCCGGTTCCCCGGCGAATTCTCATAGCCTCTGATGCAGCCGCGAAATTTGTCGAGAACCTCACTTCTACCCATAAAACCTGCACGATTAAGGATAATATATTCGTAATAAACAGTCCCTCCCTCGGCGAACCACAGCATATTCGTATAATTTTCCTTATCATAATCGAACGGCCCCAAGGCGATCGGCCGGATTCGCTTGACGTTATAAAGATGGAAGAACTCGTGAGCGATGAAGCTCAGCCAGCCTTTATAGTCATTAGGGTCCTCCAGGTCGGGGACATTTGAAAAAACCGCCATTGAATTTCGATGCTCCAGGCCGCCCAAACCATCGCCCATCATAATGAACGTATAGTGTTTATAAGGAACCTCACCGACTACCGATACTGCCGATTCTATCATTCGCGTAAGTACAGAGACAAGCTTGCCACGGTCCGGTTCGTTCGGCTCATAGATTGCTACCCTGTGCGGTATCCCCTGAACCTCAAATGAAATTATCTCCTGGTTATCGACAAAAATCGGGCAGTCGTAGAGAACATCGAAATTTGGTGCGGCGAAAGTGTTTTCTTTTCCCTCGACCGGCTCCAGACCGGTTGATATCTTTTTGAAATTTTTGTGAGCTTTGACAGTGACTGTCACGGGATTTTTCAGCCTGCCGGCAACGTACATAAAAACTGCCGCACCTGATATATAAGCCTTGCTCTCATTAAAGAAACTGTCCGCAACACTCCTGCCGAATGCATATACGTTGTAACTTATCGTTATACTCTCCGCCTTGCCGCCTTTGACCTGCCATATATTTTTCGCAGTCTTTTCCCACGAAAGCTCCTTGCCGTCTCCGTCTTCAGCCTTGAATTCGCTGATGTTTTCCGCGAAATCCATTATCCGGTAATAGCCCGGCGTCCACGCCGGCATCTTGAAATCTATACTCTCCTCTTTTATCCCATCGCATTGAAAGACCACGTGATAATAATGCGTATTCGGCTCTTCCATCGAAACGCCGAACGCCATAGTTACTTCGGACTGCTCAGCGACTGCGAAAGATGCAGCCGCAAAAAATGCTGCACAAAACACAAACAACAGTTTTTTATTCTTCATATCAATATCTCCAGTAAGTAAAATTCCTGATGCTTCAGGATGTATCTCCACCCAGACCTATCTGCTCGGCGACATTTTTCATCCCCTCAATCGTATCGGTTATAAGCTCGCCTAAATCCACGCCAAGCATCTGCGTTCCTTTTTCAATAACCTCTCTGTTTACCCCTGCTGCGAATCTTTTATCCTTCCATTTCTTCTTTACCGATTTAGCCGTCATATCCAGAACGCTTTTACTCGGCCGCACCAGTGCCGTCGCCGTCACCAGACCAGTCAGCTCGTCAACCGCATATAACGTCTTCTCCAAATCGCTTTTCGGCTCAACATCGCTGCACAATCCCCAGCCGTGACTTATTACCGCTCGCACATACTCTTCGGGCCAGCCGCGCTCGTGAAGTATCTGCTCGGTTTTCTTGCAGTGCTCTTCCGGATACTTTTCATAATCCAGATCATGTATCAGCCCAATCACACCCCATTTTTCCTCATCCTCCCCGCGCTTGCGGGCGCAATACTGCATAACCGCCTCAACCGACAGCGCATGCTTAATCAACGCATCGCTTTGATTAAACTCTTTCAATAATGCAAAAGCCTCTTCTCGACTCGGCACTTTCTCCGACATCTCTAAACTCCTCAAACTCGAAATCTGTCTCTTGTTCTATTAACTTCACCGCTATTAATCATCTTAATGCTCGTATACCAATCTGCTCCTGGTCCTCATAATTATCACCTTCTGTTGTTTGAGTCTCTACAGATATTTTTTTATCTGCTCATAAATCATTCTGGATTTGGTCTCATTGCCGAAGGTTCCTACTCGAATTGATATCTTTGTTGCGTCCTCTTCTGCTGCCGAAAGCTTGATTGTTATCTTCTTGTCTGCCGCATCTCTGGCAACAATTGCCGCCGACATAGCATCTTTACTTTTTTTCGTAACTGCCAGTTCCAGCTCATCGAGCGCTTTTTCTGTCGCCTTATACACCTCATCGAGATTCGCCGCCTCTACCGCCTCGAGGTCGCCCTTTACATACGCAACCGTCCCGACGCCCAAACCTGCCGCCGCTACCGCCACACAACCTTGAATAAAAACAGCAATACCACACAGCAGCAAAACTGCTCCTAAAATCTGTATCCTTCTCATAAAAACTCCCTTTCCAGCAAAAGTGTCAAAACTTCTTAACCTATAATTATCCTCAGACTCTCTCTTTGTCAACAATCCTTTAGCCTTGTTTATCTTAAGGAAATTATAATTGACCTTTTTATTGCTCCTGCTATTATTCGCTTACAAATTACAATTTGTTTTAGGAGTCAAAATTATGCTTGCAGATGGTGATAAAGGTGTGATTATTCAGAGGGATAAAAAAACTTATGCGGTCGCTCCGCACGTCCCCTGCGGCGTTATCAAACCCGGTACGCTGCGGGAAATTGCCGATGTCGCTGAGAAATACAATGCTGCCGCCCTGAAAATAACAGGTGCCGCAAGAATCGCAATCGTCGGCCTGCAGGCCCAGGACATCGACAACGTCTGGAGAGATTTGCAGATGGACGCTGGTGCAGCTATCGGCCTGTGTGTGCGAAGCATAAAGGCCTGTCCGGGAACAACTTTTTGTAAGCGCGGCCAGCAGGACAGCCTCTCGCTCGGCCTGGCTCTCGATAAAAAATATCACGGCCTGGCACTTCCCGGAAAATTGAAAATCGGTGTCAGCGGCTGCCCGAACCAGTGTGCGGAAACCTGCATAAAGGATATCGGACTGGTCGGCACACCGAAAGGTTTTAAGCTGCTTGTCGGCGGCAACGGCGGGGCAAAACCAAGACTCTCGCGCGAGCTGGCAGCCGAATTGTCTGCTGAGCAGGCGCTTGAGCTTATCGACAAAATAATAAATTACTACAAGGCCAATGCCAAACCGCATCAAAGGCTTGGTGCAATGCTCGAAAAAATGGATTTCGATGAATTCAAAAAGATTGTCTGCGGTGACTGAAAAACTAAACCCGGATTTCATTGAAGTTTAATCCATTCTTGATAAAGCGTTATCAGCAATAAATAAGGCTTAATATGTCACAGATGAAGGGTGATTTGCCACAGATGAAGCGTATTTTGCTTGTTTTAAAGTCCTTTATATGTTATTATGGAACAAAAGTTTAGATGTTCGTGTTAGTTGTCTTGTCTTAGTAACATTTTTTAAGAAGGTAGAGTGATGAGAGTCAGTGACTTTTGTAATAAGTTCGAAGGTATATAATCTTTCGATTGGAAGGGAATAAGAGATGAAAGAAAAGTTGACTCTTTTAACAGTTTTAGCAGTACTTAGCATATGTTTGCCTGCTCAGGGACAGCCTTGGTTTGGCAGCGGGACGGAAGTCGATCCATACCTGATTGAAGACGCTAACGATATGCAGGCTATAGGGGCTGACCCAAATTACTGGGATGCTCATTTTCAGATGGTAAACGATATCAACCTCGCCCAGTTCACAGGTACACAGTTCAATATCATTGGAAATGAAACTATTCCTTTTACGGGTATGTTTGATGGAAACTGGTTTGAGATAGACAACTTTACTTATGACTCTAAAGGGGTTGATTACATTGGGCTTTTCGGCTATGTTGGAGATTATTGGGGGACTGGTGAAAGTGTATATATTAAAAATTTGGGGGTAATCGACCCTAATGTTAACGCAGGGACAGGGATTAGAGTTGGCTCTCTTGTTGGGTTTTTAGTAGAAGGAACCATATCCGAGTGTTATGCCGAACGTTCCTCAGTTACTGGCAGCTATGTAGTTGGTGGTTTGGTTGGACAAGTTTATCTTAATTCTGGTATGATTACAAAATGTTATTCAAGTGGCAATATTACCGGAACGTCAACGGATAGAGATGATAGTCATGTTGGAGGACTGGTAGGATCCAATACTGGCACTATCACTTGCAGCTATACTACTTCCGCAAGCATTTACGCCCCTCATGAAAGAGTAGGAGGATTAGCAGGATGTAATTGGCAGGGCACGATTTCCAGATGCTATGCTGTTACTTCCGTTTCGGGAGAGTACAAAGTCGGAGGTTTAGTTGGATATAATGTTGGCGTTGGCACAATTACCAATTGTTATTCGAGTGGTGATGTTTCTGGTTGGTCTAAAGTGGGAGGTCTTGTTGGGCAAACTTGGGAAGGGGGTTTGATTTCTAACTGCTATTCAACTGCCAAGGTTTCGGGAATTTTAAATAGTTATGTTGGAGGTCTTGTCGGGGAGAATGATTATGGTGAAACATTAATCTCTGATTCTTTCTGGGATATTGAGACCAGCGAAAAAACAAGCAGTGATGGAGGAGTCGGTAAAACTACAACCGAGATGAAACAAAAATCTACTTTTACTAACTGGGATTTTGTTGAAACTTGGGGAATTGAAGACAACCAGACTTACCCTTTCTTGAAACTAACATACCCAGTTGGAGACCTTGACCTTGATAAGGACGTTGACTTTCTGGACTTTGCAATTTTCGCTGACCACTGGCTTGCAGGTGTCGAATAGCTTCACAACCTCTCTTCGATAAAACAATGACCAAAGGACGTTTTACTTTTTAATCACTATTTCAAATGGTTGTTCCTTTTTCGCTTCGGATTCTCTCCAGCCCGTTAGAAATCCCCGCCGAGAACAAGGCAGACACCTCTGGCGTCCCACTTCTAACGGGCTCCAGAATTTCTCAAGCTCAGAATGAGCGTAAACCCTGCACCGAACGGTACAGGGATATCCCGCACCAATTTTGTTTTTTAAATTTGGTGCGTGGACAATCCTCGCCAATGTCAAATATTTTCCGGGAAATCCGTGAAATCAGTGACTAAATAATTCTCTGTGTTCCCTGCCTGTCCGACGGCTTGTCCGTCGTAGCAAGGATGTGCTAAATGGCTAAATTTTATTCGTGCTCTTCGTGGTGAAAAAATCCAGGTTTAAACATTAAAGCCTTGATATAGTCCATAAGTATATATGCATATACTTATATGATTTACAAAATCTCTTTTTTCTCTGCGTTCTTTGCGTCCTCGGCGGCTCAAAAATCAGTGATAATCAGCGAAATCAGCGATTAAATAATTCGTGTCTTTTCGTGAAATTCGTGGTTATTTTTCCCCTTTTCGTATTCTGTATTCTGTATTCTGTCTTCTGTATTCTGTTTTTTGCTCTCTGTGGCTAAATTTTTCTTCTGTTAATCCTGTTATCCTGTCTAAAATTCTTCGGGCTCTTCGTGAACTTCGTGGTGAAAAATAATCTGTGTGAATCTGCGGTTAAATAAATTCGTGTTTTTTCGTGGCTATTTCTATGCGGTTTCTGCCTGCGTGCCTCTTTACGTTCCGCATCGCGGCCTCCGGTAGAAACACACATCTCCGCTGACTTTGTAAAAGGTTCGTAGTCCTTTCGACTAATCGAAAAGACTATAAGCATCTTCGCTGATTGATAAATATAAGCAATGGAATTGCTTATGTGGACTAATAGAAATCTTCGTTGAAAGCTCGCTTTCTTTAGAAGATTTTTATGAGAACACCAAAGTCGGCTAAATAAATCAGGCGAAATCCGTGTTAATCTGTGTTAATCCGTGTCTAAAATTTCTCTGTGGTCTCTGTGAGCTTTGTGGCTTAATATAAAATAAATTACTCTGTGGTTAAAAAATTTATTATTTTTTTATTGAATATATCGCCTTAATTTGGTATAATACTCCCGTGTGTTAGCAAACACACGTAGGGAGGAAAGTTCCTCAAGTATCGGCCAGCTCGCCCTGAGCAGAGTCGAAGGGCAGGCCAAGATAAATTCAAGCGTAAGTTCATTTATACAAAGGATTTATCAATGTCCACGAGCATCCCGCATCTAGAATCCAGTTTCTTAATTCTAACTTCTAACTTCTTACTTCTAAGTTCTCCGTCCTCTGTCCTCAGTCATCCTTCCCCATTTCTCCGTTTTTTATTGAAAGTTGGATGTTCGATGTTCTATGTTGGACGTTTATTTTCTGTCCTCATCCCTCTACATTTGTCGAGAGAACTCTACAAATCAAACCTTTTTATGCAAAACAAAGCCAATTTACAGAATGCCGAAATGAACGTAACCCCTTTATTAACAAAGGGATATGAAAATTTACGCACCTTTTGCCGCTCCAAAAACAAAGCCAAACAAACCCAAAACAAACCCAATTTTAGCCCAAAATTGGCTTCGTTTTTCCCAATATTGGCTTTGTTTCTTGTGCCCAAGGTAGACAAGGAAATCTTCGCTTTTGCAAAAACCTTAAAGCTCTTTGAAATTTGAATATGAGTTTAGACGTTGAACAGCTTATGATGGAATTCGGGTAAGTCCTTACGCAGGATTTGCCAGATGATTTGAATGTCGATTCCGAAATATTCGTGTACAATCCTGTGCCGCAAACCGACGACCTTGTTCCATTCTATATTCGTGTGGCTTTGCTTGAAATCTTCCGGCAGCCGATTGGCAGCTTCTCCTATGATCTCAAGGTTTCTGACTACCGCATCGATTGTTTTCTGGTCTTTTGAAAAAGTATCTATTGTCAGGTTTTCGGTGTATTGTTCGGCTCTTTCGATGGCGTTGCGGATATCATTCAGGAGTAAATCGACAGGTCTTTTAGACATAAATCAGCTCCGGTCCAATATATTCCATCGCTTCAGCATTTACTGCACGGCTTGATACAAGGTCAACACAGACTCCAAGTAATTTTTCGATTCTGTCTGCAAGGGTTACGAACTCCAGGCCTATAGATGGGTCAACTTCGACAAGTATATCCACGTCGCTGTCCGGCTGCTGGTCGCCTCTTGCATACGAGCCGAAAAGGGCGAGCTTTCGCACCTTGAACTGTTTTTGCAGTTCACTTTTTTCATTAGCGAGTGTGCTGATAATTTCTTCTTTTGTTATCACAGCAATCTTTCTCCCAAAGTACCGTTGCTGCTTAAGTTAGAATCTTTGCTATATTATAAAGCTATTACTGCCGACAGTCAACCATTTAAGTATGTTAGCGGCCGATGATTGAGATGTCGATGGTTTGCAGCTTGTCAAGATTGTATTTGCGTGAGGTTGAAATAGTTTATAATTATATATCAATTTAAGGAAAAAAAATGTCTTGTCGTAAGCCTTTAGCGGCTCTAAATGGGAAAAGTCAGCTAAATAGGCTTCACAGTATCCTTGAGAAGCTATACAAAAAGTACAACCAACGAAAATTCATTCCACCCGACCCGCTGCAGTTCGTATATAGATATAAATCGAAAGCCGACAGGGAAATCGCAGCCTTATTGAGCGCATCGCTTGCTTACGGCAGGGTGCAGCAAATTGAAAAAGACCTGGACCTGCTTTTCTCAATAATCGGCAAAAGTCCATTTGAATTCACAACTCATTTTAACAGCACCAAATGCAAAATTCTTACAAAATTTAAACATCGTTTTAATACCGGTGATGATATCTGCGATTTGCTATCTGTTTTGAAAATCGTTTTGAAAAAATCCGGCAGTATAGAAAAATTCTTTGTCGAAGGCTGCAGCCCGAACGATGAAAATATCATAGCCGCTCTGACAAGTTTTTGCGGCCGGCTGTACGAAATCTATAGCGAGCGGTTCGGCCGTCCTGCCAGCAGTGGTCTTCGCTATCTTTTGGCCAATCCTGCTAAAGGCAGTGTCTGCAAGAGGCTGAATATGTTTTTACGCTGGATGGTAAGAAGTGATGATGTTGATTTGGGACTCTGGAAATCGATTGATAAATCGAAATTGATTGTGCCTGTCGATACTCATATGGCAAGGCTGTGCAAAATTTTAGGCCTGTACAAAAGAAAAACTGTATCACTAAAGGCCGCTGTTGAGATAACCGAGAGCTTCAAAAAAATCACTCCCGGCGACCCTGTCAAATATGACTTCGCATTATCGCGCATCGGCATTATCGAAAACTGCATCGGCAGGTTTCGCAGGGAATGTCAGGACTGCGAACTGTTTATATTCTGCAGGTTTTAAGTCACAGCTGATAAAATATTGATGAAAGAGGAAGTACGATAGAGTTGCGAGGCACGCTCAATCATTCGGATTGTATCGATTTTATCGATTATGGCAGTTATATTAACACCAATATGAAATTTGTTTAACAGCCAGCCCGACAATTTTTTTTCTCGTAGCTTCAGTAAATACAAGGACTAACGAAAAGGCAAAAAAACTTTGAAAAAAATTATTTTTTCCGCTTGCAGTTATTAAGAAATTGACTATAAAAGCAATTTCCTTTGATTACTATATATTGATTTTTTTGTTGTAATTTTACTATATATTGTGTTATACTTTATGCATGGAGGCATAAAAATGTCGCAGAAGTTCAACCCTGAAAACCCGTTTAAGAAGTCAAACAGCCCTTCTGAGAAGCCGGTAGTCCGGTCCGGGGGTTTGAGGATAGAACACTTTTTCTCAGCCGATGGCGTCCATCCTTTTGACAAGATTGAGTGGGAAAAACGCACCGCAAAGATAAGCAGCGACACCGGTGAACCAATTTTTGAACAAGACAACATCGAGGTTCCCGTCTTTTTCAGCCAGCTCGCTACGAAGGTCGTCGCAAGTAAATACTTCTTCGGTGATGTGGAAACCGGCGAGCGTGAAAATTCCGTCAAGCAGCTTTTGCATCGCGTCTGCAGAATGATTGCGGACCGCGGGCAAAAAGATGGATACTTCGATACCGACGCCGACGCTGAAACATTTTACAATGAACTGCTCTGGCTCTGCGTCAATCAATATGGAGCGTTCAATTCACCTGTCTGGTTCAACGCAGGGCTTTACGATTCCTATGATGTAAAGGGAAGCAAACACAATTTTCACTGGGACAGCCGGCAGCAAAAACCAGTCACCTGCACCAGCAGTTATGAATATCCCCAGTCATCCGCCTGTTTCATCCAGTCGGTCAAGGATTCGATGCTTGACATTATGCGTCTGGCCTCAAGCGAGGCTATGCTGTTCAAACACGGCTCAGGCACAGGGACAGACCTTTCAACTCTGCGAAGCAGCCGCGAGAAGCTTTCCGGCGGCGGGAAACCATCCGGTCCTTTAAGCTTTATGAGGGTTTATGACCAGGTCGCCGCCGTCATCAAATCAGGCGGAAAAACACGGCGTGCCGCCAAGATGCAGTCATTAAAAATCGACCATCCTGATATCAAAGAATTCATCACCTGCAAAACGGAAGAGGAACAAAAGGCCTGGGCACTCATCGATGCCGGCTATGAGCCCGAAGAGGCCTACAACAGCGTGATGTTTCAGAATTCAAATCTTTCAATTCGTGTTACCGACGCCTTTATGCAGGCTGTCGAGAAAGACGACAAATGGACAACGCGTGCTGTTACGACCGGCGAAAAAATCAACCAATACTCTGCGCGTGAGCTTATGGACCTCATCGCCGAAGGAACCAGAATCTGCGGCGACCCGGGTCTGCAATATCATGACACTATCAACCGCTGGCACACCTGCCCGAACTCGGGCCCGATTAACGCATCAAATCCCTGCAGCGAGTATATGTTCATTGACAATTCCGCCTGCAACCTCGCCTCGCTCAACCTTATGAAATTCAGAAAAGAGGATGACACCTTCGATGTCGAAAGCCTCAAAAAGGCAGCCCGCATCTTTATTATCGCCCAGGAAATCCTTGTCGATAATGGAAGCTACCCAGAAGAGCAAATCACTCTAAACAGTCATCTGTTTCGCCCGCTCGGCCTGGGCTTTGCAAACCTCGGCTCACTGATTATGAGCGAAGCTCTACCCTACGATTCCGACCGTGCAAGAACGCTCGCATCTGCAATCAGTGCCATAATGACCGCTGCCGCCTATGTTACAAGTGCCGAGCTCGCCTCCATAAAAGGCCCATTTGAAGAGTTCGAGAAAAATAAAGAGTCGATGCTCAAGGTTATAAATATGCATCGCCAGCACGCCTACGGCATACCCGAATCTCACTGCCCCGACTATTTACGCAACGCTGCAAAGGACCTCTGGGATCAGGCCTTTGACCTCGGCTCAAAGGCAGGTTTTCGCAACGCCCAGGCAACGGTTATAGCACCGACAGGCACCATCGGCTTTATGATGGACTGCGACACTACCGGAATCGAGCCGGACATCGCGCTCGTAAAATATAAACTGCTTGCAGGCGGCGGTATGCTCAAACTCGTAAACAAAATCGTGCCTGTGGCCCTTGAAAAACTCGGCTATAGCGCTGACGACATCAAATCAATCTGCGATTACATCAACGAAAACGAGACCATCGAAAACGCTCCAAATCTGAATCCCGACCATCTGCCGATTTTTGACTGTGCGTTCAAACCTCGCAACGGAAAAAGATGCATCCATTATATGGCACATCTGAAAATGATGGCTGCCGTTCAGCCGTTTATCTCGGGTGCAATCAGCAAAACAATAAATATGCCGAACGAAAGCTCCGCTGAAGAAATTGCAAAAGCCTATATGGAGGGCTGGAAGCTCGGCCTGAAAGCTGTCGCTATCTATCGCGACGGCTCGAAAAGGCTTCAGCCGGTCTCTACCAAAAAGCACAAGTCTAAAAAAGCCAAAGTTGCAGAAGAAACCCCGCCGCGTCCCTACAGACGGCGGCTGCCCGACACTCGAAGAAGCATCACACACAAGTTTTCAGTAGCCGGTCACGAGGGCTACCTCACCGTAGGCCTGTACGAGGACGGCCAGCCGGGCGAAGTCTTTATCACTATGGCAAAGGAAGGCTCTACCGTCGGCGGTCTTATGGACGTAGTCGGAACCGTCACTTCGATGGCACTGCAGTACGGCGTGCCGCTGATTACCCTCGTTGACAAATTCCGTCACGCGCGTTTTGAGCCTGCAGGGATGACCTCCAACAAGGAAATCCCGTTTGCGAAAAGTATCATCGATTACATCTTCTGCTGGCTCGGCTGTCAGTTCATTCCCGGCTATGCAGAGAAGAACATCCCCAACAGAGCCTCGGCGTTGCCGCCCGAGAATAAAAACGTCACCACTGCAAAGCAGCTTGTCGAAAAGACAAAAGACCTTGCACAGAAAATTGCCGAGGCGAAAGGCGCTCCCAGGCCGGCTGCAAAGCAGCAAATTGACCAACCCGAGCAAATCAAGCCTGCTGCCGGTACTTTAAAGGACCGTTTTGCCGGCCTTGCCAGCAGAATAACCAGTCTTGTAACCTCGACCATCACCGAATCTGCCGGCGCTAAGCCGGACAGCAAGGTTATGGCCGAATTCAATTCTCAGTTTGAGCATTTTCAGGATGACGCTCCTGCCTGTGACATCTGCGGCTCGATTACTGTTCGCAACGGCTCCTGCTATAAGTGTTACAATTGCGGCAACTCTATGGGCTGCTCGTAATTCATCTCTCGTTGCTCGATACCCTTCGCTGCTCGAGCAGACGACTGCCTGCCCGACAGTTCCGGACGA
Source organism: uncultured Pirellulales bacterium (assembly GCA_964568365.1). Taxonomy (GTDB): domain Bacteria; phylum Planctomycetota; class Phycisphaerae; order Sedimentisphaerales; family Anaerobacaceae; genus CAYLMG01. The sequence continues at coordinate 4,721 of CAZMQF010000008.1, read as the reverse complement.
TTGATTTGCGCATACGCGAGCCGCGAATATCGAGCTGCGAGCTGCGAGATGTGAATTGCGAATTATCCTACCTGTCGTCTCTGGAAGGAGGCAATCGCGAGCAGCAGTACTGCAGAAGCATAACAAAAGCTGTAAAGCGCACTTACTGCAATATAGTTGAAAGTTATTTCGCTTTGTTCGTGAATGGCGTCACTAATCCAGAAAATCTGCAGATTGGGGACTAAAAAGTAGCATATTTTTGCCCACAGATGTTCCTGAGCGAGTTCTGCGAATACCGAGTCGGTAACTAGGCCGAGCAGGAATATGCTGACGCAGAATGAAAGAGTAATTGAAATGTTAAAACGGGTCGAAAAGGCCACTGCCAAAGCGACAATTATAACGGCAGCTAATACGAGCAGTAAGGAGGCAAAGAGGTCGAGGGCGTTTATCCCGTTCCCGGATGGATTAAACTGCCAATTATTGTCAATAAAGGCAAGGAATATGATGCTTAAAGTTGCGAATATTGCGAGCAGAACCACCGCTGTTGATGAGAATTTCCAGTCATAAACGTAATTGAAGAAAGCACTTAATACGAAGACAGAGATTGCTGAAATTCCTGCTGTGGTTATTACGGTCCAGTCGTGAGGGTCGTTTACGGTTTCGAGGACACCGTGTCTGACAGCCATTAAAAAGGCGATTGTGCAGATGTAATGGGCGAGGATTACAGCAGCGGCGACACCGACGAATTTTGCGAAGATGAATATCGGACGTTGTATAGGCTTGCTGAGGACTGTGAGGATGGTTTTGTTCTCGATTTCTTCTGCGACGCTGCCGGAAGCGGACAAAATTGCAATGAACAAACTGGCCAGAAAAAGCGTAGATAAACCAATTTCACGTAACAATTTATCGTCGTCGTCCAGCGAGTACATTGTTATTGACGGGCTAAGAGAGATTAAGAGCAGGACAGCGATGATGATTATGGCATAAATTGGGCGTCTTACTGTTTCGGTGAAAGTATTTTTCGCTATTGTGAATAATTTGGTCATAAGAATGTAAGTCCATATATTACATTGGCTAACACAAATGAATTATTGACTTAGAGCCTTAAGTCATTATATTACAATTTTTCAAGTTTGAAAATGTATTACGAAATAATAGGGTATTTTTCTTATATTTGTTCAGACTTCAGAGAATAAAAGATGGCAGTAAGTTCAAAACGTGCTGAGTATATAGGTTTAGTTTCACTATTTTTGAGTGTTTTGTTCTTTTTTATAGTATTTTTATTGGGCTACTGGAGCTCAATTTTTGCCGTTTACGCAATGAGCTGGCTGATAGGCTCAGCTGTCCTTACATGGCTGGTACTTGTCATTCATTTTCACCAGAGGTTGCTGGCCGAGCAGGAAAAGCTGGATATGAGCCGGCTTTCCAGGCAGCGGGACTCCGAGACGATTTTTCAGACCAAAGGCGAGCGAGCGAATATGTTTGCGGTTGCTGAGCGTCGTCTTGTTTTACTTGAGAAGTGGTTCCTTCCTATATTTTCAGCGATAATAGCAGCATACCAGGCAGGTATCGGTTTATACCTTTTGAATGTTTTGTCCAGCAGGATTGAGCTGCCGGCCAAACAGCCTTTGATTTGCGCGGTATCGATGATAGCTGTATCCTTTATCAGCTTTTTGTTCTCACGTTATGCGACGGGGATGTCAAGCGAAGAACAGTGGAGGCCGTTAAAAGCAGGCGGCAGCATCTTTATTGGTGTATCCATATTGAGTTTTTCACTTGCTGTCGGCCTTGCAATGGCATATTTCAATTACTGGATAGTAGTAAATGTCATTAACTGGCTGGTCCCGATACTCCTGATAGTTCTTGGACTTGAAACGGCTCTCAATGTGGTGCTTGATATTTATCGGCCGAGATTTAAGGGACAGTACAGCAGGGCAGCATTTGAGAGCAGATTGCTTGGTATTATTAATGAGCCGGGGGGTATTTTACATACAGCAGCAAGCGCTATAGATTACCAGTTCGGCTTTAAGGTTTCTCAGACGTGGTTTTATAAGCTGCTGGAAAAGGCGATAGTACCGCTGATTTTGTTTGCTGCTGCAGCATTATATTTTTTGAGCTGCATAGTGGTGATAGGGCCTGATGAGCAGGCGATAATAGAGCGTTTCGGCAATCCGATAAAGGCCGGCGATGGAGTTAAGATATATCAGCCGGGTCTGAGCTTTAAATGGCCCTGGCCGATTGACAAAGTTTATGAATATCCGACGAAAAGGATTATGGAGCTCACGATAGGATATAAGCACAGGATAGACCCTAAAACGGGTATGCCGGAGCGTGGGCCGAAACTATGGGGCATTCAGCATTATGAAGAGGAGTACACGCTGCTTGTGGCAAGTCGTCAAAGTACAGAAAAACTGTCAGCCGATGATGTGCCTGTCAGCATTGTTATAGCAGCTGTCCCTGTTCAGTACCGCGTTAAGGATTTGCATTCATTTCTTTATAATTATGGTGTTTATGAAAAAGATGACGGCTCGGTAGGCTATGAATCAGAAAGGATGCTGGAAGCGATTTGTTATGAGAAACTTACCCGGTTTGCGGCAAGTGCAACTATAGAGGTTGATACTGAAGCAGATTTGGCTCATAGTCTGCTTGGGGCTGGTCGCCTGGAAGCCAAGAACATATTAACCGAACAGATGCAGAAGGCAGCAGACGAAGCAGGCCTGGGAATAGAGATAGTGTTTGTCGGGCTTCAGGGCATACATCCTCCGCCTGAGGTTGCAGTGGATTATCAGCAGGTTGTTGGGGCGATTCAGAAGAAACAGGCTCTTATCCTTGGTGCACAGGCCCAGAGCAACAAGACTTTGAGCACTCTTGCAGGGTCATTGGAAAACTCCGGAAAGATTTATGAGCTTGCGGCTGAATACCAGCGGGCAAGAGAAGGGCAAGATTCAGTCAGAGCTGCTGAAATCGGGGAACAGCTTGATGAATCTTTTGCGGAAGCAAGCGGTGATATATTTAAGACTCTTCGCGAAGCTCAAAGTTATGCCTATGAAAAATCTGTTATAGCCAGAGGCAACGGAGAAAGATTTGCCGGCCAGATAAAGGCCTACAATGCGGCGCCGGGGATTTACATTCACGAGCAGAGATTGGAAGCTTATGAAGAGGCGCTTAAGGATATACGAAAGTATGTGATTATTGCGGATAATGATCACTATCATACAGAAATTATTGACCTGACAGAAAAACTTATGATGGGTTTGCCTGAAGTGACGGGAATAGAAGGGAGTTCAAGAAAATGAAAAGTGCAGCCATTACGATTTTTGTATTATTAGTTGTTGCGGTTTTGGGATTGTCTCTTTTTTCCTTTCAGGTCAGAGAGACGGAGTCGGCGCTTGTATTGACGTTTGACAATCCGGGCGAAGAGCCGATTACGGAGCCCGGCTGGTATTTCAAGTGGCCGCCGCCGATACAAACCGTTGAGAAATACGATTCGCGGCTGAAAGTTTTTGAAGCAGACCTTGCAGAGACGACCACAAAGGGAGCCGTACCTATTATTGTAAAGACTTATGTTGTCTGGAAGATTGCCGAGCCGCTGGACTTTCGCAATTCAGTCAGGACGGTAGAGGAGGCGGAAAACAAGCTGCACAGTCAGCTTAACGATACACAGAATAGTGTGATAGGCCAGTTCAGTTTCTCTGAGTTTGTAAACAGCGATGTATCCCGGATTAAAATAGGAGATATCCAGGCAAAAATGCTTGAGAGCCTTAAGGAGACGGCAAGAAAGGATTACGGGATAGAAGTAGTGGAGCTTGGAATAAAGCAGCTTAAAATTGCGGCTGATACTACAAAGGACGTATTCGAAAGGATGCGGGCAGAGAGAAAACAGATGACAGAGAAGACGATAGCCGAGGGCGAGGCGCAAAAGGTGAAGATAGAAACCGAGGCGGACTCGATGAGGACGGAACTTCTGTCGGCGGCTGATGCGAGAGCAAAGGCAATTATGGGTAAGGGAGATGCAGAGGCGGCTCAGTATTATAAGATGCTCGAAGATGACCCCGAGCTTGCGATGTTTTTAAGGTCGATAGAAGCCTTTAAGAAGATTCTCGCTGAAAGAGCAACCTTTGTAATCAGTGCCGACGAGGAGCCCTTTAAGCTCTTAAAAAAGATGCCGTCTTTAGTTCCGCAAAAATAATCTATTTATCTTTTTGAAGATATGGAACAGCAAGAGAAAAAAAATAATGAACAGGCGCAATCAGAAGCGGTCAGAGAACAGATAGATTTAGCAGACTCTGATGCGGGCACACGTTCTCTGTCTGATGCGTTGAAGGTAAGTTTTTTTGTTTTGAAGCTGATTATGATTGCTCTTGTTATTTTCTTCATTGCATCGGGTTTTGAGACGGTCGGCTCGGATGAGGAAGCGATTGTATTAAGATTTGGCAAGATGCGCAGCGAAGTTCTCAAGTCGCGTTCGGTGCCTTACTGGATATTTCCCTATCCGATAGAGGAAATGATAAAGATTCCGGTGAAAAAGAAGATGGATTTGGATGTGGAGTCATTCTGGTATTTTCAGACGGAAGGAGAGAAGCTTTCCGATACTAAAAAGCAGGTCAGGCCGGATGCCCCGCTGAGACCTACAATAGACGGTTATTGTCTTCTGAGAGGGGAAGCGAAAGAGAGGATGGCGGGTTCTCTGAGCGAGAGCGACTATAACATAGTGCATTGCAAATGGAGATTGATTTATCAGA
>CAZMQF010000007.1:0-33807 GCA_964568365.1 uncultured Pirellulales bacterium | reverse complement strand
CGAAAAATGCAAGAAATGCGCTCGTTTTGACCAAAAAGTGACTAGAAATGATACGTTTTTGACCACTTTTTGACACCTTTGAAAAAGTCAAGTTATCAATGCGCAGCATCCAGTATATGGGTATATGAGTGTATTAGTATATCGGTATATCAGTGTATCGGTATATCGGTGTATGAGTGATTCAGACACAGATTTGCACGAAAAGGCACAAAAGTTAAAAATACTCACCACAGAACTCACCGAGAACGGCAGAGAGTTTTAAGCCACTGATTTCACTGATTGACACTAAATTATTCACCGCGGAGGCCGCGGAGTCCATAAAGAATTTTATAATGCTCTTTTTTTTAGGTCAGCGAAAAAATACATATAGTCTTTTTGTTTAAACAAAAGGACTACGAACCTTTCATTAGGTACTATATTTTTAGACAGGATTACAGGATAGATTTAATAATTTTTACGGCAGAATTCGCCGAGAACGAAGAAATTACTTGATTATTTATGATTGAAAAGTACAATTTAAAGTGCTTGATAAAAGTTAATATTCGAATAATAAATAGTTAAACGTCCCCATCTTCAAAAAAATGAATATACGAAAAATTCATAAAATCTGGTATTTGATAGGGTTGGTTGTCGGGCTCTCTCTTTTTATCTCAGGATGTTCATCTAAGTCTGGGGTCGAGGGAAAAGCGTGGTTTCGATACGCATCAAAATATGACCAGGCAATGAGTAAGATGTGGGCAAGTGGGGGTGCTTTACAAGATTATAACAAGGTGCTCAAAATAGAGCAGAAATACCTCCGAGCAAAACAGCCGACAGAAACAGAGATAATATCCGTTCTCAGGTCACCAAACAGGAGATTTCAAAAAGTTGCTCTGGTAGCAATGTCTTTAAAACCAATAGAAACAGACCAGCTAATAGATATTTTATTTGAGCTTCTACAGGAGCAGGACCCAGAATTTATATGGTATGCACTAGAATCTCTTGCGAAATTTACAAAATTTCCAGAATCCAAGAAGGCCGAATTGGGGAAACAATTATTGGGGATAATTAAAATTAGAAAAGAAAATGAATTATCCCCTCGGGAAATTTCTTTATTAGCTAAATTTCCCTCTAAAGAGGCGGCATCTTTTTTAACTGAACAACTAATGAAAGAAGGAAAAGAAAACCGTATAAGCCTATTTAGATATCTCGCTTTTAGGGCATTGAAAAAGATGGGTGATTCGTTTTATGATGAGGCCGCAGAATATGTAAATACTCATGGTAGTTCTGAGATAAAGAAGGAACTTATGGATTGGGAAAACTCATGGATAAGATAAATATCTCAACTGGAAAATAATAATATTTTATAATATTTTTCTATCAATAAGATGGAATTGCAAACCTTTAGATGATGTTGTCCGAGAGTATAAAGATTGTCCAAAGAAATAGATAAAATCATCCGCATTCATAGGCAAAGACACCACGGAATTCGCAGAGATTACTTGATTATTTATGATTGAAAAGTATAATTTGAAGTTCTTAATAAAAGTTAATATTCGAATAATAAATAGGTAAACGTACACTATTTCCTCTAACTTTAAGCATTATTCCTTAAACTCATAAACTATTTTATATTTTGTTCTTTCTAAAATCTTATCTCCATAATGCAAGCTAAAAGCTCTCGAACGATTCTTAAGAAATTTTTGAGTTCTGTACATCGGATAAAACAATTCTTCAGTTAAATTCCCGAATTTTTTACCTTTATTAAGAGCTCGCTTAATACAAGCATCTTCTTTTTTTCTTTGTATTTCTTCATTGAATTTCCTTTTTAAAATGATATCAACATCAATATCATTAATTCTTTCTTTTTTAGTAAGATAACTTCCAAATACTGCAATCCGAATAACTTTATAAAGATGATTATTGGATATATTTACAAATCTTGCCCGCTCGATTAATTCGGCAATCTTTTTGTCTGCAGTTTTTCGTTTAATTGGCGAAGCAAAAGAAGCCATTCTTAGAGAATGGCCTTTTATAGTTAAGGAAACATGATTTTTGTATCCGTGAAATTTTCCTCTCTCAAGATATCCAGATTCAATTAATCTATTAATCAATATAGCAGCTTTTGCTTTATTGATTCCTAAATGATTAGAAAAGAAAATTTCATCGGCATAGCCATGCACTAATTCACGAAATGCCTTCCTGATTAAAGGAACAGGATGTCCTAAGAAAAGACTGTTTTTATTTACATGCATATTTTTTAATTTTTAACTTTTACCTTTTCACATTTAAGTTTCCACTATTATTTCCCATTCATCAGTTTGGGCAAAAGATTATAGTGTAGCCTTATTTAATTATGGCCAACATAATAATATTCAACATTATTTGTAAGCAATTTATTATACAGAAAACTATATGTCAACATAAAAACGAAATAAAGAGAACAAAACTATAAATTCGTGAAACCTGAAGTTAAATACATAACCCTGCCATAGTGATGGCAGGGATAAACAAAATTGAAATCCTGTTATCCTGTCTAAAATAAATTCGTGCCTTTTCGTGTTAATTCGTGGCTGGTAATAAAAAAACCTGCGGTAAAACCGCAGGCTAAATATTGTCGAATTTCTCTGCGGTCTCCCTTCGACTCTGCTCAGGGCAGGCTGTGTGCTCCGCGGTTCAATTTTTTTATCCGTGTAAATCTCGTGTAAATCCGCGTCTAAATTTTCTTTTTGATTTTTAATTTTTAACATTCTTTTTTTAATCCTGTTATCCCGTCTAAAATTAATTCGTGTCTTTTCGTGAAAATTCGTGATTAAAATTTTTTGTCCGTGTCAATCCTGTGTAAATCCGTGTCAAAAGAAAGAATACAGAACACAGAATACAGGAGACAGAGTACAATCCGTGTTAATTCGTGGTTAAATTTTTTCTGCGCCGGCCAGGTCGTACGTTATGCTGTAAACCTCGCCGTCAAATTCGGTATTCACCTTGAAACCCGAGTTATAAAAGACCGTAAGCATCGCCTTATTCGTCGGCATAACCTTGGCATAAAAGCTCCTCACGCCGCGCTGCCTTGCAATCCTGGTCAGATACGCCAAAAGCAGTGTCCCCATCCCCTTCTTCTGCCATTCATCCTGCACAATGAAAGCAACCTCGGCAGCCTGCGTCTTGGGGTCGAGAAAATACTGGGCAATTGCAACGATTTCCTCATCAGTAACGCCCGGCACCGTCCCTACAATCGCAATATTCTGAGTATAATCAATATTAGTCAGCTGCTGAACGTCTTTATGAGGAAATGTCATCGTATGAGTCATATATCTTGTTCTTATTGAAGATGGGCTCAGCGAATACAGCATTTCCGAAAGTGCCTTCTCATCTATCGGTTTTACAGGCCTAAAGAAAATCTGCGTCCCGTCGATAAGCGTCTCGTAACATTCCAGCTCTTCCGGGTATCTCACCTTCTCGGCATCAATCTCTATCTGGTCGGCGTAAATATACTTCTGTGCCTTTGCTGCCTGTATGAGTTTTTGCCGAAACTTCGGATGAGCGATATCAATCAGTGACAATACTCTCTGCCTTATACTCTTGCCGTGCAGATACGCCGTTCCGTATTCCGTAACAACGTAATGAACATCGCCTCTGGTGGTAACGACGCCTGCTCCTTCCGTTAGATGCGGAACGATTCTGCTAATCTCGTCATTTTTCGCCGTCGAAGGCATTGCGATAATTGCCTTGCCCCCCCTGCTCTTTGCCGAACCGCGGATAAAGTCAACCTGCCCGCCTATTCCGCTGTAAAATTGATACCCTAAAGAATCCGCGCAGACCTGCCCGGTCAAATCAATCTCCAGCCCGACATTAATACCTACCATTTTTTCGTGCTGGCTTATGATACGCGGGTCGTTAACGTATTCGGTCGGATAGAATTCGAAAAACGGGTTATTGTCTATATAATCATACAGCCGTCGTGTCCCCATACAAAAGCTCGCCACCACCTTGCCGCGGTTGAGTGTTTTTTTCGCACACGTTATCGCGCCGCACTCAACCAAATCGATAATCCAGTCCCCGAACATCTCCGTATGGATACCGAGGTCTTTTTTGCCCTTCAAAAATTCCGCCAGTGCCTGCGGGATTCTGCCTATCCCGCACTCAATCGTGCTGCCGTCCTCAACAAGCCGAGCGATATTCTGCCCGATTCGCCGAAGAGTCTCATCTGACTCTGCTATCGACGTTTCAATAATCTCCTCATCAAAGGCTACGAGAGCATCGATATCATTGATATTAATAAAACTGTCGCCGAACGTCCGCGGCATCCTGCTGTTCACCTGCGCTATTATATATCTTGCATTGGCTGCCGCCGATTTGACTATATCAACCGAAACTCCGAGACTGCACAAACCATTCGCATCAGGCGGCGTAACACTGATTAAAGCCACGTCAACCGGGATACGTCCCGTCTCGAACTGGTAAGGTATATCGGATAAAAATATCGGCGTGTAATCACCGATACCTCTGCTCAAAACGTCGCGAACATTCTCAGCGATGAAAAAAGTATTCATCTTGAACTTTTCACGAAATTTCTCATCGGCATAAGGAGCTGTCCCCATAGTCAGCAGATGAATAATATGAGCATCGGTAATCCCCGCTGAATACTCCACCAACGCGTTAACCAGGTGCACAGGCTGTGCACAGCCTGTCCCTATAAATATATTATAACCCGATTTGACAAGCTTCATCGCCGCCGCTGCCGTGGTTATCTTGTCCGCAAACCTGCTCTTCCAGTCGAATTCCTGCATCCTGTTTTCACCCCGTCTTAAACCTTTTCCACACTCATTCTCGCATCAACTGCTATCGGCACCGTCCCTTCCGGCCCGACTATATACGGATTTATATCCAGCTCCTGTATCTGCGGAAACTCCGTAACAAGCTGGCTGAGCCGCTGCAAACCTTCTGCTATAGCGCCGATATCAACTCCCTCCTCGCCGCGAACGCCTTTCAGTATCCTATAGGTACGCGTATTTATCAGCATCTGCTTAGCTTCATCGGCGGTAAGCGGAGCAAGATAAAAAGAGACATCCTGCAGGACCTCAACCATCGTTCCGCCCATACCAAACATCATCAGCGGGCCGAAACGCTTATCGCGGTTCATCCCGAGAATCACCTCTTTACCGCCGGTACACATCTGCTGCACAAGAACACCCAAAATTTTTGCATCCGCAGCTTCTCTCGGTATCCGATACATCATCAAATCGAACGCATCACGAACCTGTCCGGCATCTTCAAGGCCTAATTTAACTCCGCCGACATCCGATTTATGCAAAATATCAGGTGACCATATCTTCAGAACCACAGGATAGCCAAGCTGCCCTGCTATATTTACCGCCTGCTCCGGCGTTGTCGCAACAGCGCCTTTCGCCGTAACAAATCCATAGGCTTCCAGGACCTCTTTAGCGTCGGCCTCCCCAACCTCACGTTTATTTTGCCTGAGGTGTTTGTCAATAATGTTTTCGACCTTTCGGCGGTTAACAGCAAAAAGTTTTACCACCCGCTTAGGCCGCCCCTGCCAGCGAACATAATCAGCCATAACCTTAGCCGTCGCCACGGCATGCTCAGGGGAAATATATTGAGGGATACCGCCGTCCCGTAATATCCTGACGCCCTCTTCTACCTTCTTCGAGCCAATAAAACAGGCAAGTACCGGTTTTTGTCTCTTTCTTTTCGCTGCCCGTACAATCGCCTCTGCCGTCGCCGTAGCCTCCGTCATTGCCTGCGGCGTTAAAAGTACCAGCAGGAAATCAACATTCGGGTCATCGAGCACCACATCCATTGCAAATTCATAACGGTCAGCGAGAGCATCACCCAAAACATCGACGGGATTATAACAATTTGCCGCTGCGGGAAGCTTCGAACGCAATTTTTCCACTGTCTCATCGGTAAGTTTAGCAAACCCCAATCCCCGCCCTTCTATCGCGTCGGCTGCCATAATTCCAGGCCCGCCTGCATTCGTAATCACCACGATATTCGAGCCCTTAGGTAACGGCTGATTCGCAAAGGCGAGTGCATAATCGAACTGCTGCTTAATCGAATTGCAGCGAATCACGCCCGCACGCTCGAACACACACTCATAAGCCCTCTCGCCTCCTGCCAGACTGCCGGTATGAGATGAAGCTGCTCTGGCCCCGGCTTCTGTACCGCCGGCCTTGATTAAAAGTATCGGTTTACTGCTCGAAATCCCCTCCGTATGCCGAATAAAATTCGCGCCGTCGGTTATACTCTCAAGATAACCGGTGATAACCTTCGTTTCAGCATCTTCGGCCATAGCCAGTATTATATCCAGCTCATTGATGTCAGCCTTATTGCCGATGCTTACAAGCTTGCTGAAACCTATGCCGCTCGCATTCGCTATATCAAGAATTGCCGCCAGAATCGCCCCCGACTGGGACAGATAACCAATTGAACCCGCTGCAGGCAGCTCGCCGCCGAAACTCGCATTAAACTTATTCGCCGGCGCTATCACGCCGAGACAGTTAGGCCCTATTACCCTTATGCCGGCCCGTTTGGCAATCCGGATTATCTCTTCTTCGAGTCTTCTGCCTTGCTCGCCTACCTCCTTAAAGCCGGCTGTAATAATTACTACTGCTTTTACTCCCGTCTTGGCACACTGTTTCATTATCTCCGGCACTACCTTCGCCGGCACTACGATAACAACAAGCTCGGGCACCTTGCCGATAGACGCAAGGTCGGGGTAACACTTCAGCCCTTCAATACTCTCAGCCCTGTTATTGACCGGGAACAGCTCCCCTTCGTAGCCGGCTGATATCATATTAGTCAGAATCTCATAGCCGACCTTACCCTTTTTCGCTGATGCCCCCACAATAGCCACAGAGTGAGGATTAAAAAACTTCTCAAGACTCATAATCGCCCTTTCCGAACCAAAGACAGCTCTCAAAGGCGTTATATTTTATTACTTTCTGCGCAAAAATTCAAAGCCTTTTCTGAATATTCTTAAAACCCCATCGACCCCCGCTGCGAACACTACTGGAAAATTATTTATTCTTCTTTTCTCTTTTCAACTTTCGTTTTTCTTTTGGACTAAGCACGGCCTTTTTCTGTTGTTCTCTTTTGCCTTTATCCCTTTTCCCCTTATCGCCCATATCTGTTTCTCCTTATTCTAAAATGACTCCTGTTCATTAACCTTTCCCCGAAACCTGACCTTTCATCAGCGATATTGACTTAATACACGCAGCCTTGGTAGTACGGTCGCGATGTTTTAGCCCCTGCTCAAGAACCTCCAGACCCATCTTCTGCATCCTGCCGTTCATACTCCTCAGTCCGTAGGCCGCCGCCTTTTTAGCTGTCCTCGGATAATTGCCGAACAATGCCTCCTTTAGTATTGCCAGGCCGTCCTCTTGTTTCCATGACAGCTTCAAAGCCGCCACCCTCGCTGTTGAAATATTGTTACTGAGCAGCCTCTCCCTGAGCTTTTTGAGAAGCTCGATAGATTCTTCATCTCTTTGGCGCTCAGGCGTTTTGCTTTTATCGGAATTCATAACCCAATCCTTATCAAAAAAGGCCTATAGGCCGGTATTCTATCACCCCTCCTCACAAAAAGCACTCTTTTTTTTAAAACCCGCTCGAGCGCCGCGGCTGCCTTTTTTGCCACATGTGAGCAGAATTATATTGAAAAACAATTTCTTGACAGAAGATATTATCTTTCAGATAATTTTACCTTTAGAAACAAGAAACCTGTAAACTCATATTTAATTTTAATCTTATTTTGTTATAATAAGCTCCCTAAAAGGAAGCTTTTGAATGGAATCGAGAGTAATACAATTAACTGAAGCGGCTTTCAAATATGGTAATATCAATCTAAGCTCCTGCGGCAAAGATTTCTTTCCCTCAGATGCCTTCGGCGGACCATCCCAAAAAGCTGGTCTCGGAAAACCGATCAACATACAAGTTGAAGGTCTATCAAATATCATCAAAACTGATATTCCTACAGATGGTAAAACACGAAAACCCCGCTGGATTTTTAGAGAACGAAAATGGCTAAAGGATTTCGTCCGCTGTCATAAGCTTCAGGCGGACGACACGGTAACAATTGAACGTCTTGACAAAAGAACATACAAGCTCAGGTCTAATAATCACAGTTCAAAAGTAATTGAAAAAGAACAATCAAATAAAAAAAGGGAAAACAAAAGAAAGTTAATAGCTTTTGGTTGGTATGGAGGCAAATTCTCACACCTCGACTGGCTCCTTCCGTTATTACCTAGAACTAAGCACTTCTGCGACGTATTCGGTGGGTCTGCCGCTGTCCTTTTGAATAGAGATCCATCTCCTATAGAAACTTACAATGACTTAGACCGAGAAGTAGTAAATTTCTTCCGTGTCCTACGTTATCAATGTGACGAATTAATTCAGGCTATTGGTCTCACCCCGTTTTCAAAAGAAGAGTTCGAATTAGCAATTGCCAATCCAGAGGATACGATATCTGACCTCGAAAGAGCAAGACGCTTTTTTGTGCGAGCGAGGCAGGTTAGAACCGGCTTAGCTCAAACAGCAACTCCTGGCAGGTGGGCGCATTGCAGACTTACGAGCCGTGCGGGAATGGCTGGTGCTGTTTCACGCTGGCTGGGGAGTATAGATTGCCTACCGCACATTGCCCAGAGGCTTTTAAGAGTTCAAATTGAAAATTGCCCAGCAGTTGAACTCATAAAGCGCTACGACAGTAAGGAAACTCTTTTCTACTGTGACCCACCATACCCCCATGCATCTCGTGGGGATAGTAACGCCTATGGCCATGAAATGACAGACAATGACCATAGAGAATTAGCTCGTGTTCTCCATACTGTCAAAGGTAAGGTTGCCCTCTCAAGTTATCATTGCGACCTTATGAATGAATTGTATGGCGATTGGAATTGTGTAGAAGCTCCTATAAAGCATTGCCACTCTGTTAAAGCACCGCGGAGAGAAGTCCTCTGGGTAAATTATGATGTAAGAAAGGAAAGCCAATGCCAAGGCCAGCAGAAATTCTCAATGCCGCTTTTAGAAAAGCATCCCGGGATATAACAAGGCCAGTCTTGAAAAATAAAAAGATTGTAAATAAAATTGATTATGTTTGCCGTAATCTTCAGAATCGAGCATGTGCTCGATTGCTTTTAGCATGCTGTTTGGCAAAAGTTCATAAGCCAGATGTAGATATACGTAAGCCGTACACCGAGATTGAAGGTCCAGACGTGTATTCGGGTCGAACTTATGATGAATCATATATATCTCAATTTATTAACGAACACAATCTGCCTTGCAACCCAACAACTGCCTTTCTGACGCCTGCTCTCAGAAATAAGAATATCGTTTTGACACCCCAGGTTGATCTTGTCGGACGTCCGGCCGAGCTATATCAGACTGTTCTTGAACTATTAAACCATGTTCACACAAATAAAATATCAGCAAGGAATCTTCTTGCTGAAACGATAAGATGTCTACTGATACTTAGAGACGAAAGACATCAACGGATAGCTACCCTCCTTGCTTCATTAAGAGCATCAGAAGGTGCAATTCCCTTGTCTTCAGAAGGAACCGCTTCGCTTATTCAGCAACATCTCGCTTGCCCCAGATCAAGTCGGTTGCCAGTACTGGTTGTGGCTGCCGCCTATAAGGCAGCGGCTGAACATCTTCGAGAACACCTTTTGCCACTTTCAGGTCATACTTCGGCTGATAAACAAACTGGTGCATTAGGTGATTTGCAGATTACACTTATCGACGACAACAATGTGGTAACCAGCTATGAAATGAAAACGCGGCGTGTAACGCACGAGGATATTGATCGTGCACTTCAGAAGATAAGCCATATGAGTGGTAGAATCGACAACTATATTTTCGTTACTACAGATATCATAGATCAAGAAGTACAAGACTATGCTACGAGTATCTATGAGCAAACATGGGGCATCGAAATGGTTGTACTAGACTGCATAAGTTTCCTACGGCATTTTCTGCATTTGTTCCATAGATTGCGTACGCAATATCTAAATGTGTATCAGGAGTTACTCCTCGCCGAGCCTGAAAGTGCAGTTAGCCCACCCCTAAAGGAAGCCTTCTTGGCTTTACGACAGGCTGCAGAAAGCCATGAATAACTTAAAGATAATTTTACAACTTCAATCAAATTTTTCATTTTAGCTACTTGTCTTTAGGTTTCTTTTTCTTCCTTTTTTCCGGCCGCGCGCATACGAATTTCTGCTTAATTTTCCCTACACCCCCGCTGACCTAAAATTTATCCGTCTTCCGCCCTCAGTCTTCTGTCGTCCGTCCTCCGTCTTCTAAGACTTCATTGTTCCTTGTTGGATATTCGATATTCGTTTTCTTCGTGTCTTTTCGTGTTAATTCGTGGCTGATTTCTCTTTTTTTACGTATTCTGTCTTCTGTCTTCTGTATTCTTTTTTATTTTTTCATTGATAAAACGGCCTAATTTAGTACAATAATCTTAACTGGGGGAGGCCCTATTCCGGGGCTGCGGAGAACCGCACGTTTAAGAACAGCAGTTCAAGCGTAAACTCTTTCTTAACAAGGAGTAGCGAATGCTTAGCAGTTTACACCATAAGAATTTATCCTGTTTAGCAGTCGCCGGAACGGCCACTTCGGTTAGCCCCGCCACTTGTTGGCGGGGTCTTTTCTCACGAAATTGTCAAATCCATTCATTATCATGTAAATCCTGTCTAAACAGCGCGCGCAATAATAACAAAAATATGCAAAACGAACCCAATTTTAAAAACGCTCAAATTAACATAACTACTTGTTGTATAAGGGGATATGACATTTTATACGGATTTTATTGCCCAAAAAACAAACCCAAACAAAGCCAAAACAAACCCAATTTTAGCCCAAAATTGGCTTTGTTTTTCCCAATATTGGCTTTGAATCCGCGCAAATCAGCGAAATCAGCGATTAAAAACTATTTACAGATGAAACTACTTTCGTTGTTCGGGTATGTCGGGCTCGATGTGGACGGTTATATTTACCGGCTGGACGATTTGCTCGTGCAGGTCTTTTTCGAGATTTTCAGATATTTTATGGGCCTGCGAAATGTTCAGTTCCGGCGCTACAAGGATATGCAAATCGAGAAAAATCTCCCGGCCGACAGTCCTTGTCCGCAGGTTATGGTACTGGCGGATTTGCTGCTCAGCGTCGATTATCCGCTTGATTTGCTCCATCGTTTCAGAATCTACCGCCTTTTCTGTAAATTCCGACAGGCAGCCGCCGATGATTTTCACGCTGACCATAACAATCATAATTCCGACGGCAATCGCGGCGACCTGGTCGCCGTCGACGTAACCGAACCTCATCGATACAAAACCGATAATTACAGCTATCGAGCTGAGTGCATCGCTGCGGTGATGCCAGGCATTCGCATACAAAGCAGTGCTGTGGGTTCTGACGGCAACTTTCTGCGTTATCCTGTACAGCAGCTCTTTCGAGAGAACCGAAAGCACCGCAACAGCCAGCACCGAGTTACTAATGTTCTCTACATCGTTATGAGTATGAGCTTTTGCAATGCCTATACTGGCCTTGTAAATCATAAAGCCGCCGACAATACCAAGAACCGCTGCTACGAACAATGCAGAAAAAGTCTCTATCCTGCCGTGACCATAGGGATGCTCGGCGTCGGGCTTTTTGGCGCCGAAGTAAGAACCCACAAGGACTGCAAAATCGGTAACCATATCCGAAAGCGAATGCACACCGTCGGCAACAAGGGCAATCGAGCCGGCGAGAAAGCCAATTACAAACTTAGCTATACAAAGCAGGCTGTTAACAACAATCGAAAGGTTTGTAACAGACTTTATCTTTGCGCGCGATTTTTCCAGTTTTTCTCTTATCATCGCTTATATTTACCTGTGCACATCTTCACGGATATTAGAAATCGTATCGATATACTTTTCAGCCGTCTGTTGGTCTTTGCCCTCGGCAATAATCCTTACAACCGGCTCAGTATTACTGGGTCGCAAATGGAGCCAGCCGTCTTCGAAGTCAAATCGACAGCCGTCCGTCGTATCTATTTTTGCAGTCGCAAAAAGGTCCCTGGCATTACTTATAATCTTTTCAAATTCCTCTTTCGAAGCGGGGAATTTGTCCTTAATCATATAATAAGGCCTAATTTCATCAGCAAGTTTACTAATGCTTTTGCCCGTCTCTGCCATTATCTCAAGAACAAGCGCAATTGCAACAAGGCTGTCGCGTATCGGGCCGACCCTCAAATCGATAACTCCGCCGTTGCCCTCTCCGCCAATCACACAGTCATTTTCCAGCATCGCCGCAGCGACATTGGCCTCGCCAACCGGTGTGCGAAAGACCTGTACGCCGGCTTGTCTGGCTATATCATCTATCATCCTCGACGTCGAGAGATTCGTTGCGACAGCGCCTTTGCATTTGCCCAATATATGTTTAACAGCCAATGCAAGGGTATATTCCTCGCCTATATATCTCCCATTCTCATCAACAATTGCCAGCCTGTCGGCATCGGGGTCCTGCGCAAAGCCGATAGCAGCCTTTTGGTTTTTTACTGTTTCACAAAGACCTTTCAGGTTCTCCGCGAGCGGTTCCGGCTGATGTGCAAATACTCCTGTCGGCTCATCATTTATAGCTACAACCTTACAGCCCAAGCTGGAAAGCAGCAACTTTCCTTCCGCACCGCCTGCACCATTTACACTATCGAGAACAACGCTGTATTTTTTACCGGCTATTCTTTCGGTATCAACAATCGACAAAACCTTCTCAACATGTATTTTATTTGCTCTTTCATCGAAGCAAACCTCACCACAATCAACAGAGCTTACAAAATCGAAAGCTTTTCCAAAATAATACAGCTTAATCTTTTCGGCAGATTGTGCAGGAGGCGCCATACCATTATCAAGCAGCAGTTTTATGCCGTTATACTTAACCGGATTATGCGATGCGGTAATCACAATCCCACCCGCACAGTTAAGCTCTCGCAGCATAACACCGACAGCCGGTGTTGTAACAATACCGATATCAATCACATTTATCCCGACCGAGGACAATCCGCCGGCTACAGCGGAGCAGAGCATCCGGCCGCTGGGTCTCGAATCGCGGCCTATACAAACGACGAGTCTGTCTTTTCCTGCGGCAAAATTCCTTTTCAAGAAAGTGCCGAAAGCACTACAATACTCAGCAGCGATAGCCGCAGTGAGGTTCTCGCCTACAATGCCCCGCAGGCCGCTTACACTTATTATCAGCTGCTCAGCCATAAATGCTCCATAAAAACAAGGGCAGCCGTTGTGACTGCCCCTGCACCCGATACGGTCTTTTATTTTGGTTTCACCACATTTTTTGGGGGTTTGCCCTGCAGGTAATCCACAACTAATTGCGCCGCTTCAATCCCGACCTCAATCTGTGCCTCCACCGTACTGGCACCAAGGTGAGGTACAGCGAGACAGTTATCAAATTCTGTAAATCGTTTATTTTCCGGCGGCTCCTGCGGGTAAACGTCCAGGGCAGCACCGGCAATTTTGTTTTCAGCAAGTGCGTCATAAAGGGCATCTTCGTTAATGATGCCGCCTCTTGCCGTATTTATCAGTCGAACCGTCGGCTTCATCATCTTGAATTGCTCGGGGCCAATCATATTCAGTGTCTTTTCATTTTTCGGAACGTGAACGGTGATATAATCAGCCTGCTTGTAAATCTTATCAACAGAATCTGCAATCTGGATACCAAGCTTACCGGCGTCCGGCGGCGTCAGGTACGGGTCAAACCCGAGGAGCTTCATATTGAAACCTTTTGCAATTCGCGCTACCGCTAAACCTATCTTGCCGAGGCCAATTATACCAAGGGTCTTTTTATTGAGCTGATAGCCCATAAACTTTTTTCTGTCCCAGGCACTGCTTTTCAAGCTGTTACAGGCAGGGACTATATTTCGGCTGAGCCCAAGGGCCAATGCAAAGACGTGCTCGGCGACACTGATGGTATTTCCGCCCGGCGTATTCATAACGACAATACCCTTCTTGTCGGCTTCGGCCACATCAATATTATCTGTGCCCACACCCGCCCTGCCGATTGCTCTGAGCTTGCCGGGATTCGCAAGGACCTTCGCAGTAACCTTCGTGCCGCTTCTTACCAAAAGGCCGTCATATTCGGCTATCAATTTTGCAAGCTCGTCCTCAGCCGGGCCGATGTTAATTAGGGCTTCAGCCCCTTCTGTTGAGTTAATCAAATCTATAGCTTGCTGCGCCAGTTTGTCCGTGATTAGAATCTTAATCATAGTACCTCCATAAAAATAATTTTCTAATTCCATTTTTGCCAGCCGACGCCGCTCCTGTCGTCTGAAATTTTAAACTTATCTTTGCGACAATCATAAAGATACCTTGTTGCACAATAAGCTGCAGAATTTGCGAGCCTCTTCAAGGCTATTTCTGCGCCCCGCACATCAAACTCGAAGCCGACTCTGACGAGCTTCGCAGCCTCCTCGGGCCATAATTTCCTGCCACTTTCGACATCAATCAACATCACCTGGCAGCTAAGTGCGCCATTGTAGTAATCCACATCGGGCAGTTTGCTCATAGCAAAGCCATCAAGGACAGCAAGCAAAACGAAATCCGCACCCAAAGCCCTGCCAATCTGTGCCTCACTCATCATAGAATAACCAACCCTTTTGGCGCGAAAATCGCTCAACTGCTCGTACTCGATAATATCACCTGAGCTGAGCTCAACCTTTTCAACAAGGTAGTTGTTTATACGCTCTGTAAGCTCGCGCCGTAAGGCGAGGGGCGCACCGAGCCAGGCCGGCTGATTAACCAATACAAGTGTCTTTTTGCCTTTGTACTCTGCCAATTTGAACTCCGCAGGGATTTTCGTCTCATGTGCTGAGGGAGTCAGAATCCCGCAGCCGAAACAAAAAATAAGGACCAGAGATACCGGCACCGCGACAGCGAAGGAATTGAAACTATATCTTTGCATTTTTTTCATTTTTCTTCCTATCTGCCCCTGTTTTCAACGATAGCCCTGGCAAGCGTAACCGCCCAGGCTGCAGCAATTATTATCATTAATGCCAGGATAATGTAGCTTAGCTTAATCTCTTTAATATGATTAAGAAAATCAAAATATATACCAAAAACCGCTGTAAGGAAAGCTAAAACTGCGGAAATCAAAAATAGCGTGCAAAGCAGTCCCGCCGCCGGCTGAATATAGAAGGATTTGAAAATCTGTCCTTGTGCAAAGCAAATCGCCGAGGTCGTCATCCCGCAGCTCGGGCACGGCAGGCTATATCTCTGTTTGAATCCGCAGGGCCCAAGCCAGTAATCAAGGTCGATCTTTCCCCGTCCGGCGAGAGCCAAAATTGCAAAAAATGCAGCGATAAAAATAAAAATCCCTGCGGCAATAAGGCGTTGCCGTCGCGTGGCTTTTGAATATAATTTGAACTTATTCTGTTGGCCTGACTGCATATTTCGGTTACAATAGGAAAATAGAATTAGTGTGTCAAGCTCATAAAAGGAAGGTAGTTTATGTCTCTGGATAAACAAACATTAAGCCGTATCCTCGAAACCGCCGTTGTCGCAGCTCGCCTGGCAGGCCAGAGAGCGATGGAAGAGTTAAACTTTTTGAAAGTCTCGATAAAAAACGACCAGGAGCTGGTAACGCAGGCCGACACGCACTGCCAGAAAATCATCATCGACAGAATCAAGGAAACTTATCCCGACCACGGCTTTATCGCCGAGGAAGGAAGCGAGGGCAAACTGTTCAAACAGCCTCCGCGCGGTGATTTGCCGATATGGTGGGTAATCGACCCGATTGACGGCACGAATAATTTCGCCCATAAGATGCTCTTCTTTACCGTGAGCATCGCGGCTATGTACGAGGGCAGGCCAATTGCGGGCGTCGTATTTGAGCCGGCAACAGAATCGATGTTCACAGCCGTTAAAGAAGGTGAGGCGCAGCTTAACGGGCGAAGAATTCAGGCGAGCGACGATACGATAAACAATTACACAAGCGTCGGCTTAGACAGCCATTTCGACGAAGGCGTCCCCGATTGGGCCTGCGAGCTTATGCAGAAGACCAGATTTCGCAATCTCGGCTCAACCGCGCTTCAGCTCGCATACGTAGCAAAGGGCAGCCTCGTCGCAACCATAGTAACATATCCGAAGCTCTGGGACATAGCAGCAGGCGCTTTTATAGCCGAATCCGCAGGCGCTATTGTAACGAATTGGAAAGGCGCCGAAATCTTTCCCTTAGATTTGGATAAATACAACGGAGAAAAATATCAGACACTGGCTGCCAACAAAAAAACACACGCAGAGCTTATCAAACTTATAAATTCGAAGCACTAAATCCGAAAGTAACACGGCCATCCTGGCCGTGTTACCACGGGCTGGAAGCCCGTGGTAAATACGAGTCACGAACTTATCTTGCGTCGGGGACCTCGTAGAGAGCGCGGACTTTGACTTTGCCGCCGGTTGGTAAGACCTCGCTTCTGTCAAGAATGGCGATAACTCTTTTTTGCGGGCCGTCCCGGCCTAAGCGGACAAGTATATAAGCGGTAAAGACATCGCTTCGCACAGTAACGAGGTCGCTAATCCGGGCAAAAATCAAATCCCGCTCCTCAAAATCATCCGTTACTCCGTCTTTTCTTGTTCTGACGCCGGTGGATAAATCCGGATACCAGAATTGATCTTGCTCATCCAAATAATAATGCATACCTGGAACATTATTTAACTGTCCGATACTTTGATAACCTATCAATGTATTATCTCTATAGTTTGTTATTGCTTTTGCTAAATCATTGAAGTCGTAAAATGTGCTTGAAAGCCAATCAGCCCGTTTTGAAATCCAGGGCAGTTGTGAAATCACATACCACGGTGCTGTATTTATGTTTATCCTTCCCTTAATCCTTGTTTGAGCAAAATTGTGACCATAATTATTGGGGTCAAAAACCGTTAAATAATTAAACAGTTTCTGATAAACAGGAATATTCACATCAATTCTAACCATAGGCTCAATCGTATTCACATCCCATAAAGAGGGGTCATAAACATTAACTCTGAGAACTTTTCCAATTTCGCCAATGTTATTAAGACCGCCGAAGAATATTTGAATAGGCTCAACATCTTTAAAGACAGCTCCTGTGGGAACATTATAATGGCCGAGAGTTTGCCCTACAGGACCAGCCCATAATCGTTTAATAAATTTACCATTCGACATCTCTCTTTGGTAGCTGGTAATCACATTACTATCACCCAGAGCTACAAGATTACTATCAACAATTACTTCATCTACGGTAATATGTGTCCCATCCGTCAGAATCCTTTCAATTCTAATATAATCGTTAACATCAAAAGCTGTTTCATTAACGTCAATATTCCATAAGTCAGGTCTTGGGTCACCAACTGTAAAACTCCATACCGGCCCGTGAAAAATCACTTTACCACCGCTGTTGACATCGTCAACTCGCCAATAATATGTAACATCGGGAATAAGAGAAGGATTTCCTGTTGCAGTTGTCCAGTCGTCACCTGAGAGCGGATACCCCAATTGAGTTTGTCCTTTATTACAATAAACATCTTGATATAAACCTATATCCACATCCCTAACTTCAGAATCTCGAACATCATCTTCAACAACACCAAAATAAAAATCATAATCAATAGCACAGGGGTCCCACGAGTCATCCCACCATAAAACAACATCAGGGTCAACATTTTCTTCACCATTATCAGGACTATCATTAAAATCAACAACATCAGCTAATAAAGGTACATTAGGGTCTTCAAAAACTATCACGTAGTATTTGCTTCTATCTGTGTAAAATTTCACAAAATTCGGTTCACTTATCCGCAATTCACCTGCTGTCCAGCTTGGCTTCTGGAGAACCAATTCAAACCTATCGTCCATATTACCACTTTTTGGAAAATGTTTACTAACCTCAATAGAATAAGAGTGATAAACAGGTTTAGGTTCATTTGGCTCATTTGACTCATTTGGGTCAATCCAAAAGGTATGTGCCAATTCCGAGATAAAAATACAAGGCTGCTCAAAACCATAATAACTTCCATAAACCGTCATATCCGAATCATCATCGCTAAAGTCTTTCATATTTGCTGTAATCTGACCAGCCAGAGCCGTGTCAGCAAAACCGGCATCCGAAAGACCAGAATATACAGAGGGATACAATACATCCGGATTGATATTATCAAGTCTGTTGACATTAACCATCCTATTGCCATTCGGGTCAATTATTCTGTCAAGACTGTTAGTTGTTGCAAGATGACGATAGGAATAGATATCATTTCCATCAGGGCTTGGTATTATATATTGTGCTCTATAAAACCAATCTTGAATATCTGTTGCAGGAACTTGCAGATTCGGCCGTTGAAAGGATTTATCCCAAACTTCTTCAATTCGTGCGTCTATATCTACACGATTAATTAAATATCTATTCCTTAACTCAAGCTCATCAGAAATATCAAAAGGTGTATATTTGCTGGAAGGATTGTTATATTTCCATATAACATTGCTTTCATATGCCGATAAGGTCGTATTATCATTGTAATTGCTACGCCAAAGATGCAGATTACCAGCCGCTTTGGCAAGTGCTCCGTTTGAAACTCCTCTTTGAGAAAGCTCGGACAGATTGACATGCAGCTGACTCGAGCCATCGATATTATCCTCTTCCAAGGCAGGGTCTGTTAAATCAAACTTGTAAGCTGTATTGACGTTCAGCATAGCACTGTTATCTATAATTCGAATGGCTGCATATACAGGCTCACCCTTATTCGTTGTCATATCCAGAAGCTCAATCCATTTCGAGTCGGCTATTCCGTCACCATCCGCATCAGCAGAGTTCTCTTCTAAATTACCATCGATGTCAAACTCGATATCCGGGTAATCATCAACATATATTCCCTGTCCAACCTTATCTACACTGACATTTTGTGTTGCGTTTTCATTAACCGACCAATCCGCATAAGGTTGCCATACAGGTTCCATTACTTTCAAAAAACCAGTAACATCACTAATTTGCCGCCAGCAGTACTTTCCGTCTATGGGATTCTTATACGGCTCAAGACTTGCAAGCCAGGGATTCAAATAGTCGGGGTAGTCATAATATTCTCCATTTGGGTCAATTCCGGGTGTATCCATTACGAGCTGCTGTGAAATTTGCGCTATTACCGTATCGACTGCGGCATCGAGCTGTTTATTCTCCTCTATTGCGGAAGTCGAGAGCTTATCGACTCTCGCTGTTAAAAGGAAAATCAAGCCTACAAGAGCCAGTAAAGAAGTGAGGACAAAGACCATAATAAAAGCCGAGCCGGGCAAAGTTAAGTTTTTGAATATTGACTTTTTCATATTTTGCCGCCTTTCCCTAAGCAGTTTACTAACCACCAAGCCTTTCTCAATTTTTCACCACGAAGAGCACGAAGTTCACGAAGCAGTATCATTTTAAATTTTAAATTTACATTTTGATTTTTAACTTTTAGTTTTCTTTACCTCTGTGTTCTCTGTGAACTCTGTGGCAAATTATTTCATCTTTATTCCACAACTTAAAACTTAGAACTCAAAAATCTTCTGCGCCCTCTGTGGTTAATTGTCTAAATAGACTATGTGGGTGAATCTTCTGCCGCCTTGAAGTATCCCTTTAGAATCGTAAAGTGTAAAAGTGAACTTGAACGCTTTCGGCTTAACAGCATTCGGTCCCCAGGTTTTCTGCAACGACGTAGTCCCCTGCGGTAGCCAAATCAAGTCACCAGTCAAGTCAAAATTCCCCTCGCTCCATTCAATCTTAAATTCGCCGATATTCTCACAGAACAATCGCCTGACATCTTCAGGTTCGCTCTGGATATCTATCCTGACGGAATTATCCAGAATATCCCGCTCATTAGAGTCTTCTACCAAACTTATTAAGTTATCCACATCGGTTTGTATCTTGCACTGTGCGAAACTTAAACCATTGCAGTCATCTGGTAAAACGATATTTTGGTCGGGATTAGGAGTTAACAACAACACATCCCTTGCCAATTTGCATTCACTTAGCGGCAGTTCATCGTTATTAAGGGAGTTGCTATCGTGTCCCCAGAAAACCCTTGCTATATTGCTTTTCGCAAATGTCAAAGTATTATTTTCATTTGTATACCGGTCCCAGGACTGGAAATCGCCGGTGGTGAAATAATAGATTCTGTCCATATGAACTGTTTCTAATGGATAGCCGATTTTGTCATAAATTTTTCTGGATTTACTTTCCTTTGTTACAATCAGGTATCCGTCTTTGCAGAGGCCTTCGAAGTCGCTGTTAAGCTGCTCGGTTATTGCGCGGAGCTTCTGCATAATCTCGGTATTGGCACCGGCTGAGCGGTAGCCGTCGATACTGCTTTTGAATATCACCGATATAAAACCCGCCAGCATAGCGAGTATCGCTACGGCGGTTATAATCTCAGCTAATGTAAACCCTTTTCTTTTTATTCTTTTCTTTAATTTCAACATTCTGTCTTCTGTGTCCTTTTTCAGAATCTAATCACCTTTTGATAGACCGCTATACAGGGGTATCTGCCGCCTCCCACAGGCGGCGCAACCACCCAGACAGTTCCAGTTGTTTGTGATAGAGGCCAGTCACTGTCGAGGACAATGACACTGGTACTACCCACCATCCTTCGGTCCCGCACCCTGTATATTCGGCCGTCTCTGCCATCTACGATTGTACAGCCCGGATTTATAAAGTTTCTTTTCGGGCTGTCCGGTGATGTCTCACTTATATTAATCTGGCGTTGATTACCACTGTTCGTAACCTCCACAGGCAGTGGTAGCGGCCATTGGCCGTCTTCGCTAAGGTCGGCTTCATAATACCTCGCCGGCGCCCCGGCCCTTCTGCTTACAAAAACGGTAACCTGAATCCTTGTGTCAGACATATCCGCGCTCACGCGTCTCCATACAGCCGACCAGGAATACATCCTTCGGCTAACAGCGACATCGTCGTCCGAAGGATAAGAAAATTCAACCGAGTTATAATCAATTAAAAGAGATGGATCAACCGGTGGGAAAACCTCCAATACCGTATCCACCATACCTGGACTAAGACCGACATTCGGGTCGGTACAATACAACCTTATCTTTGCAAACGCCTCATCAGCAACTGCTGAAGCAATCGTACGTTCTGTCGCTATCGTGGTAAAATGGATACCCACGGGAAATACAGCAGCTATCAGGAGCATCCCTATCGAGAGTATCCCCAGCGACATCAGTATCTCTACAAGTGAAAAACCTTTATTGTTTATTCTGTTTTTCATAATATCACTGTCCCTGCGAAATTATCGTCCCCGTATATGGATTGATATATAAAGGCTTTTCCGCCAGCTGCTTAAGATAATCCGTATAAGGTCGGTCATTATCATACGCGCGCCTGAACTCTCTGTTGTCATAGATTAAAAAAGACCTCCTGCTCGGCTCTTGTTTATACGGAGGCGTAACATCTTCATCTTCCTGAAACATGGCGTACTGATGTGGCATTTGATCAAAAACCATATCTTTGACATTATTACTGGCTACCCGGACTAAATGAACCACCATTTTTCCAGAAGGTGAAAAAACAATCGAAAAAGTGGTCTTGTCCTTTACCTTTGCTTCGTTATCAATTTCAGTATCATCTGCAACAATCTCCATCGCTCCTATATTTTCCGGCAGCTTCATCGGCTTGATGCCCTCGACCGCCCTGAAACCGTAAGCCAGTTTTGTTTTATCATAGTCATAGACGATAAAAATCATATACTGGTCGGCGTAAAGAGGGCCTCTTTCGTCGTAAATTTTCTGAAACCTGATTCCAACATACCTGTGCTCGCTGGTTGCCATAGCACGTGCGCTGGAAAGGGCTGCATTTATCATCGCCTCGGTACTTCCCTGCGAGGCAAACGAGTTAAAAAAGACATCTATCGCAGGCATCGAGACTACCGTGACAAGCACAACAATCGCAATAACCGTCAGTATCTCCGGCAAAGTAACGCCCTTTTTGTAAGATTTCAGCCTCTTCATTTTTACTTTCTGTTATCGATATTGTCCGCCGGCGTATCGAAATTCCTGTCGGGGCCGGCAGATATAATCATAGGAAAAGTATTAACACCCGACTCATACAGATAATCCAACGGTGTCTCCCACGCATCCAATACTAACAAGTAACCTTCCTGTTCGTGGTTTGTTCCCCACCGGTCCGTAAACGAAATCACTTCATCATCAACCATTCGAATCTTCGAATCTGCGAGCTTGCTGAGTATCTTTCTCGAATCCGGCACAAGGTTGAGCTGGACATAAAGCGATGCATTGCGCCAGGTGGGATCATCTTCCGTACTTATCAAATCGGAGTATGGGAAATCATTTGTATAATCGTGATATTCCTGCAGGGCGGTATCGAGCACTTCAATCGTCGCCCTGGTAAGCTGCTCTTGTGTATCGACGCGGCTTTTGTTCGTCGCTATAATTACCATCGAGACCAGCACGACAATCAGCGCAACCACAATCAGCACCTCAACCAGAGTCAAACCAAATTTTTTTATTTTTGTTTTCATTATTCTGTATTCTGTGTTCTATATTCGTTAATATCCGAAGTTGGTAATATCATCATTCGTCCCATACAGGCCGTCCACGCCTGCTGAAATCAGAATGTATGAGTCCGGCCTATGAGGCCAGGGCTTGCTGGTAACTTTTTTATCCAAAATCTTATAATCGCCACTATAGAAATAATTTCCGCCGTCAATCAAAAGGGGATGAATTCGTTTGTCGTTCACCTGCTGTGTTAGAAGTATTTGAAAATTATCTGTAAAACTATAAACACTCAGAAGAGTGTTACGTGTAAATTGAGCTTTCGATGTATCAGCCTTATAATAAAGAATTGGAAGCCCAGCCCTGATTACCCCATCTGCTGTATTTATCTTACTATGACCAAAAACATCACAGAGCACATAAGTATTCTTCGCCATTTGCCTTGGATCCGCATAAAATTCAACTATTGGGAAAACACCAATATTATCGATATCAAGATAACGGGACTCTCTTTGACTTAAATCGTTTCCAGGAGGTTCTGTATACAGTTCAAGGTTACCTTTCCAGTCTGTGTAAGGATAAAAGCCGAGCAAATCCAGGCCGAAAAGGGCTTCCGCAAGTTTCTGTGCACCACAAAAATCATACTCTTCAGCCGGTTCCCAAAAAGAAGGCGGATAGTCACCAAAATCGTTGCGCCAGGCCAATAATGCCTGGTCTATCGCTGAAAACTGCACCCTCTGCTTGGCCTCTCTGGCCATATTGCGGACCCTATGCAGGGAAGGTAACAAAAGGCTCAAAAGCAACGCACTTACCGCAATCGCCGTTAACAGCTCAATTAATGTAAATCCCTTTGTCGATTTCATAATAATCACCTTAAAATTATTTTTTCTTACAGGAGCCTGCTAATCATAGCTGCTTTTAAGCCACTGCTGAGAAAAGACGGCAAAATCAAGAAAGTCAATAACATCCATAGGCCGTACATCATCATCGTTATACAAGTTCCTTTCGTAATCAACCGGCACCTCATCAAGCCAAACACCGGCAAATTCTTCTATGTCTGATAAGTCATTGCTGTCTCTAACATCAGCCAACACTGCGTAGTCTCGGAAATTTATAATACCGTAAGCACCGATATCATTACTGTCATAAAGGTTATATTCGCTTTCAGAATCCACCCATTCTAACCATACCTCTGTCAAAATTTTCAAATCCTCTTCGCTTATCACGCAATCCCTGTTGAAATCACCGCTCAAAAATCCTCTGCCTCTGCAGTCAGCGTCAAAGCCAACATAATCCCAGTCAACATAATACATGGTTTCAACATCAAACCACTCTTCGCTTACATTTGATATAAGTGCAAGATAAAGTGTATGCAGCTGGCTATCGTCTATATTCACATCTATAACCTCTCCGAAATACTCACCTCGAACATCCTCACCGAAGATATCCGACTGCCATTTAATTTCATCATCTATCATTACTGCCGCTGTTCTCTTGTCCGGGCTCCATACATAAGCAGGGTATGTGTCCAGTTTGACATCAAAGACAATCTGCTTAACATCTTTGAGGATAACCTGCTGAGAAACTAAAGCTGCGTCGTCGGCTTCAAATGCTGTATACCAGAACGAACTGACCGTCAGATTAAAACTTCCGTCTGTAACCCAGTCGTTATAGACCCAGCCGCCGAAGTTACCGGGCATATTTACATCCCATGCGTTCGGCTCCTCTATGGTGATATCATCTATATAGCTGTCAGCCTCGAAGCTGCCGTTGACAAGCCCGCCGGCATACGCACCAACACTATTAATTGAAAGCAGCATAACGAACACCACCAAGAAAATAGACAACCTGCTCATCATTTCCTCCTGAAACCAAAATTATCAAGATAAATACCCATCACACAATCACCTCATACACCTAAACGGGCGTATATTGATATACTCATCTTACTTATCGAAATTAAACACATCATCCGGCGTGCCGTACAAACCATCGAAGCCTGCTGAAATCAGTATAAAGCTGTCATCTCTGTAAGGCTTCCGCACAGGCAACATTTTCTCATCCAGTGTCACATCATAGAAAATACTCGGTTCGGCTTGTACCGGAGGGTCACCAAACGGAGCCGTTCCGACAGAGCCCATCGGGTGTGATAAAGTGGGCTGCATGGCTATGCCAATGTCAATCAAATCTATATTGTCTTGATAGTTGTAAATGTTGTTGGCGGAACTGGTAGGATTAAAAGTATGCAACTGCTTTGTAGTATCGGCCTTATAGTAGAGGATTGGCGAACCGACGGTCTTGCCCGTTTGCGTATGCATTGCGGTTCCATAAACATCACAAAGCACCCGCAAATCCCCCGGGAAAACGCCTGTACCAGTATGATACAAATCCTCAATTTTATATGCATTTGCATTTTCACGCGAAATGTACAGACCTTTTCTTTCCCTTTCACTTTGCTCTATAAGTGTAGTTTGCGGCCTTGGGGGAGGGAATGTTCTGGCAGGATATAAATCATTACCGACTGCAGTGGGAGGGTTACCATCAATTGTCCCTCTCTGATAGAAACGTGACTGAGGGTGAAAGCCCAACAGGTCCTGGCCGACCATCGCCTCACACAGCTTCATCGCACCACAATATTGCAGTCCTCCGTGCCCACCACCACTATTGTCAAGCCGACTTGAATCCGGGTAGTCCTCCCATTCGGCATTGAACATTGTCAGTCCCTCACCTATGCCTTTGAAGTGGTTTTTTTGCTTTACGTATAAGGCATACCGTTTCATCCTGTTCAGGCTGGGGACAAGAAGGCTTATCAGCAGAATAATAACGCTCATAACCGTCAGCAGCTCCACTATCGTAAACGCCCGCCTGTGATTTAGTTTATTCGCTAATCGATTCACTTTTTTCTCCTTAACAAAAACGCATTTTTCCCCGGCTAACCTTTAATGCTGAGCACTGCTCAATCCTGATATCACGCCGACTATGGGTAAAAATATCGACAAGACGATTGTCAAAACGATAAGACCCAGCACAATAATCATTATCGGCTCCAGAAGTGACATCAGGGATGCAACAAGCACATCGACCTGCTCATCATAGTTATCCGCCACCTTAAGAAGCATCTTGTCCAGGTCACCGGTCTCTTCGCCGACCGCGACCATATTTGAAACTATAAGGTCAACCGTCTTTGACTGCTTCAAAGGCCCAGCGAAGCTTTCGCCCTGCCTGATGGAGTTTTGAACATTGCCCAGCATCCTGCCATAGACCTCGTTGCCGGCCGTCTCACGTGAAGTGTTAATCGCATCCAGTATCGGAACGCCCGCACCAATCAGTGTCCCGAGCGTCCTTGTCCATCGCGTAACCGCTAACTTGCCGGTCAGAGCCCCTACTACCGGCAGGTGTAATTTAATCGTATCGATAATCATCCTGCCTATCCGGAACTTCTTAACAAATTTCAGCAATATGATAAACGCAATCGGCACCGACAGAAGAACCGCCCAGCCATACCTGTAGGCAATCCAGGAACTTATTGCCAGAACGATCTCTGTTATTCTCGGCAGCGGTTGATCCGTCATCTCTTTAAGAACTGTCTTAAATGAGGGTATAACATATTTCATCAAAAGCAACAGAATCGTAAATGCCGCCGTTAGCACCACCAAGGGATAAATAAGCGCACTTTTGACTCGGGCTTTAAGTTTCTGGGCCTTCTCCATAAATTCCGCAATCCGGGCAAGAATCAAATCAAGGACACCACCGGTCTCACCCGCTGCAATCATACTGACAAACAACCTGTCAAAAGCCTTCGGAAACCGTGCCATAGCCTCTGACAGAGTCGAGCCTCCCTCAATGTCATCCGCAACATAACCGATTACTCTCTTAAACGTCCCCGATTTTTGCTGCTCCTCGAGAATTCTCAGTGACCTCAATATCGGCAAACCCGCATCCTGCAAAGTTGAAAGCTGCCTTGCAAACTGCGTTACAAGTTTGACCGAGACGTGGCCACCGGCACCGCGACGCGGTGCTGCCCTTACCGCCCTGGCTGCCTTCTTCTTGGCTCCTGTGACGCGGACCTTCGTGGGAAAATACCCCATATTCTGGATTTTACTTATGGCCTCTTTCTGGCTCAGTGCCTCTACTTCGTCTTTCACAGACAATCCCTGTGAATCTAATGCTTCATATTTGAATATAGACATCGTAAATATCTCCTGACAAATTCTGCTCTAAACCGCTTTGCTTTACTTACCCTTCCGATATTGTTTCCTTAACAACCTCATCTATAGTCGTAATACCATTGTAAATCGCCGCGAGACCGCTGTCTCGCAGCAGCTTCATTCCAGACTTCTGAGCCGCCATTCTGATTACATTTGTCGAGGCATGGTTCATTATCAGCTCGCGTATTCGGTCATTGAAGGTCATAATCTCAAAAATAGCCGTCCGCCCACGATAGCCGGTCTTATTGCATTTACTGCAACCTTTGCCATAATAAAACTTCTTGCCCCTGACGCCCTCCGGCGTGAGGTCCAATTCTCTTAATTGAATTTCCTTCGGCTCAAAAGGCGTCTTGCAGTTCTCACAAATCTTTCTGACAAGCCTCTGTGCAATAATTCCTTCCAGCGTAGCTGTTACAAGAAACGGCTCTATTCCCAAATCAAGAAGCCTTGCTATTGAACTTGGGGCGTCATTGGTGTGCAAAGTTGTAAAAACAAGATGACCTGTTAATGACGCCTGTGCCGCAATCTCCGCCGTCTCAAGGTCACGTATCTCACCGACCATCACTATATCGGGGTCCTGACGAAGTATTGAACGAAGACATCTCGCAAATGTTAAACCGATATCATCCTTGATTTGAACCTGAATAATCCCGTCCAAATCATATTCTATAGGGTCTTCGGTCGTTATTATTTTCGTCTCTACATCATTAAGCTGAGTTAAAGCCGAATAAAGTGTCGTAGTCTTGCCGCAGCCGGTAGGTCCCGTGGCAATCAATATTCCATTTGGTTTGTGAATAAGCTGATTAACCAGTACAAGCTCTTCCTGGCGAATTCCCAGTTTTTCCAAATCCAGACTGAGCTGGCTCCTGTCCAGAACGCGCAATACTACACTTTCACCAAACATCGTTGGCAGAACACTTACACGCAAATCTACCGGTTTTCCTTCTACGGTTAAAGATATACGGCCGTCTTGCGGCATGCGCCTCTCTGCAATATCGAGACTCGCCATAACTTTAATACGGCTGCTCAGTGCCGCGGCTATGTGTTTAGGCGGGGGTACCATCTCGTAAAGAACACCATCAATTCTGTAGCGCATCTTATATTCATTCTCGAACGGCTCAAAATGAACATCTGATGCTTTATCACGAATTGCCTGAAGTAAAACAAGGTTCAATAGTTTCTTTACCGGATTGGAATTCGACAGCTCCTTTAATTCATCAAGGTCTATACTTTGGTTCCTGCCCTCAAATTCAGCAAGAAATCTGTCCTCCTGTATCTCGCTTATAAGCTCTGTTATGTTCTCCTCCTGTGTTTGATAATATTTATTCAGGGCATTTTCCACTGCCTCCGGCTCTGTAAAACAGGCTTTAACTTTATAACCCATAAGTGTGCTTAAATCGTCTGTCGCCCTGAAATTCTCAGGATTGTCAAGGGCAACCGTCAATTCGTTTTCCTCTTTGTAATATGCAATCGGTATAAGTTGATATGATTTTGCCATCTGGAATGGTATTTTATCTATTACATCAGGGGAAATTTCAATTTCATTTATGTTAACGTATTCCATCCCCCTCTGTGCTGCTCTTGCAATCCGAAGTTGTTTTTCATCGACATAACCAAGTTCCAAAAATATCTTTCCGATTTGGTCTTTTCCCCCCTGTTTCTGCTGTATTTTGACACACTCATGCACCTGTTCTCTGGTTAGAACACCCATTTTAATAAGCACTCTACCGAGTGTTCTGCCTCTAAGCTGCTCTACGGGAGGCAGTTTTTTTATTGATTCCGCTTTTGCCATATCAGTTTTACCCCATTTTCAATAACTTTTCTATTCCAACTTATTATACAACAATAACATCTTATATTCAAATATATTACGAATTGGACAGTTAGTTATTGGGACTTTTCAGCAACCTTCTTAACCCGTTTTTATCGAAAAAACGGCCTTTTCGTCGATGATTATTCGCATAAAAATGAGAATTCTAACAATCTAATCAACAATTAAATCCTCAAAACGCTTCTTTTTATAATTAAAAACGAGTTATGAACATAAAAAAAGCAATTTAGCTTAAAGGCAGACTTGTTTTCTGGGTAGCGTTATGTTTATGAAAAATCACCTTCAATCGCCGAAAGATTTGCGAATTTTACTTTCAGTGATTTAGTCTGACCGCTATTAAAATTAACAACCACAATACTGTTTTCGCCCATATCGACAAAATCTTTCACCCGCCCGAGACCGAAAGAGCCGTGCCTTACAAGCTGGCCTGGCGTAAAAATCGGCGAGAATGTACCTCTTCTTTGATACTCGTCATCGTAATATATTCCATCCTCATCATTTCGAATCTCCTCATGCCGGAAAATACCAAGCTCATAAAGAAAAGGCGATAGATTACACCTCAAAAGCTGGCCTCGAGTCGTTCGATACAGACAATAACTTACAAATAGCTTTAACTTCGCTCGTGTGATGCCAACAAAAAATAACCGCCTCTCCTCTTCGATTTCCTCATCATCCTCACTGCTTCTCTCGTGCGGAAGCAGGCCTTCCTCGAGACCGACAATAAAAACATTGTCAAATTCCAATCCCTTCGCAGAATGCAGTGTCATCAAAGCCACATAAGGCCTGTCAGTATCATATGTATCAACATCGCTAAACAGTGAAATCTGCTGCAGATAATCAAGCAGTGAAGGCTCATTGGTCTGCTTGTCATAACCTGCTGCTGCATTTATGAGTTCGTTAATATTCTCAATCGCGTCTGTATCCTTAGAATCTTTGAGTGAGGCGGCCAGACCTGTCTTATCAAACACCGACTGGGCAATGAAAGCAACGGGCTTGTTCAGTTTCTTTTTAAGCTCTTCTATCGTATTAACAAAGACGGCAACTTTCGCCTTTGATCCCTTTGATAATGAGTCAATCTTGTCTGCCTGTTTTAAGGCTTCATAAAAAGAAAGTCTGCCTGCCGCGGCATAGGCTTTTACCCTGTCAATCGTTGTCCTGCCTATTCCACGAGCCGGCGTATTAATTATTCGCAGCAGAGCAATTTCATCTTCAGGATTTACCAGCACTTTTAAAAAGGCCAGCAGGTCGCGTATCACCTTTCTATTATAGAATTCAATTCCTCGAACAATTTGATATTGAATCTTATTTTTTATAAGTGCTTCCTCAAGTGCCCTGCTCATCGCATTAATGCGATAGAACACGGCAATTCCACGCAGAGAAACACCTCTTTCCGTCAGTTCTCTTATAAGATTGGCAACGGTTTCAGCCTCATTGGTCTCATCTTCACAGCAATTGACAACAATATCGCTTCCTTCGGGCCTTGTCGGGATAAGCACTTTGTCTTTTCGAGACTGATTGAAGGAAATAAGTGAATCTGCAGCTTTGAGTATGTTCGGAGTTGAGCGGAAATTCTCCTCAAGCTTTATAACCTTTGCTTGCGGCCAGTCCTCCTCGAAAGCAAGAATATTTCGAATATCCGCACCTCGCCAGCGGTATATAGACTGGTCGGGGTCGCCGGTTGCGCAGATATTATTATGTTGTGAAACTAAAAGCTTCGCTATCCGGTACTGGGCGTGATTTGTATCCTGATATTCATCTATAAGCACAAACTTGAAACGATTTGAAAGCTCCTCGCGAGCATCAGCAAAATCCCTGAGTAAAAAAGCCGTCTTAAGCAGCAAGTCGTCAAAATCAAGCGCATTTGCTTCTGAAAGAATCTGTTGATATCGCATATAAATCTTTGCCAGAGTAGTTGAAAAAAAATCGTTCGCCTCAATTTTAAGGGTGTCAACATCGACGAGTCTGTTCTTTAATGCCGAGACAGCATCAAGCATGCGGGCAGGTGAAAAATCGGCGGCATTAAGATTACAATCCTTGACAGCCTGTCTCATACACTTAGCCTGGTCTGTTGCATCATAGATACTAAAATTCTGATTTATATTTGCTTTCGATGAATACCGCCTCAATATCCGAACACATAACGAATGAAATGTGCTGATATTGGCCCTGTTCAAAAAGCCCAGAAGCTCGGTACATCGTTTCCGCATCTCTTCTGCGGCCTTGTTCGTGAAGGTTACTGCACAGATATTGTGGGCCTGCACACCCGAATCAATAAGTGCTGCTATCCGGTATGTAACGACCCTTGTCTTTCCGCTGCCCGGCCCTGCAAGCACAAGCAGCGGACCTTCGGTATGAAAAACTGCCTGCCTTTGTGAAGCTGTCAACTGCTCATAAAATTCGGTTTGCATAATATAAAATTAAAATTGGCTGATGTTATTGTTCTGATTGTTGTCTTTCCTGAAGTATCCTGTCACGTTCTCTTATAATCTTTTCAAAAAGCTCTGGTTTTTCTATCTGAATCCGGCTGAACAAACTATTCCTCATCACAACCGGATACTGCTCGTCCATCAAAAAATCAACAAGTGCCAGATACTGCAACCTCTCAAAATCAGGCAAAGACATCCTCTCCTTCTCTTTTGCTTGCTCATCAGCATAATCTGACCGGTACTGGTCATAGGCCTCTTTCGCAAGGTTTTCACTCATAGCTGCCTGGTCATCATCACGCATAGCATATCTGAAGTAAGCCTCCTGCAGAATCATCTGGACTATTTCAGTAGCATTAGATATGTTCCGCAGCTCCGTCAGCTCCTCGCGGAAACGCTGTCTTATGAACACCGCAAGGGCAACATTGAATTCCTCAAGAGGATACAATTCTCTCAACTGATTATAAATTTCCTGTGCCTGTCTGGTGAGACCAGCCTGATAAAATGACAGAACCGCGTTTTTAAGCATATTTTTGTGCCCAATCTGCATTGACTCAGCCGTATTTTCCTTAAGCTTCCCATACTTTTCAATCCTCGCCAGCGCTGCTTTATTATAGGATTTGAACATTCTCAAATCAGGCCTGAGATATATCTCTTGTACCTTAACAGGTGCCTGAGAATTGGCATCAGAAATAGAATCTGATTGCGGCTTTATCATCTGGCTATAGATATATATCTTACCCGTTCGAAAAAGACTTTGCAGACTATGATTTATCATCCGGTCCGCATTTGCCTCAGGGACAGAAAACTTCTCTTCGCTGCCAATCTTCAAAGCCTTATACGCCCAGTACATCGCATGCGCATCAGGATGTCGCCATTCCAGCGGCAAATGATTATTCGGATCGTCCCAATCAACAGGACCGTAAGTCTTATTCAATTCAACCATTAAATCAGGCTCAAGCTTCCAAACATTGCGCAATTGATATGCTTTAGCGAAGATATCAAACTTCTTTAAAGTATTTTTGCCCCTGAATCTGTCAATCACCTTAAGTGCTTCCGGTTTGAATCCGCTCGGATTCTGTCTCAATGAAAGATAATTGCCAACAAACTTCTCGCTGTCGGCAAATACTTCATCGGCTTTTCGCAGCTCATTAATCAACGGCAGAAAATTCGGGTCCTCGCTTATCTTTTTGAACTCTTTTGGTGCCTTCGCAAGTTCTTCATAGTACCTGTTATCGGCGGCTCCCATTCTGTTATCTTCCGATTTTAGAAGCGGCTGAATTTCCAGCGCAAGCTGCAGCTTATAGTACTTGTGGACGTCATCCGTTACACCACCGATTTTGTGCTGGAATATCAAAGCCAGCCGCCTGTACAAAGAGATGCTTTTCGGATTGACAACTATACCTTTATCACGAAGCAGTTCATATCCGTTTTTGACCCATCTCCATCGCTCTTCCGGCTCGCTCGCGGGAATCGAGACCGAAATATTATAGGCCATATTCCACGCCTGAAAATCCCAGACTTGTGTAAAACGCGGCTGTAAAATGGTTATCCAATCGGCAAGCTGCTTCGCATCAAAAAATTGCCCTTCCTCTTTTAATCGTTCAGCCCTGAGCCAAAGACAATCGACTACCAAACCTCTGAACGCCCCTGTTGCGATTGTTGCAAATGCCAGCGAAGGAGGTATATTTTCAGGCTTGTCAATTACAAGCCCAAGCTCGCGGCGCTTAACATTCAGGCTCTCAAGCTGAGAGCCTGCGATTATAAACAATCCAGCAGCTAACAAGACCGCCGTCACGCAGATTATTGTGTCACGGAAACGCATAAAAACCAAGATTCACGTCCTGACTAAACTATAATTTTCGCAATCTCCCTGCGGTTAAAAATCAATATGCCCAGCAAAAACAGTATTACCGCCTTAATCGAAACCATAATAGCTGCTACTTTTCCCAGCAGATTCCAGCTCAGCAGCCTCGCCGGCACAAGGAACCTCGCAGGATTTACCTTATCAAATTGCGGAAGCAGCCTGACCAGCGGCTTGACTGTGAAAGTATATATAAGCTCTGTACCTCCGCCGAGAGTGCTGAAGGATTCAAAAATAAAACCGCTTATCGTACCTGTGGCAAAAACAACAAGACAAAACAAAACTGCCGTCGGAAATGATAAAAAAGTAGCGGTAAAGACTCCAAGAGATGCCAGGAATATCAATCGCAGCAAAACCAATATAGTCGCTCTTATATAGTTCGCTGTGAAACTGTCCGACTTGTAAAGGACCTCTATACCATCCTTCTCAGGAAAAATTACAGTTGTATTATTATACTGAGGCAAATTAACAAAACCAACCGCCACATATCCATCTTCAGCAACCACATTAACCGGCACTTCAAGCTCCTGGAATGTGCGAATTACATCCCACCGCGATTCACGCCACAGCGGCGTTTCAACCGGCAGACCATACTTTTCCTGCCTGTAGTCACCAACGGTCCATCTACCCGCTATACGCCTGTTCGGCGGCGCGACTGAGACCTCATATTTGTATCGAACAAAAATCTTGCCCTCAGGGTCCTGGGATTTAACATTGACATTATTGAATTCCCATATTAACTGCCGACCCGGTCCGACAGAACGACTCGCAAGCTCTTTGCTTTTAGTCAGCTCTTCTAAAATCTGCTGACAAGCCAATTTATCTTCCAGCACTTCAGCACTGATTTTACGTTTCCGAATAAGCTCCTCAAAGCTTTGTGTCACTTCTTTGCTGACATCAACCGGCGCAGGTTTTAGTGAAGCACGGGCTGTATAAAATTCGTTATTAAGTTCATTCATCTGCTCGCCGGTCGCATCAATAAAC
>CAZMQF010000006.1:0-34525 GCA_964568365.1 uncultured Pirellulales bacterium | reverse complement strand
TCATTGCATGTAGTATAGAGAATAGCCACAGTAGGATTTTGATGCGGGCATCCTAAGCCATTAGGTAGTCTAACCTTCCCTAATCTTGACACGACCCAACTAAACAATACATTCATAAGGTGCCAGATACCCACCAACCACATCAGAACAAGCCAAGATATGAAAATAGTAGCAAATAATTTACTTGGCTTGTTTGGAGACGAAAGAATTGGGGTCATTAATTTTTCGAACGTCAACAAAACCGTACCTGTCCATAATCCAAAAACTACAAGGTAAAGTTTGTTCGATGCTTTTGCGGATGATTTCTTATCCACTTTTAGCCTCCTACAGCTTTGTTACAAAACCAGCGATATCTTATAATTATAGGACTTTCCAGCACCAACACAAGGAAAATCTGCCCCAATAGTCTGGCCCAATAGCGTACAACCGCAACACAACTGGCAGGCTTGTTATCCCCCAAATTTATAAAAATGTTCATTTTGTAAGCGTTTTTATATCAAGCAATTACAAAAATTTAAAAAATGTCTAACATTTTATATATCCGATGTCTATTTTTAAGCAATGCTCAAGCTGCCTATAAAACAATGGATTAAATGTCCATCTCAAAGACCATACAAATTGGGACCACGACCACTCAACACTTGCTCCAAATGCTATCTTCTGTTGGACTATTTTAACAGCCAACCATCGGGACAATAATCTCGCCAGAAAACACCAAACACACTGTAATCGATAAAATCAACCTTGTTGGGGTCAGTTAAGTCAGCTCCTTGGCACCAATTGTTATCAGGACCACAGCCTGTCTCAAGCCATTGGGCAACAAAATTGGCCAGATCATCAAAGTTTACTTTACATGCCTTGACGTTGCACCCGAATAAATCAGCAGAATTGAAGTTTATCCAGCCAATATTCTCACCCCAAGCCCAGCCGGAAAAGTTGCCGTCAGAGTCGATTTTTACACCATAGTTGTTCGGATCACCCGAAACCTGCGGATCAAAATTTATCCAACCGATATTCTCGCCCCAGGCGTAGCCAGACAGGTTGCCAACTCCATCATTGACAACACCATAATCCACTGTTCCACAACTGCCAGTATTTTCACACGAAAGACTAAGCCAGCCGATATTTTCCGCCCAGATAAAACCGGTGATCTTACTCGATGAAACTTGCGCACCCGCATTGGGGTCAGCCACATTTGGTTCGAAGTTTATCCAGCCGATATTCTCACAATATGCATATTGTGCATTGACATCATAGGGGTCGATGTTCTTAGAATACACAACTGAGGTTAAACTACCTATTGCCACAGTAAATATTATTAATATTGGTCTTCTCAAACACATAATTTCCCCATTTCATTAGAATGATACATTTCCGCCACCATCAATGTTGCCTGGAACATCGTTATAGTCCGTAACGTTCCCTGATGCCCGGTTATTGGCGTAGAAGTTACCTGCGCTATTAAAATAGATACCGTTGCCAGACGTACATTTTGTCATCAGATTCTCCTCGATAGCGTTGTCATCGCCAGTAACATAAATATTATTCTGTTTGTTGTATGAGGCTGTATTGCCCTTGGCCGCGCACCGCCACTGAAGACGAATTCCACCCTTCCCTGCAGTGTCAGACAGATTATTCCAGCTGGTGGTATTGCCGGTCACCGTGCTGCCATTGTTAGCATATATGCCACTATCCTGGTTATAACGAGCCGTGTTGTCGGTCACTGTGCTGTCCTCGCCAGCAGCAATGCCATGGCCTTGGTTTCCGTAGGCTGTGTTGCTGGCCACCGTGCTGCCTTTGCCAGCATTGATGCCGACAGACTGGTTGTTGTAAGCAGTGTTTCCGACCACCAAGCTACCGTCAGAGGCCATGATGCCGATATTGCCATTACGGTTGGCAATGCTACCATTCACCGTGCTGCCAGAGCTAACATAAATGCCCATGTAACCGTTTTCTGCCGCAGTACAGTCCTTAACCATGTGGCCGTCACCATAAAGCTTAATGCCGTAATTCCCATTTGACATTACCCGCACATTTATTACGCGGTGCTGCCTGCCCGATGACGAAAACTCATAAATACCACAATAAAAATCACGCACTGTTCCATTCCGAATTTCGACATTGGTGCAGCCATTCATGTAAACCCCACAGCCAGTTCCTGAGTTTGGACCGATAACGCTGAAACCAGCCAAGTCAATGGTCACATCGTTGGCCTCAATGGTAATGGCGTTGGCATCGCTGGGATCGAAGTTTATGGTCTCGGCCAGATAATATGAGTTCGGCTCGGTGATGGTCAGCGGTAAATCCGACGCATGAATAGGTATCTTTGGCTCGACCTCATCAAGAGTTTTCATCGTTCCCGTTGGTGCCCCCGATGGTTCAAGGCTGCCGGCAAAGACGAATGGCACAGCAACCATCAACCCCACTAAAATCAGGACACTGTATATTACTTTTATTCTCATTTCTTTCGTTTTCATGGTTCATTCCTCCAATAATATGTTCAGTATTTCCAAAACGGCGCAGACTTTCTGCACCAGTACTATGCCAAGAAATTAGCGCCAAATAAGACATAATAAATTTTTCTCTTCATTACCCGGTTCCTCAAATTCAACTTAATTAACAATACTAGCTTTTTTTCACGAAATTGCAACAAAAAAACGGACACGACAATTTGTATACCTAAGTCTGCTTTGCTTTCGATGCTGTTGACGACGCCATTGTAGTGCCCGTTGAATACAACTGTACTACAACCAGATGGCTCGTTATCCGCCGATGTTGCAAAATTTCAGGTTCTATAAGTCCTGCTTTGTCAGTGAGTTACTAAAAATAAAAAATTCGCAAACGTTTTATATATCCTCGCT
The DNA here is from genome assembly GCA_964568365.1 of uncultured Pirellulales bacterium. GTDB lineage: Bacteria > Planctomycetota > Phycisphaerae > Sedimentisphaerales > Anaerobacaceae > CAYLMG01. The sequence goes on along the minus strand of CAZMQF010000006.1, from coordinate 31,664 downwards.
CTGTAATAGTAAAGACCGGTCTCTGTGTCAAATCTTCGGCCGGTAAAAAAGTACGGATTACCAATAGAACTGCTGCCGGAAACATTGCCGAACTCATCGTAGCTATACTGCTCAGCTACAACTCCACTAATATTTGAAAGAGCAACGACATTTCCTAAAGCGTCGTAATGATAATAATACCTTGTTTTGCCGCCGTCAATTACTATCATACAAATCGGCTCATCGATACCGGGGCCATAAATAAATTTACGCAATAATGTATCAATATCATCGTATTCAGCTATTACCTGGTCGCCGTTATAGACGTATTTCGTGATGCGCATTGCGAAAAATCCTCGCCGCGAGTGGCGAAGCTAACCGAAAAAAAATAATCCTGCCACGTGGTGGCGGAAAAAGCAACCCTGCCATTAAAAAGGCGGGGGAAACCGTAAAAACATTGCCCTGCCCACAGGTGGCAGGGCTAAACGAAAAAGAAACCCCCCTGCGGTGCAGGGGGCTAACGATACCCCCAACACAAACCCTTCGGCTTGGTTCGACTTCGCTCACCACAGGTCGCTCAGGACAAGAGTTGGGGGCTAAAGGAAAAAGAAAGAATGGATTCCTGCCCCTTCGGCTACACTCAGGACAGGTTTCGCAGGAATGACGAAAAAGGTTTTTTTAAGGAGGAATTTGGCATTTGAATTAGGTCGAGCGGTAGATTATAATAGAGGTGAGTTTTTTGAGCAGGTGTTTGTTTTAAGACAGGCGGTTTTAATTGATGAGGGAATTACGGCTTGATGAGTTTTTACTGGAAATTGGTTAAGGAGGACGAAGTTGCTTTTTACTATTGTCGGTAAACATATCGAGGTAACAGAGGCTTTTAAGGCCCACGCGAGGAAAAAGACTTCCAAACTTTCAAAGTTTTACAGCAGTATCAATCAGGTTGAAGTAATCATTGATAAGGAACAGGGTGGTAATAGTCTGAGCGTGGAGATAATTGCGCGAGGAGAACATAGTAAGGTCTTTATCGCCAAGGAGGTGAGCGAGGACGCATACCAATGCATTGACGTGGCGGTTCATAAACTTGAACGACAGCTTCGAAGGGCGAAGACCAGGGAACGTAATAATAAACATACAGGCAGTGTATAGACGAAGATAACGTGAGGTTTGAAGAGATATTTTTTTCAAACCCATTCGTATTCTAAACGAATCCGGAGACTGTTAGGAGAGGATATGAACTTCGGGGATTTTGTTTGTTTCAAGGCGATAGTTCCGGAGCTTCGGGCCGGGGACCGTGACGGAGTAATAGCAGAGCTTGTAACAGCACTTAAGAAGGCAGGAGAGCTCGTTGGTTGTAATAGTAAGGAGGTGACAAGAGCTGTAATCAAAAGAGAAAATGAGGCGAGCACCGGTATGGGTAAGGGAGTTGCGGTACCTCATATAAAACATAAAGCGATTAAGAAAGTGGTGGCGGCAATCGGGCAAAGCAGCAGGGGCATCGATTTTAGCTCGCTTGATAATCAGCCGGTATATTCGGTGATTCTTTTAATAAGTCCCGTTGATGATCCGGATAAGCATCTTGAGGTAATGGAAAAGGTTTTCAGGTACCTGCAGCAGGAAAAGTTCCGTAAGTTTTTACGGCAGTCACATAATGCCGAACAGATAATAGAGCTTCTTAAAGAGGCTGACGAAAGGTCATTTTTATGATATTTTTCATCAGATTGTCCGGAAGGAAGTCTTGCGAAAATAAAATTAGAATATTAGGCCTGCATTGACAGAGATGAATAGCGGTTTAAAGAGATGACTGCGGAAAAGATAAAGACAGCGGAGAGAATATATTGGAAAATACGGTTTGTGAGACTGAGGTTGAGATAAAGAATGCAGAAGGACTTCATATGCGTCCTGCGATGCAGTTTGTTGATATTGCGAATCAGTTCGACAGTGAGATAACGGTGAGCAACGATAAGACGAGTGTTGCCGGCAAGAGCATAATGCAGATTAGTATGCTCGCAGCTACCTGCGGGACAAGACTTGTAATAAAGGCTGACGGCCCGGATGCCCAGGCGGCTCTGGATGCATTAAAGGAGCTTGTTGAGGTGAGGATGTTCGATGAGACGCCCGGTCGAAATGAAAGGTCATAGTATTTTTTTGTTGTTCAATGTTTGATAAGCGGTAGCGAAAGGTTGTTATGGAAGTGAAAAGAGGTATAGCAGTTTCGCCGGGCATTGCGATAGCAAAGTCTCTGATTATCGATTCCGAGGATTACCTGATACCGCGGCGTACGGTCAAGCCTTCGCAGCGGATGATAGAGATACAGCGTGTAAAAAACGCCTTCACGGATGCGATTGATGAACTGACGAGTATGGAGGCAGGCAAGGATACATTAGAGCAGCAGAGCATAAAGGATATTTTCGCGGTTCATCTTCGTTTTTTGCATGACAAGAGCCTTCGCAAGAAAATAACAGAGCTGATACAGAGCGAGCAGGTTACAGCCGAGTACGCGGTCTCGACAACGATGAAAGAGATAGCATCTCATTTTACGAAGGTTAAAGACCCTTATATCAGCGAGCGGGCGGCGGATATATATGATATCGAGAGGCGTTTGTTGAAACGGCTTCTGGGCAGGAAAAAAGAGGACCTTGAGCATTTGACAGAAGAGGTGGCGGTCGTTGCCAGGGAGCTGAGCCCGACACAGACGGCCGGCTTTGATAAAAAATATGTCAAGGCAATGGCTACCGATGCCGGGGGGCGAACAAGCCATACGGCGATTGTTGCAAGGTCGCTTGGAATACCAGCGGTGGTGGCACTTGAGGACCTTACAGAAAGTGTGGTAGGAGGAGATACCGTCATTATAGACGGTAATCGCGGGATAGTGATTGTAGGGCCGGATGAGCAGACGCTGCAGCAGTATAAGCAGTATTCGCGGGAGTTTTTGGAGCTTGAACACAGACTAAGCGAGTTAAAGGAAAAGCCTGCGGTAACGCGTGACGGTGTGCAGGTTACGCTGTTAGGGAATATCGAGTTTCCGGCTGAGGCTCAGATGGTGCTTGATAAAGGCGGAGAGGGGATAGGATTGTACCGGACGGAGTTTTTATATCTTAACCGGCCGAGCGAGCCGAGTGAAGAGGACCATTATAAGGCCTATGCGGAGACTATAAGCGTTTTTAAGCATCGGCCTGTGATAGTAAGGACAATTGATTTAGGGGCGGACAAGTATACGCAAAGCAAACGTTTTGTGCGTGAGCCGAACCCGTTTTTGGGGCTGAGGAGCATCCGGTTCTGTCTGCAGAACCTTGATATGTTCAAGACGCAGCTTCGAGCGATTTTGCGTGCGTCGGTTCTGGGTGAGCTTAAGATAATGTTTCCATTGATAACAAATCTTCAGGAGCTGATGCAGACAAAGATGATTATTCATGATGTTATGGAGGATTTGGATGAGGCGGGGATTGAGTATAACCGGAACATTGAGATAGGGATTATGATTGAGACGCCGTCGGCGGCGTTGACGGCGTCGACACTGTCAAGAGATGTGAAATTTTTCAGCATAGGGACGAATGACCTTACACAATATACACTTGCAGTTGACAGAGGCAATGAGCTTGTTTCGACGCTTTATTCGCCGGTGGACCCGGCGGTGCTTCGGCTGATGCGGACGGTTATCCAGGATGCCAATAAGGCACATATAGATTTGAGCGTTTGCGGGGAGATGGCGTCCGAGCCGGAACAGGTAATGCTGCTGCTGGGTATGGGAGTGCGGACTCTTTCGCTTGCACAGCCGATGATACCGGAGATAAAGCAGATAATCCGGTCAGTGACGATAGAGGAGTGCAACAGGATAGCAAGAAAGATACTGAGTATGAGCTCTGAAAGACACATATCGAGCTTTTTGCACAATGCGGCTCGTAAGGTGCTGCCGGAAGCCTTTTGATTTGAAGGTATTGTCACTGTAATACTCCCGGTTATATCTAAAATTGATGTGCCAGCTGGCTTATGTAGTGTGATTTTGGCAAAGTCAGGGTCGCCGCCGGTAACTGTGTAATTTTTGACAATCAGTTTCCCTTAATATTTAAATCAGATATCATCATAGTACATTTCCGGTATACGGTAAGCAAAATTCTCTTACCTTTACTTTTCAAATTGTAGACAACTTGATTTTCAATTTCTTGTGTCATATCTTCTATATTTCCATCAATTTCTGAGGTGTAATATACTTCGAAAGATTCTTCGTTTAATTTTTTTTGTATGATGTCTTTGAATTTGATTTTTCGTTCCTTATTATCATCCTCTTCCTTTAAGAGTATTTTGTAATCACAAATCATCTGTGTCAGTAATTCGAGTTTCCGAATAACAAAATATTCAGAAGCAAATTTTAATTCATCAAAATCTATTAGGGGGTTCGGAGATACGGTGCTGTTTGCATCACGGTGCAGAAGATTCAATAAAATAACATCATTTGAGTTAAATGTTTGTTTTTTATTTTTTTCTTTATATACCTCTATCGCGGATTTATGCCTATCTTTAACCATATCAAGAATGAACGAATTTAAAGATTCGCCACCAGACGGTTTAGAATAACCAATTTCTCTTTTCAACACATCATTTATTCGTCCGGCAGTATACCTATTAATGTTTGCATTATTTTGTATGATTTCTGAAAGTTTATCTAAGCTTAAAGAGTTATCATTAGATGCGATATTAAATATCATTCCACAGGATAAAGCTGACAAAATATTATCGAGTTGTACGTTTATTGAGCCTACGGTATTTTGATTTTTCAACTTCTTTCTTATGAGGGTAATTTCTTCCAAGAGACGGTAAAGTTCTTCATTATTGAAATCGCCTTCTATTCCTTTCAATGCAATACAAGATAACTTCATCAAAATGTCCTTAATTTCCATAAGTTCAGGTGGTAACTCCTGGATATTTGTAGGGCTGTTCTTTTGGTAGTATCGAAAAGTGTGTACCGTGACAAAGCTGTCCCTTTGTGCAATTGCTTCAATACTTTGTAACAAAGTGTCTTTCGGGTACGAAATCTGAAGGGTTCTTAGGTCTTTAAAATTTTTTTCTAAGTTGGGATCCGATACGGGATACAATAAAGATGTGAATAATAGAAGTATAATAGGGGCTGTAAAGAGAATTGTTGAAAGTAGATGAAATCCACTTTTTTTTGATTTGCTGATGAACGACATTTTTTTCTCCCTTATTCGATTATTAATCTGATATTATATTTTTTACTATGGTAATGGTAAAGGCCACGATAACAGCCAGTTTGTTCTCATCAAATCATAGTTATTATATTCGACTGGTTCATATAAGGTAACGTCGCTGGTTAAATCATAATAGGCCATAAAAATGTTACCTTTGTCGGTTCCTGATGTTCCATAAGAAGTTTGTACTCTTGAAATTAAACCTTCCCATACACTACTACAATTAGTTCCCCAATTATGGAAATCCAAAACACCATCTATAATTCTTAATTTCGTTACAACTGGCTCGCCTGCTTGTTTTTCCGTAAAAGCGACTAACAGCATCTCCGCTCTACATCCGTGTAACGAAAGAGATAAGTCTCGTTCATCTATGTTGTCCACTTCATTGAAAGTGATATCTGTATCGACATTTTGTTGAAATTCCTTTTGTGTTTCACCAGGATTGTTTTGGTACCAGTCTCCGATGTTCATAGACTGTATAGCTGGTAGCATCACGTCATTCCAGAAAATTGGTGATTTTACTATTTTATACTCGATTGCACACAACGTGTTCCATGTATACTCTTTAGCATAATATTGTGTATAATTATTCTCATCGATTTGATCACATCCTAAGCTATTCATTTGCGTATAACTGTAACCTTCCTTATAGTTAGGTAAATCCGATTCCCATGGATAAGAGTAACAACTAAAGGCTTTTTGTTGCTCACTTGCATATGTGGGCAATAGATTGTCATGGAAAAAGATATCAACATATTCACAAGTATGAGGCAGTATGACCCATCCAAAGTTTGTCAACCACCACCATACCTGACTTGCGACGTAGTCGAATTCTGGTTTCGGTATAACTCTTAAACCTAACTCGATAATTAAAATTTGTCTGTCTTCTCCCATTCCTACCTCTATTATAGCATCCTTTCCGCAATGAGTTTCAAAACTTCCAGTTGACGGTAAGTTAAAGCTTATGTTGGTTGGGTTTTGTGAAAAATCACCTTCTTTGGGGTCTGCTACCCAGTCTTGGTGATTTCCACCGATTGTTTTCCATTTTATAATCTCTCCGGCCGCCTCAGGATAAAATTGACAATACAATTTTACTTCTGCTGTTGACATTTGACTGCCATATCCACTTAAAACAATCATCGGGAAACCTTCAATGGCATCGAATTTTGAACGAGCGTTATCTTCAAACGCCCTCTGAGGCCTCAAATATTCAGCATAGGCTCTTGTAGATCTGTTTGCAGTCTTGTTACTATCCCAAAACCTAATAAAGTCGACTTGGACCACCGTGTATTTTATTGAATCTCTGCATTTGACGTTACTGTCTAAGGTCATTTCGGTTTTTATTTCTGTATCTAAGATAGCACTACTCGCATCTTTGCTTTCGAGGTAAATATCAACAGGCAAATCAGATAATGAATAATTCGTTGGTGCGGCTCCGCCGGTCTTGTCGTTGGTTTTCCAGGCGTTTAAATTTGCAGGGATTGTCACAGTAATACTCCCTGTTATATCTGAATCTGCAGATGGGAAATCCGCGTTTAGCCATCTTTTGTTAGAGGAATGAATTACTCGTTTTTATAGATATACATCTTGTTAAGAATTTTATCTATAGGAGTATCTCCATATTGCAATGCTTTATTGGATAGCTAACGCGGCTGAATTACCTTCGGAGGAGAGACACGCATATCATTTATAGTATATTCATTCGGAACATCTAAACTGAATATGTCTTCGGAAAAAGGTTGTCCAATCACAACATTGCTGACGTTTATTGTTTCAAGCTTTTCTTCTTTGCCCGCTTTGTCAAAATACTTACTCTCTATTAACCGTGGGAATAGCTCACCGGTTCCTTTTGCTTTTGCAAACTCTTTATTTTCAACGGTTTTAGAAACCAAGCTGGATTCTTTATCATACCAGACAATCTTACGGCATATATGCCAATCATTAGGGTCTAATGATATTTTGTATTCTGTTTGTCCGTTCTCAAGGCTAATACATTCTATCTCATCGGTAGTTTTACCCTCGATAGTACCAGTACCGCTATAGAAGAAGTCTTTCCTTTTATACATATTTGTATATTGTGACGGCTTAGGATTACATACACTCATAATATCTATTAAAATGGGTTCTTCAACTTTGCCGAACCGCAGTACCTGACGGCCTGACCACCGCATACCACTCCATATTATTGCTGTTTTTAATTTATGGTCGATAAAGTAACTCGGGCCATCTTTGCCAAATCCGGTATTAATTATGGTTCCTTCGTAGTTCGTTTCAGTTTTTTCTTTGTTTGAAAATATTTTTGTGTCTTTGCGCAATTTTAATTCGGATCCTATTCTTATTCGAGTTTTACTTAAGCGGATTTCACTACCATCCGGCAAAGGCAAACTATATGTTCCAATCCTCAGTGACCGACCTGATTCCTCGCTTAATTTCCTTGATGTTTCTTCAGCTTTTCGTTTTTTCTCTTTCACGGCATCCGGTTTTGTAACAACCTCTTTTGTAAATGAGATATCTATAGTCATATTAGCATAAGTTTGCCAATTGAGACTATCATAAAGGTGTTTTTTCTCATCTTCACCAAAAGAATTTGCAGAGACATTCGCATTGGAAATAAGGATTCCGGCGAAAATAAGTGACATAAGAATATTTCTTTTTTTTATAAACATTTTTTCTCCTTTCATGTCGATACTGATAATCTACTAAAAGCTGTAATTCTTATAGTAGTATTTATATCCCCTTCAGAATTTCTATCGTATAATCACCGGTTACAATTTGCCACAAATAATATTATTCACAGGATTCTCCATAGCATCTGTAGTCAGAACCATAGATTGGTTCAGGTTCTTCCCAATAAGTACATGTGACTGTCAGGCATCCGCAGTCAATGCCTTCATCGTAAAACAAGCAGTTTTGACAGTCCATCAAGGCCTGGGTGCATGCCTGGGGATCTCCCATACCCGAACACATTGCTCCGCAAGCGATGAGGGCTGAATCACATACGAAAAAACATATTTCTTGGTTTATGAGCCAACACGCAATAACTCCGCAAAGGTCTTCACCTTCCGTGCATCCCCAGTGCTGTCCAACCTGTACATTATCAAACAGTCCGCAGTCCGTATATCCAGACGCACTACGCTTGCAGTTGTGGTACTGTGTCCGATAGATACCATTGCTACAACTGCCGGACGTGCAGTAACAATCACCAGCTTGCTGAGGAGGCAATTCCTCAAGAGTCCAGCAGCATAAGCCGCATGTTCCGTCATCGCAGCAATCCTCGTCGATACCGCATATCCTGCCAGTTCCATCATAACAGCACTTGTGCGTGGCAGGATTATAGCAAGTCAGCTCGTCACAGCAGAACTGTCCCACCGGACAGCAATTTACGTAGGCACAATTAAATTTACACACACAGTCCACACACTCGAAGCACCAGGGGCAGTCGTAATCATCACAGCACTGCGAGGTCGAGGGACAAATGCACCAGCAGTTTATACACGTTTCACAATCCGGACAGCCCAACCAGCAGTTCCCAATCCACGTACACCAGCAGTCTTCACACTCTTGACAATCCGGACAGCCGCCCCAGCAATTGCCATAAGTTCTCCATATGCCATACCGGCATTCATAACACTCACCAGGTTTAGGATCTTCACATTCCTAGGCTATGGCTGGGACAGATAGCATAAATAATAATAAAGAGGTCAGTAAAAAGTTAATAGAATGTATCTTCATTTTTTCTGTTCCTCCAATGCTTTAAGTCTTTTCTTTACAGATTCCACTAACTTGTCGGACGGGTCGGCTGAATCTATAAATGCACGATAAAGCTCTTTGGTGATTTCTGGTTCGCCCATTTTTTCATAAGCCAGGCCCAAAGGCAAAACAACATGCCCGAATTTGTCGGGATGTTTCTCCAAGAAGAATTCGAAATACGTAACGGCCTGAGACCACTGCTCTTTCTCGAAATTTAACCGGCCTAATTTTATTGCAACATAGGGAGCAGGTCCGCTATCAGGATATCTTTCAACAACAGCCTGGTAGGCCTGTTCGATTTTAGGATTTGCTTCTGACTCCGCAATGGCACCTGAGCCTCTTAATATTTCGTAATAGTACCCTATGGAATACTGGGCATCCCAGGCGAACTGATAGTCGGGCCAGTTATCTACCACTTTCTGGAAGTATTCAATGGCTTTTTGGTACTGCTGCAGGTGCTGGCTATAGAGAACGGCTGAGAGATAGTAAGACCGCGTGGTCAAATCGGAAGATGGAAATTGCTGTATAACTATTTCACGGATTGTTATTGATTTTCTGTAATTTTCTGCTGACTGGTCGTCGAGGCCTTCGTTTTGCAATCGGAAGCCTTTTTTGTAATAACTCTGTGCTATCAGGGATACCGCCATTGGTAAATCTGGATGGTTGTTGAAGTCGGCGATGAGGGTGTCGATATCGTCAAGGATGCCAGCGTCGTTGCCGGATTCGATGAGCTGGTTTATATTTAATCTTGAGACGTTTAACACCGCCCTCCGGGCCTGCACGCTTTCAGGGAAATATTCCATAAGCTGTTGGTAAATAGTCTTGATTAGCTTTGGCCGCCTGGATGCATTTGGCTGGTCATATCTTGCTGCAAAATTGTAGATTACTGAAGGTAACTCAGGTTTATCTGCATATATAACGATAAAATCATCAATTGATGAGATTGCGTTCGGCTCATCGTTGGCATCAATAAGAAGATATATGTCAACTTTAACAGACTCGAATTCGGAATTTTGTGCCCATTCAGTTTCGGAGAACTGGTCAACAATATAGTAGTAAATTTCCTGTGCCTGCTGGTATTTTTTGTCCCAGGCGTATCGGCCTGCAATGTAGAAAAGGGCTTCAGGGAGTTTTTCATTATCACCAAAATCGTCAATCAGCCTTTTGGTTGCATCTTGTTCGGCAATTTCATTGCCATCTGCAATATTCAATATAGCCAGACCCATCTGTGACCACATCGCAAAGTTACTATCGGGATAACTTTGCAAAGTATATTTATATAAACCTTCAGCCTCATCGTATCTTTTAAACCAGTAGAAGGTATCAGCGACATTAAAGACTGATTCAGCTATATTAGGGTCAGTAGAATAATTCGTCTGGAGCTTTTCGAGTTCGACCTGGGCTTGCTGCGTTCTGCCGAGTGCTATATTCGAGATTGCCAGTCCTCTCTGTGCCCAGACGGCCGAGCTGCTTTCAGGCCAGTTGTTAACTACATCAGCATAGACCTGCAGTGACTCTTTGAATTTGGAGTTATTCCTGTATGTCTCTGCTATGTCATAGACCGCAGCCGGTAGTAATTTGTCGCCCGCATAGTCAGTTATAAGCTTGTCGTATTCAGCCTGTGCGCTGACTGAGTTGGCTGATTCAATATAGAGAATTATAAGCTGTTTTTGAGCTTGCAGCTCTTCTGATGTGTTTGCTGGTTGTGGAGCAGCTTTAGTAAAAAGGCTTAGACCGGCGATGAACAGTAGTGCTGCGGCTGTTATAAGGACGAAAGGGATAGTCTTTTTAAGCATTTTGAAGACTCCTTAAATGAAAGTTTTTGCAGGGGTTCTGATGGTTTTTTTCGCTGTGCTCGGGATGTTTGTTTTGGGCTTGTGAAGCCATTTTATACCTTTCCGCAGTTTTTATAATCTATTATCTTGAATTATAATTTACCACCCCCCAGATTTTGTCAAGAAAAAAATAAAAAATATATTAAAAAAAATAAATACAAACATTTGGTAGATTTTGGCTGGATAGGGAGTTTAATTTTCGAATTAGAGGGGATTTATGGGTTTATGAGAGGATTTTTGACTGATTTTGGTTAGTTGGCATATTATTGGAAAAAGGCTTGTTTTTTTGGGTGAAGGGTAATAATATATTAGCAGAGTCAGGAGCAACCGAGAGTTCGATTTGGGCATTGGCTTATATTATTTGAGGAGAGCTGCGTATAGGTTCTGTTGAAAGAGAAACCCTAGTCCTGGTTAAGTTCAGGATTTTCGGAAACTTGAGGTTTTTGTCGCACATTGAGACGATGAGCGTTCTCAGGCGAGCGTGCGTCAGGGCAGGATTGAAGATGAGATACAGCGGGGGGTATAATCCACGCCCGAAGCTTTCATTGCCTCTGCCGAGAACAGTCGGAATCGAGTCAGAAGATGATTTATTGTGCGTCAGGGTTGAAAAGCCGGAGGCTGATTTTGACGCTGAGAAGTTTAGGGCGAGGCTCGGTGAGCAGCTGCCGGCCGGCTGCGAGGTGGTTTCAGTAAAGGCTGTGAAAGGCGAAAAATGCCCTGTGCCGACGGGAGCTGTTTATAAGATAGCTGTGAGAGAAGATATTCTTGAAGATGAACAAAGCAGGGAGAAGCTTCGAGGGATTTGCAGCGATATACTTAGAAGCGAGAGGATTGTTGTTGAGAGAAGATTCGGGCAGGAAGGTGTGAGGAGCAAAAATATCGATGTGAGAGGATTTGTGAAAGATATTAAATTTGTGGATGAGGCGATTTTTGTCGAATGTAATGTGAGCGGAGCGGGGACGATAAGAGTTGAAGAGATATTGGGGCTTTTGCAGCTCAAGGTCGAGCAGCTTGGGGAAGCTGTGAGGCGAGTGAAGGTGCAGTGGCAGCAGAATAATTAACAGATGGCTGAAGAGCAGAGTTGTTGAGGGCATAACGAGATGGCAAGAGAGATGCTTATAAATGTAGCAGAGAGAGAGGAGTGCCGGGTGGCAGTGGTTGAGAACGGTTCTCTGGAAGAGCTTTATATAGAGAGAGCGAGTTTAGACAGTCACGTCGGCAATATATATAAGGGTAGAGTGGTAAATATTGAGTCGGGGATACAGGCGGCTTTTGTGGATTTTGGTGCAGGTCGGAACGGTTTTCTTCATATCAGCGACCTTCATCCCCGCTATTTTCCCGGTAAGGGTGCTTTGGAAGCGGACAGCATCGGCAGACGCAAGGCGTTGAAGGAGCGTTTGCCGATACAGAAGTGCCTTCGTAAGGGCGAAGAGGTGATTGTGCAGGTAACCAAGGAGGGGATGAATACGAAAGGGCCGACGCTGAGTGCGTACCTGGCACTGCCGGGCAAATATCTTGTGATGATGCCGTGGATGACCAAGCAGGGCGTTTCGCACAAGATTGAGGATGAGCAGGAACGAAACAGGCTTCGCGATATACTGGAAGAATCGAAGCTGCCGAAAGATATGGGCTTTATAATCAGGACGGCGGCACAGGGGGCATCGAAGCGGGATATTCAAAAGGATTTGAGATACCTTGTACGGCTGTGGCATTCCATCGACAAAAGGATGCAGAAAGATAGCGCGCCGGCAGAGCTTTACAGGGAATCTGATTTGGTTATACGGACACTGAGAGACGTATTTACCAGCAAGATAAGCAGGATAATGTGCGACTCGGAAGTTGTGGTCCGCAAAATCAGGGACTTTCTTTCGCAGGCGTACCCTCGTATGAGACGGCGAGTCAGTTTCTATAAGGGTAAGGTTCCGCTGTTCCATAAGTACAGGATTGAGGATGAGATTGAAAAGGTTCAGTCGCGTACGGTCGGGCTTAAATGCGGCGGTTCAATTGTCGTTGAGCAGACCGAGGCACTGGTTGCGATAGATGTGAACAGCGGTAAATACCGCAGTCATGAAAGCGCCGAGCAGACAGCGTACAAAATCAATATGGAGGCAGCGACGGAGATAGCTCGTCAGTTGAGGCTTCGCGACCTTGGCGGGCTGATAATATGTGATTTTATCGATATGCGGAGCGACAGGCACCGCAGAGGTGTTGAGCGGGCATTTCGCCAGGTAGTGAAGGCTGACCGGGCTCGTTCGAAGATTTTGAGAATAAGCAGGTTCGGGGTTGTAGAGATGACCCGTCAGAGGATACGTCCATCACTGCAGTCTGCGATGTGCCAGGCGTGCCCGCACTGCGGGGGTAGCGGCTTTATTAAAAGTCATGAGTCGATGGCTATCGAGATAGTGCGGCTTTTGAATCTTTCTGCATCGAGAGAAAGAATAAAGCGGATAGAACTTTTCGTCTCACCGGAGGTAGCAGATTATCTTCAGAATGATAAGAGGACAGCGATTGCCCGGCTGGAGCAGATAAGCGGCAAAAAGATGAATATTCATTCCGTGCCGAATTATACAGGTGAGAAACACGAGCTGGTCTGCTACGACGACAGAGATACTGTTGTAAGGTTATAAACAAAGTTAAGATTTGATAAGCTGGGCAAAAATACACAGCAAGAAGGTAAAGGAAAGACCATTTCAAAAACTGTCGGATGAATTCATTGATTCTTCGCAACCGATTTTGTCGGTCTGCATCAATCGGTCAAAATAAGGACTATATGTTCTAGTACTTTTTGTAAGTCAGCATCGAGAATTTATGTGCCTTATCACTTGAATGATAGTTTGCATGAGATTTATAAATGAGATTTTTTACTATTTATTTGTTCTGTATCTCTTGATTGACTTTTAACATATCTCCCGTCCGCTGTATCCAGGCACAAGTGAAGTAAGAATATAATTCATCATTAGCCTGTTTTGGCAACAAGGGAAAAATTGAAATGATTACCTTGAAGCCAGCATAGTAAGCGTTTTCATCAATTATCATCATACCTCCAGGATCAACTCCTAAAACACACACTATTCCATTCTCATCATAAAATGATAACTTTATACGACAATCAAAAAAGACGGCTTCACATTTTTCTAATTTGCACTTCTTTAATTCATTCATAAAATCATCAAAATGGTAGAAAGTCTCTTTGCGATAAATGATTGTTGTCGTGTAATCACTGTTATCATGATAGAGAACTTTTGTCCCTGATATGGGGGGATACGTGTGCACAAACCAGCTTGTATAATCAATCTCGACCTTTTCAATTTTATAGTTCTCCATCAAATAAACGAGGTCTTTAATTATTTTTTTAGGGGATTTTTTATTATTTTGTGCCATAAATTGAGCTGCTATGCACGAAGAGATTACCATAATGACTACTATTAGCAATAACAGCATTAGTATTGTCTTACGCATTTTTTTATCTCCTTTTTAATTAATTGTCTCAAAGGTTAATTTTTGGTAAACTTAAGTTTCTCGCTGGCAACTGTGATTTAATATATCGGCTGATAAATACCGACCTATAAGTGAATTTTCACAATAATGTAGCGGATTCATCATATTCAGTCGACGTTCGTCTTCGTTTACATTTCGGCGGATAAATTCTAGTGAAGATAAACGGAAAAACGGGATTGATTTTTTGTTCTTGACGGTAAACGGCGGTTTTACGATACTATTGGCTGATTTTTCGGCTTTGAATGATTGAAAGGTTAACGTTTAGTGGAATTCGATATTAAATTCGCACGCAATGTAATAGAAGCGGAAGCGGAAGGTATAAGCTCTGTAGCTGTGGTTCTGGATGAGGCTTTCGTCAGGGCCTGCGAGATGATATATAACTGCAAGGGTTCTGTGATAGTCAGCGGAATAGGCAAGGCGGGATTGATCGGGCAAAAGATAAGCGCGACGCTGGCATCGACGGGCAGTCCGAGTCATTTTTTGCATCCTGCGGAGGCGGTTCACGGCGACCTCGGCCGGCTGCGAAAAGATGATATTGTGATTGTTTTGAGCTACGGCGGCGAGACGGACGAGATTGTTCGCCTTATTAATCTTGTCAAACAGCTTGATATTAAACTTATCGCAATTACCGGCGATAGTGATTCGAGGCTGAGCGAACACAGTGATGTGGTTTTATGTATAGGAAAGAGGTCTGAGGCGTGTCCATTGGGACTTGCGCCGAGCGTGTCAACGGCGTGTATGCTGGCGATTGGTGATGCGCTGGCCTTTACAGTGATGAAGGCTCGTAATTTCAGCGTTGAAGAATTTGTACGTTTTCATCCGGGCGGCTCACTTGGTTCGCAGCTTATGACGGTAGAGCAGTCGATGATGTTCAGGGGAGGCGAGAAGCTTCCGATTGCGGGGATTGATGATACGATTGAGCAGATGCTCGAGAAGACCTCGGATGTTAAACGTCATGGGGCGGTGATGATAGTGGATAAGTCGGGTGGTCTGGCGGGTATTGTTACGGATGCGGATTTGCGCCGGCTTATGGCTGAGAAGGGGACGGGTGCATTTAAGTGTAAAGTTTCTGAAATAATGACAAGGGATTGCAAAAAGATACGCGCAGATGCTCTTGCGGCGGAAGCGACGGCTATTTTCCACAAGTACAGGATTGATGAGCTGCCGGTAATTGATTCGGACAACCGGCCTGTAGGTCTGATAGACGTGCAGGATATTCTGACGATTAAAGTTGTTGGCTAATTGTACCCGGTGACAGTCTGATGGTTGAAAATCCAGATTCGAAAAACAAAGATATTAATTTTGCAGAAATAAAGCTGCTGGTTCTTGACGTGGATGGAGTTTTGACTGACGGGACAGTGGTAGTGAATGCAGACGGCCGGGAGAGCAAGTTTTTTAATGTTCTTGACGGCCACGGCATTCGGCTGTGGAGAAGGGCGGGTCTTAAGGTTGCATTTTTGAGCGGAAGGAGGTCGGGGCCGACAGGCAAGCGTGCCGAGCAGCTTGAGGTGGATTTTTGCATCGAGGATTGTCACTATAAGCTGCCTGCTCTTGAGAGGCTTGCGGAAGAGTTGAGTATATCGGCTGACAAAATAGCTTATGTGGGCGACGATTTGATGGATTTGCAGCCGATGCATTATGCGGGCTTTAGTGCGGCAGTGGCTAATGCCGTTGATGAGGTTAAAGAGGCAGCGGACTATGTAACAAAGCAGGCCGGCGGCAGCGGCGCTGTCAGAGAGGTGATTGAGTATATACTGAAAAAGAGCGGTGAATGGCAGAAGTTGATGGAAAGATATCTGTCAGAAGAAAAATGAAAAATTGTTATGAAGCGTAATTTGAGAAAATTGCATATATTGTTGGTATCCCTGGCTGTCGTGGCAGTGGTCTATTCTATTGTGAATCTGATAAGTCAAAGAGAGCCGATCCGTATTGAGGGGGACTCGAAGACCGGTGATGTTAATGATTATGGGAAATTTGAAGATGAAATCGGCAAGATTGACGATACGGGTATCATTCGTGTGGAGGGTTCCGCCTATCAACACCGCAATGAAAGAGGTGAGGTTGACAGGGAGATTGGATTCGACAGGGTTATACGAAAGGTGGAAGATAGATGGGAACTCGACAGGCCGTTTATAAATTTTTACCGCACCGATTTGAGCTGTTACATAACAGCGGACAGGGGTGATTTTCAGATTGAGACGGTAGTTGATGAGCCTACGCCGAGTGACGGCTCGCTTGAGGGCAATGTGGTTGTGCATATAGTTCCGAAAGAGGCAAGTGAGATTAAAGAGAGCTTTATTTATCTCGATGATATTGTGCTTGACGGTGAGAGGTCTATGGCGACAAGCGTGGGGCCTATCAGGCTCGAGTCGGAAGATGTTCAGCTTACAGGCAAGGGTCTGGAGTTTGTTTATAACGAAGAATCAGGAGGGTTGGAGTATCTGAGAATAATCGACCTGGAGCGGATGGTACTGAAAGTATCATCGAAAGTGTCCTTGTTCGGTCCTGAAGAAGGGGCCGGAGGTGGCAGCGGTTCGGTTGCAAAGACAGGTGAAAAGGAATTTGGTGAGCAGGCGAGAGCAGCAGGGCAACAGGAGCAGGCGATAGAACCAATAGAGGACAAGGTGCCGAAGGGTGCAAAACTATACAGGTGGATTTTCAGCAAAAACGTTGTTATAGATTGTCCCGAGCAGATAGTTTTTGCAGACCATATTTTTGTCAACGATATTCTTACGGAGGAACCGGAGCAGCTGCAAGCCACAGAACAAAAACCAGGCGAAGATGTCAATGAGGGCCCGGCATTGGATGTCGTTGATGTTAATAAAAGTGCGGTTGCACAGGCGGCAGAAGCTAATGAGCCGGCGGAGCAGCTTATGGATATAGTCGTCAGCTGTGAGGGCGGGATTCTTATTACACCGATGGATTCGAATATAGTGCCCGAGCCGGTGACATCCGAGCGAAGTGTTACGGGCGGCAGGGGACTTGCGAGATACGGTGATGTGAATGACAGGGCTGTACTTGAAGCAGGGCGTATTGACTATAGTGCAATAACAAATGAGGCGGTTCTGAGAGGCGATTGCTTAGCGACGATGCTGAGAGATGAAAACGGTTTTCGGCGCAAGTACAGTCTTTGGGCGCCGAGGATTAAAGCGGAAATGTCGCAAGAGGGCAAAAGAGATTCGTCTGCTTTGGCTTCCGGTCTTAAACATTTAAGAGCGGATGGAGGAGAGGTTGTTATCGCTGTAAGAAAGCTTGAGCAGGACAGGCTGCTTGGTTTTACGAAACTCAGCTGTGTTAGTTTTGACTATGAGACGGAAAGCCAATTGTGCTGGGCGACGGGGCCTGGACAAATCGAAGTGGATAATTCGAAGATGAGCCGGCAGGAGATTGAAGGTATCAGCCAAAGAGGAGCGGACAGGTTCAGTCTGCAGAAGCCCTGCTATGCGATAGTACAGAATTTCGAGCTATTAGAATATTATCTGGATTCGAAACAGATTTCCGCTGACGGGGGCGGCGAGAGCTTTTATATCGGCTATATGCCAGTTGAGGACGGCCGAGAAGGTAGCGTTGTGAGAGTGAATATCGGGCATTTAGATGCGCAACTTATGGGGACAGAGGACGGGCGTACCGAGCTTGTGAATATGCATGCATCAAAGGGTATTACTTATGAAGAACAGGGCCAAACAGACAGATGGGGCAGGCACAGAGGCGTGCATCTGGTCGGCAGCGATTTGTTTTATGAAAGAGAGACGTCGCTGATAACGGTATGGAGTGATGAGAACTGGCCCTGTACGCTGAACGGGGTTTTTGTTGACGGTATTAAATACAACCTTAGGACGGGCAGACTTGAGAAGGCAAGCGTTCGCGGGCCTGGAATTATCTGGTGACAGGACAAATTATTGATTATGGGAAGTGATTAACCACATAGCTTTTGCAAATCATTTATTGTCAGGTCTGTGAGGCTGTTGATGATTTTTTCAGCGGGGCTAAGCTGATTTTCAGTGTATGAATTTGTTACTGCGATTGTGTGCATACGGGCGGCAGCGGCGGCTTCGAGGCCCCAGTGAGAGTCCTCGATTGCGATGCACTCGGACGGCTGAATGTTTTGATTTTTGAGCTTATTGAGTTTTTTTAGTGTCAGCTCGAAGCCGTCGGGATGGGGTTTGCCTCTTTGGACCTGCTCGGCAGAGACGATTACTTCGAAGAAGCGGGCGAGGTTGTTTGCGTTTAATACTATTTTAATCTCGTTAAGAAGTGCGCCTGAACATATCGCCATCAGGATATCGTTTTTTCTTAGCATTTCGAGAAATTCGCGGACACCTTTGATGGCTTTGCATTCGTTGATGAGGTTTTCGAAGGCTATTGTTTTTTGCTCGAGCAGCTTGTCAAGAGTGTCACTGTCGGTCTGCAGCAGGTTTTTTTCGAGGAAAGCATTGAACAGGTCACGGTCGCTCAGGCCGAGATATTCGGCAAAGTAATCCTCGGTTGATATATGAACATTGTAGGGGACAAGGGCCTGATTGAATGCCTTTAAGTGAAGGCCTTCAGAGTCGATTATTACACCATCAAAATCAAATATTATTGCTTTAAGCATAATAGTTAATTAGTGAATTAGTTAATTGGTTAATTAGCTTTTTTTAAGAGAGCGGATATAGGAGCTTATTCCTTTTGATAATCCTTCATATTCTTCATCCAGGTGAGTAAACACTTTTTTGTCAATGTACTTTAGACCTAAAGCTACTCTCAGGTGACTTCTTGTTTCTTCACATTCTCCACGAGACATATAAAGAACTCTTACTTTATCAGCGAAATAATATCTGCCGTGTGCCTCAGCAATGTTTGCAATAACTGAATTGGCTGCATGTCTCATTTGGCCGGTTAGGCCGTATTTTTCTTCTTTTGGGAAAGTTACTGTTATCTTGTATATTTCCATTAGAAGGGCGTATCCCTTTTCCCGTATATTTAACTCATAGAATCCTTTAGCCATCTCATTTCCTGATTCTCTAATTCACTAATCTCTAATTCACTAATCAACTTATTCGCTAACCGGCCCAACCATAGCGGAGTAATCAGTGAACGTTGACTTATCGCCTGCACAGATTTTTTCGGTCAGGGCGGTGAGCTTCGGTACGTTTTTGGTAATGAACCTTCGTGCGATTTTCGCTTTTCGTTCTTTGATGGATATTGTTTTTTCGCTGTCGGCTTTTCCGGCATCGGCTGAGAGGGGCAGCTGCATATCGACTGTTGTGCCTGCCTGGCTGCAGAATAAGTAGCCTATGATTAAGTCAATGGCGATATCGACAAGAGGTCTTCCGTAAAGGTCCATATATTCGTTGCCGTTTTCTTTTGTGAATTCGACGCACCTTTTTAGCTGCTCGCTGCCTTTAGCGAGTATTTCGAGAAGGTCGTTCAGGTTTTGGTCGCAATTGTGCTGAGCCATTTCGGCGAGGAATTTTTCGGCGGTGCCGCTGCAGACGCCCCGCACGGCGGCGACAATCTGAAGCTGGCTTGTGCCTTCGTAAATTGTTGTGATTCTTGCGTCGCGAGCGTGACGTTCGGATGCGTAATCGCGCATATAGCCGCTGCCGCCGAGGACCTGGATTGAATCGTAAGCGACTTTGTTGCACATTTCCGAGCAGAAGTATTTGCTCATCGGTGTCAGCATTGATGCGAATCTTTTATATTTTTTGAGTGTTTGTTTGAGCTGTTTGGCTTTGTCTTTATCTTCTGGCGGGGAATTTTCAGAAAGTTTTTTGGAATTGATTTCGAAATCGACTATGCGTGAGGTTTCGTAGAGCAGTGCCCGGCAGGCTTCGATGTCGATTTTCATATCGATGAGCATATCGCGGACAGCCGGCAGCTTTTCGATAGCGAGGCCGAACTGTTTTCTGCCGGCGGCATAATCGCGGGCGAGGTTGTAGGCGGCCTCGGCGATTCCCAAAGATTGGGCGGCGATACTGATGCGTGCACCGTTCATAAGACTCATAACATAAGTGACAAGGCCTCGCTGGCGTTCGCCTATAAGCCGGCAGGGTGTATTGTCGAAGAATATTTCGCAGGTGGGCGAGCCGTGAATGCCGAGCTTGTCTTCGAGCCTGCGGATGTGGACGGTGGGGCCTTTGTCGCAGACGAATAGGCTCAGGCCGAGACCGCCGCTTCTTTCAGGCTCGCTGCGGGCGAGGACGAGCAGGACGTCACCGCAGCCGTTTGTTATAAAGCGTTTGACGCCGTGCAGAAACCAGCTGCCTTTTGTATCCTGAAAGGCCCGCAGCTTGACCGCCTGCAAGTCGCTTCCGGCGTCGGGCTCGGTGAGGACCATAGCGCCGGTGACTTTGCCGGCAGCGAAGTCAGGCAGATATTTTTGCTTGATGTCTTCGGATGCAAATGCGTTGATTGTTTCGGCGATACCCTGCAGGCCGAAAATGTTCATAAGCGAGGCGTCGGCACGAGAGACGATTTCTATCGCCATCGAGTAGATGAAGTTCGGGAAGTTGAGGCCGCCGAAGCGATAGGGAAGGGTAAAACCCATCACGTCGGCTTTGGCAAGCTTGTCGAGCGATTCGCTGATACCTTTTGCATACGTCACCGAGCCGTCTTCGTTTAGAGTGTTGCCTTCGCGGTCGATTGTCTCGGCTCGTGGTGCGATGAACTCGGCACTGAGCCGGCCGAGAGATGTCAGGACCATCTCGTAGTTTTGAATCGCTTCTTCGGCGTTTGCGGGAGCGTAGTCGAATTCAGCTGCGAATCTGAAGTTTTCTTCCTGCATTGCTGCGAGCTCAGCGGCGTCAATGTGTTTTAGCAGAAACTGCATATCTTCGTTGTCGGTGTAAAAATTTGGCATATCGTTTCCGTTTTTTTCAAGTTTTATTCTTTTATTCCTTTTTCTCTGATTGTCTTAATCATTTTTGGGATGACGATGTTCAGGTTGCCGACGATTTTGTAATGAGCAATCTGGAATATCGATGCGTCGGGGTCGTTGTTTATTGCGACGATTTTCTGACTTTGATTCATACCGGCCTGGTGCTGGATTGCTCCGCTTATACCTACGGCGATGTACAGGGAAGGCCTGACGGTTGTGCCTGTCTGGCCGACCTGGTGGTCGTGGTCGATGAAGCCCAAATCCACCGCAGCTCTTGAAGCTGCCGGCGCTGCACCGAGACAGTTTGCCAAATCCCAGACCAGCCTGAAATTTTCCTTACTGCCGACACCGGCGCCTCCTGCGACGATGATTCTGGCGGCTTTGAGGTCGACTTTCTTTTGTCTTTTGTGCTCTTCGAGGATTTCAAGCGGCAGGTCGTCTTCGGATACGGTGACATTTTCCTCGATGATTTGACCTTTTCTACTCTGTTGCGGCTGGGGCATTGGCATTACGCCTTCGCGGACGGTAGCCATTTGAGGCCAGCGGTCGTAGTTGATGATGGTTGCGATTATGTTTCCGCCGAAGGCGGGTCTTATCTGGAACAGCAGATTTTTATGTATAGTTTTGTTGTTGGGCGGCGTGTGGTCGCCGATTTGCAGGTCTGTGCAGTCGGCGGTAAGTCCGGCTTTTGCTGCGCTTGCGATGCGCGGTGCGAGGTCTCTGCCTGTAGCGGTGGCACCATAAAGAACTATCTGCGGCTTGTATTTGTGAATCAAATCGTAGATTACCTTTGCGTAGCTGTTGGTCTGGTAACCGGCGAGCAGGTTGTGCTGTGCGAGGTAAACTTTGTCTGCGCCGTAGTGAATCATTTTTTCTGCGAGCTCTTTTATGTTTTGACCGAGTATAATTGCAGAAAGTTTGACGCCGAGCACATCGGCCAGGTGTTTTGCCTTGCTCATCAATTCGATTGAAGGCTCTTCGATGCTGCCGTTGTGCTGCTCGGTAAAGACCCAAACTTCGCCTTGTCTGTTAACCTGTATCATCTTTCATATCTCGTAAATTCTCTATACGCACGCTCTATTTTGCCGTGCTTGTTATTACTTTTGACATATCCTGTTTCTCAAACTTTATTTCGGCTTGGTTGAAAAGACTTTGGCTTTCCTTTTGTAGCCTTTTGATTGCAGTCTGACAATACTCAGGGTCAATTTCCACTCCAATGCTATTTCTATCGGCCTTCATTGCACCTACTATCGTTGTGCCTGTCCCACAGAATGGATCGAGCACTGTATCGCCATAAAATGAAAACATCCTGATTAGTCTGTTAGCTAACTCGACCGGAAAAGGGGCCGGATGATGTTTATTGGACGCGCCGGGTATATTCCATATTTGCTGAAACCACTTGTTATAATCTTTTTTGCTGATTTTACTTAAGTGCCGCTGTTCGATAGTTGGTTTTCGATAGCCGCCTGGTTTTCGTTCCATTAGAATAAACTCAATATCGTTTTTTATAATTGAATTTGGTTCATAAGGTTTGCCAAAAAATTTGCTTCCGTTATTAACCTCGTATGTTGCCTTGGAAATCTTGTACCAGATGATTGGATTAAGATTATCAAATCCTATTTTTCTGCATTCGACAACGATATCTGCGTGAAGAGGCATAACAAGATGTCTTCCGAAACTGCGTCTTGACAAACACACATCGCCCACAACGCAAATCAGACGACCCCCGGGCACTAATAAGCGATAACAGTGTTCCCAGACTTTAGTAAGCTCTTTTATGAAATCAGCATAGTCTTCAATATGCCCCATCTGTTTTGGATGTTCCCTATATCTTTTAAGTGTCCAATATGGTGGAGATGTAATAATCAAGTGGACACTTTCATCTGCCAAAAAACCAAGCTCGCGAGCATCCCCTTGAACCAAACGATGGGTCGTCAATAATTTGTTCATCCTGCTGATACTCCAAGACCTGACAACAACAATCTTACAGCGTTCCTGATAGATTCTTTAGCTTCTGAAGCAAATACCACACAATTTATTTGTTCGGACCTAAGCCGGTTCTGGATATTTACGTGCTCCTCAATGAAAGGGTAGTAGATAACAACACCAAACCTTGCATTGGGGAATGTTGTTTTTAGCTTGGCGGCTTTGTTGACTATTTCATCGCAGCGCTTGTGTATATCTCTTCTTGCCTCAATTCTCTTAATATCTATCCCAATATTGACGTTTCCGGAGTTTGGGGCAGCAGCGTCTAATTCGAACTGCTCGCACTCAGCTTCAAACATAGGCTTTCGGAATTTTAATTTGCCAGACTGATTGAGACTTTCTATTACCTTTTTTTCCCACTGCCCTTTCTTTTTTCGAATTTCTTTATCAACGAATGCGACCCTGTCAATCTGGCTCAAAGCAGGAATTTCTATAACCTGCGGTAAAAAGGGCTTGATATAACCTGCGATGACTTTAGCCTGTTCGTTGTTTAGTGTTGGACTGTAAGTATCCACATTCTTAATAGACAAATCTCTCTCAATTGCCCTTGCTGCGATGTTGCAGACGGATAAAAGTGATTTAAGAATAATAGGTTGAGCAATAATGGCTTCTGCGAGCTCAAAAGCATTAAGACTTGAGAAAACAATAACATTCACCTCTCGTTTTTCTACAAACTTTGAAAATGCTTTGTTTAGCGCATCTTCTATCGCTTGCTGCCGTAACTTTGCATCTTTTTCCACCCAACTTATATAATCAGCATGGCTACCATAGCCACCGGGCATAAGCATTCTCCTAAACCGCTTCACTAACTTCTATTAACTGTTCATGAACTACAAACTCTTAGTTCATACTTCATGCTATTATTTTATCTTCAATCAGCTCGTGGACCATATCTGTGATGCCGGCGTCGGTCGGTTTGATATTTTTACTTTCCTTTGCGGCGAGTACGACGCTCTGTATTCGATGTACCTTCGTGGGCGAGCCGTCCCGGCCGCACCAGGTCAAATCGGCCTGCAGAAAATCCAGGTTCCACTGCTTTATCAGCAGGCCTTTTTCTTCAAGCTGTTTGGTTTTTCTTTCAATGAGAGCTTTTAGAGTTTGTTCGTCGGCCTGCGGATTTTCAGCCTGTACCTTCTGCTCGATTTCAATCGGCGTGAGTGCGTTTTTATACTTCATCATCTTTTTTGCTGCGGCGACTCCGGGTTCGTTGGCATCGGCTGTAACTGTAAGCAGGACGGGCAACTTTGTCCTTATTTTTTGCCAGCCGCTGCCGACATTTCGCCTGACAGTTATGCTTCTTTCTGCCAGTTCGGTAAGCTCCTCGACGTAAGTAATCTGCGGGATAGCGAGTTTTTCAGCCAATTGTGGGCCGACCTGGGCAGTGTCTCCGTCAATGGCCTGTCGGCCGCAAAGAACAATGTTGAAAGGAATTTTTTTTACAGCACAGCTTAATATGTAACTGGTTGCGAGCGTATCGCTTGCGGCGCATTTCGGGTCGGTAATAAGTATTGCGTCATCGGCGCCGCGGTAGAGAGATTCTCTTAAAATTGAAGCGGCGGCGGGCGGGCCCATAGTGATTGTAGTGACGGAGCCGCCGTGAAGCTGTTTAATCTGCAGAGCCATTTCGAGGGCATTGAGGTCCTCGGGATTGAAAATGGCCGGCAGTGCAGCACGGTTTACGGTGCCGTCGTCGTTCATTGCCCGGCCGGTAATCCGTTTGGTGTCGGGAACCTGCTTGATTAAAACGACACAGTTATAAGCCACTTGCAATCTCCTTGTTGTGTTTCGATAGTTCAAAAGTATATAGTCTGCTATATTGAGCAGAAGTTGATTCAGGAAAGATGTAGTTTAGCTGTATTTGAGTTCAAGTCAAGGCTAAAGTCGGAAAGCAGAGGCGTCGATTTACAGACAGGTTAGTGCTTATTTTATATGTTAACAAGCGTGAAATTTTCTTTGACAATTTTGTAGATTGATATATCGTATGTATCATTAAATTGAGCTGATTTTCAGGATTAGGTTTTTAATAGATGTCGAACGAGACAAGCTACGATTCGGTTTTCGGCAGGCTTGCTTTAGAGCAGGGGCTCTGCACGGATGAGGAGCTGAAGCATTCACTTCTTGAGCTTGAATTACGCGACGAGTCAGAGCCAATAGTGCTAGCAGAGCTTATGGTAGAGCTCGGATATATTACCGAATTTCAGGCTCAGCGACTGAAGGGCAGGATTAAGGAAACCAAGCCTGAGGCTTACCAGATACCGGGTTATAAGATATTAGGCAAACTCGGGAAAGGTGCGATGGCGGTTGTGTATAAAGCGAAGCAGCTCAGCCTTGACAGGGTGGTAGCGATAAAGGTTTTGCCCAAGCGGTTCAGCGAGAATCCCGAGTACGTCAAGCGTTTCTACCAGGAAGGACGTGCGGCTGCAAAACTTAATCATAACAATATTGTGCAGGCAATCGACGTCGGTGAGGCGGGGGGTTATCACTATTTTGTTATGGAATACGTGGAGGGGAAAACGCTGTACGAGGATTTGACTGCAGGTAAGATTTTTTCGGAGGAGGAAGCGCTTGATATCGTTATTCAAATTGCAAAAGCCCTCAAACATTCCCATTCGATGGGTCTTATTCACCGTGACATCAAGCCGAAGAATATAATGACAAATCAGGATGGTGTGGTAAAACTTGCGGATATGGGTCTGGCTCGTGAGACGACAGATATCGAAGCTGCACAGAGCGAGGCTGGAAAGGCGTACGGAACACCTTATTATATTGCTCCGGAGCAGATTCGTGGTGAAATAGATATTGACGGCAGGGCAGATATTTATGGTCTTGGTGCGACGTTCTATCATATAGTTACGGGGCGTGTTCCTTTTATGGCAGATGAGCCGGCAGAAGTGATGCGAAAACATTTGAGGGAGGGGCTTGTTCCTCCCGACCATATTAATACTTCACTTTCTGCGGGTGTGTCAGAAGTCATCGAGCTTATGATGGCAAAGCATCGAGACGACCGCTACAGTAATGCCGACGAGCTTCTTGCCGACCTTGAAGCAATTAAAGAGGGTCAGCTTCCTTTGCGTGCTCATCAAAAATTTGATATGTCTGAGCTTGGCAAGCTTGAAGAGGGCAGGGAAATCCCGCAGCAGCCGGAAACCGTTGACGTGGAAAGAGAGCAGATTCTAACCAATTACCGAGTGGCGATATTGATATTAGCACTTGTAGCGGCGGCGGCGGTGTTAGGTATGATACTGGTTCTTATCTATCGTTGAGAAGGTTTTATAATTTTGGTTCTGGTGAAAAAGGCCGTCGGTTTAACAGCTGCGGGGGTTTTGTTTTTCCGGAATATTCTTATTCATCCTGTTTTTTCTTTGCGTATTGTGCGACGACCTGCTGCTGGACGTTGGGCGGTACGATTTCATAGTGTGAGAGTGACATTGAGTAGCCGCCCTGTCCGCCTGTAACGCTTTTGAGCTGGCTGTTATATTGTGTAACTTCGGCGAGTGGTACCTGGGCTTTTATGACGACGAAATTACCGGGCAGCATTTCCTGGCCCTGGACTCTTCCTCTTTTTGAGGCTAAATCGCCGGTGATATCGCCCATATTTTCCGCCGGTGCGGTGACTTCGATATTGACGATAGGCTCAAGGAGAACAGGCTTTGCGTTTTGCAGAGCGTCGGTGAAAGCTCCTTTTCCTGCAGCTCGAAAAGCAACTTCCTTGGAATCAACAGGGTGATGTTTGCCGTCGTAGACCGATACTTTGATATCCTGTAATGGAAAGCCGGCGACGATGCCTGATTGCATAACGTCATTAATGCCTTTGTGGACGGCCGGCTCGAACTGGCCTGGAATGGAGGCACCGAAGATGTCCCAGCTAAAGACCAGAGAGGGGTCGGATTCGCGCTCTGCCGGCTCGACGCGCAGGTAGACTTCTCCGAACTGGCCTGCACCGCCTGTTTGCTTTTTGTGCCTGTAGTGTCCCTCGGCAGGGACTGTGATTGTTTCTCGATATGGTATCTTCGGCTCTTTTGTTTTTATCGACAGTTTAAAGCGGTTTTCCATTTTTTCGAGCGTTACCCTCAGATGCAATTCACCGAGGCCGTTGACGACAAGCTCTTTTGTCTGCTGGTCTCGTATAACCTTAAAGCAGGGGTCCTCCTCGGTGAGTCTTTCGATAGCATTGCTGATTTTTTGCTCGTCGCCTCTTGTGGCAGGTTCAAGTGCAAGAGCGAACATCGGCTGGGGAAGGGGGGGCAGTTTGAATCTGCCGGCGAGCCGTCCGTCGTGGACGAGGTCGTTGGTTTTGATATCTTCAACCTTTGTAAGTGTGATGATATCACCGGCAATACCGGCTTCTATTTCCTTGTTTTCTGCTCCCTGAGATTTCATAATGTGTCCCGGCCTGATGCCTTTTTTCTCGTCGTTTCTGTAGATATTGGCATCTGATTTGATTGTGCCGGAAAAG
This sequence comes from uncultured Pirellulales bacterium, assembly GCA_964568365.1. Taxonomy (GTDB): domain Bacteria; phylum Planctomycetota; class Phycisphaerae; order Sedimentisphaerales; family Anaerobacaceae; genus CAYLMG01. Next base: position 4,094 of record CAZMQF010000006.1, on the reverse strand, counting down.
ATTCTGATTGTTGCATTTTTCATATTGGATTTCGGGTCGAAACCGATTCGAAAGACCAGAGAAGCCAGCGGAGCGGCGGGGTCGGCGTTGAGCTCGGTGGTTTTGTCACCATCTGTTAAAATAACCGGTTTTGCCTGCTGAGGCGACGGTGTGAAATTTACGATTATGTCGAGCAGCTCGGTTATGCCGACTTCGGCTCGGGAGTTTGTGAAGACTATTGGGATAAGAGTGCCTGAGTTGAGGGCTTTGACAAAAACGGCGGAGATTTGCTCGGGTGTGATGTTTTCTCCGCCGAGATATTTTTCCATAAGCTGGTCATCAGCTTCAATGACGGACTCTATGAGTTCGGTGTGAGCCTTGCCGACGTCACCGAGTGCTGATTCGCCGGTATCGTTTTTGATGCAGTCGATTATCGATGCGTTATCAGCGGCGGGCATATTAGCGCGCCGGCAGGATGGGCCGAAAACTTCGCGAATGTTTTTTAGCAGCTCAGGCAGATGGATGTTTTCAGAATCAATTTTGTTTATAACGATTATTCTCGGTTTTTCAGCTTCGGTGGCGAGCTCGAACATCTTGCGTGTGATGGTTTCGATGCCGGCGGAAGCGCTTATGACTATTAGAGCAGTTTCTGCTGCCGGGATAGCAGTTATTGATGTGCCGATGAAGTCCGGCGAGCCGGGAGTGTCTATGATATTGATTGTTTTACCGTTATATTCAGTATGTACAATTGCAGACTGAATCGAGTGCTGGTGCTCTTTTTCCTCATCGTAGTAGTCGCAGGTGCTGGTTTTGTCGTCAACGCTGCCGAGCCTGTTTGTTGCTCCTGTTATATGCAGAATCGCCTCGGCGAGCGAGGTTTTGCCGCTTCCGCCGTGTCCTAAAAGCACTATGTTACGAATATCCTTAGTAGCTGCCATTTGGTGCCTCCAAAAAGCTCACTGTTTTCACACAATCAATTCTAAAAAACTTCAATTTATAGTATTGCAGCTCAAAGGACAAGTAATTTTTGCTGATTTTCTAAGTTTGGCTGCTTACGATTTGCAGGCTGAGATAAGTTTGTCTGATGCAATTTGTTTTGGTGATGGACGGCAATCCATAGTTATTTTGAGCTTTTTTATTCTTCAAAAATTTTTGTCTTTTCAAGAAATTTGTGATTTTTTGATATGGATTACTGCTTCGTTAAAATGGATTTTATTGGACATTGAGAAGAGTGGTTTCGATTGTTTCGGGACTATTCTATATGTTGTATTAGCAGCCGAAAGACAGCGGTTATATTGTGGTATATGTTATAGGGCGTTGATTATGTCCGACTAAAGAAAAAATATGACGGGTGTCGATATCTGGTTAAGCTAATAGGGGTTAATGTTAATTGTAAAGGATGAAAAGTTATGAGCAAAAGGGAGTTGATAGAGTGCATTTGCGAAATTAACAAATCCGCAAAGCCGGAGTTTCTGGCGAATTTCAGCGAGGAGGAATTAAGCGCTTATCTTGAACATCTTATGGAGCTCAATCTCGAAGAAGTAGCTGTTTGCAGTTGGTAAGTTAAACTTCTCATCCAAAGCATCGGTTGCTGAGACCGGATAGTGATAGACTATTTGACCATAAAGCCCTCATATTCCCTTAAACTACCCGCGGTTTGTGTATCGGCCGGCTGTACCGAACTGATAAATACGTCCGGGCCGGGTCTGACCAGGTAGAGCACGTAAAACTCTAAAATCTCTTCTGCTTTTTCCGTAATCCAGATAGAGTCAGGGAATGATTTTTCGACAGTACCATCTTGTGCAATGACAAGGCCGTCTGGTCTTTGTTCGGCAGTGACAGCGCAAAAATCTATTTCGTAGATGAATTCATTACCAAATTTTCCGCAGGCGATAACACCGACAGGTTTGTGGGTCCGGCCGCTCAATTCCTTTAGGACGGGAAGCCGGCGGCCTGTTATTTCGGAACCGACAACCGGGTTATTACATTTCAGGGCAAGCAGGTTGTATCCTTCAAGAGGTTTCAGGATTGAAGCAAGACCTTTAAGAGAACGGCTGGGATACGGGGCTGTCTGTCTTTCTTCTCTTGTTGGTATTTGCAGCTCGGCTCTGACATACTCGATTTTTGAATCTTTAAATTGAGGCCGTTCAATAGTGTTATCCGTCTGGTATTGGGCGAACTCATTTGAGTTTTCTATTTCGATGGATAACTCTTCCAGCAGTCTGAATTGAGCCGTCAATGAAATGCCGTAAATCTGAGCAGAACTGACTGGTTCTACTTCTGCAAAATCTTTGGCACATTCTGATGCAGGAATGAAGAAGATTGTTGAGGAGACTTTGTCGGCAGTGACCGGTTCGGGGACCTGGGCGATGCTGTTTTGCCTGAATTCTATCATTGCTGTAGTTAAATCCTTTGGAACCTCAAAAACGAAGTCAATCCATCTACCAAAGCCTCCGGGAAGCTGGTCAGACAAATCATCGCGTGTGAGCTCAATTATGTCAGTTAATCTTATTTTTTGCATTATATCGCCGGTTTTAAGGTAACCGATTGGGTGGATGCCGGCTGCTTTGCCGATAAAGTGTTTTCCACTGTCTTTCGGTTTGCAAATCAGTCTCAATTGAGAAATAGTGAACTGGCATTTTACTTTGATATTCAGCCTTTTTATGCCTGTTCTTACGATGATAAAATTGCTTGCTGTTTTCGGGGCGACGGGATTTGACTCGGTGTCTTTTAAGTTTTCCGGCGCAAACCACGCGGCGTTTTTTGCCGGTAGCACTATTTCGTTGCCGATCGAGACGATTTGGATTTTGTCAGGAACGCCCTGTCGATTCAGAAAGAGCTGGTCAATGTAACGGGGGTGCATTGCAGCAAAACTTATGTTTTTGTTGATAGCGCTGAAGCTGCCTGAGCTTATATGACTGAACAGCCAGCTTATAAATCCGTCCGGATTGAGCAGGACTTTTTTTGGTCTTTGCGGGTCAGGCCGATTGTTATCGAATCGCTGGTAAGGATATTTCGGCGACAGAGGTGCCATAGCAAGGGCGGTAAGAAGAACACCTGAGATGATAAAGCCCATCAGTATGCCGCAAATAATACTTACGGTGTGTTCTAACTTTTTCTCGAACTCGATTTTCTCACGAAGCAGCTGGTTGAGTATGGTCTGTAAAACAGCGAAGGACAAGGAAAAGAGCAGCACAAAAGAAAGAGGATGTATCCAGGGTGTAAGCGCCAGAAGACTTTCAGGGAGCTTTGGTATGAGCAGATTTGCCAGAAGCTCGAAGTATGCAAAGCTAATGATGCTTGCGGCAAGTGTTACTATTAACATTCCGAATGACTTTATGAGGCCGCCTTTTCGAAAGTGATATGCTGCGAATATTAATATTATCAGTATTACTAAAGCACTGGCCATTGCGACGTCTCCGTTTTTCTGTATAGTTCATTTCGGCAGTTTACGCACAAAAGGGCGGCTGCCGGTGGCTATGATTTATTTTTTAGCGGATTTTTCTTTTTTTGTTTTTGAAAATACCCTTACCATTTCATTTATCGATGTTTTTCCGGTAATTACTTTTCTTAGAGTTTGTTCCTGAAGATAGCGCATTTTTGCGTGTCTGAACTGCCGGCCTATTTCTGACAGTGACCCGAGTGGTGTAATTGCTTTTTTCAGACTCTTGTCTATTAAGATAATCTCAAAGATTCCCATTCTGCCCAGAAAACCTGTGCCCTGGCAGGTTTCGCAGGTTGATGGTTTTCCGTGTTTATCATACTGTACTTTTCCCGCCCGGTAGAATGGCTTTGCCCTTTCTGCAGGGATGTTGAATTTTCGCAACAGCTCTTTATCAGGCATATAAGCCTGTTTGCAGTCTTCGCAGAGATTTCTGATAAGGCGCTGGTTGCCTATTCCCAGCAGCGGTATAATTGCAGCGTTTTTGTCTGACACTAATTTAATCCATTTTCCAAGGGCCTGCAGGACACTATCGGCCTCGATAACCAGATATATGAGTTTGTTATCCTGGGCTGCATCGCAGCACAGCTTTGCTGTCTCAGAATCCTGGCATTTGGCGACACCAACGATATCCGGTCCCATTCGCACCATAGCCTGGAGTTTTTTGGCGTAT
>CAZMQF010000005.1:0-36094 GCA_964568365.1 uncultured Pirellulales bacterium | reverse complement strand
CTTTTGTGGTGGTTGTTATTTTATTGTCACTGCAGGTTGCCTCTCGCAAGCGTTGGTATTGTGTTCCGGCCGACCTTGGGTGGATGGCAGCTGAGAGTATTATTCTTGCAGTTCCATTGATAGTTTTGGGATTGTTTTTGATTACATCGTCGCGGCCGGCAGAGCAGCAAGATAGAGCCGGTGCGGCTGTTATAAGAAGTGCTGTATATTGTCAGTCGCAGATGAGTGTTTGGGCTGCTGAGCAGGGTGATTTTCAGGTTAGTGAAGATGAGCAGATAAATTCAGTTGTGCACTCGAATCTCCTGGCGGGCATCGTAACCGGCATTGGGGCGGGTATTTATGAGGAGCTTGTGTTCCGGCTGATACTGATATGTGTTTTGATGATTTTCTTTTATGATTTGCTGAAGCTCAGTCACAACAAGTCGATTGTGTTGTCGGTTATGATTGCAGCTGCTCTTTTCAGTGCGCATCATCATATGGCATTTTTCAGCGGCCAGCAGGCGGATGTATTTGATTTGACAGAGTTTATTTTCCGGACAATTGCGGGGGTTTATTTTGCTGTTGTGTTTGCGATACGAGGTTTCGGGATTACAGCCGGCACACACGCTTTTTATAATATCATCGCGGTATTTATTCAGGCATATCTTAGCAGGGGGTAAAAAAAATCAGGGTATTTTTGAGTTTTGTTAAATTTTTTAAAAAAATTTAATTTCCATTACTCTTTTTATTCTGGTGGGTTGTGAGATGTTGGTCCTATAAGCGAGCCAAACGCGTTTATCAATACTGGTATGAGGGTTGAATTGGCAGTGGCGATTTTAGTATAATAAAGTTGTATTTGATAGATTACATTTTCGTTTAGGGATAAATTTATGGATTCGCCACGCATTAATGTAGCTGTTGAAGGTCTTACATTTAGTTTGTTTCAAAAACCGCTTCACCCGGAACTTTTCACTATTTATGCCAGACGAGAATTAAAGACAGAGAAATACGAAGCACATATATGGGTTACCGGCTGCACACACGTCATCAGCATTTTTACAAAAGATGTTTGTCTCAGTGAGGTTGTCAGTGTGCCTGGTCAGGTTCTTCCGCATCGCGGAATGATTGAGCGTTTTCAGTTTCGCGGGCCTCGGAGCCACAAGTGCACGTTGAGCCGTGGTGTCAGCTATATGACGGACTTTCAGATTGAGAAGATGACGCCGGCTCTTTATCAGCAGAGCCACAGTGACCTTGAGCGATTTGCCCGCAATCGCGGTGTTTTTGTGAAGTTTCCCGAGCTTGAGACGGCCGGTCTTCAGCCGTTCTGTTATGTTGATTTCGAGGCGAGACCTCAGGAACTGCACGTTCATACGTTTTCAGCTTATCCCGAGCAGGTAACAATAGTGAAGACGCAGTCTTTGTTCGATTTCCACTAAGATAGATTTATCTGTTTACCAACTCAGGGATTTGCACATATCATTTAGCTGAAATCAGACTTTAATTTTCCGCTGAATCTCAACGACAATGCCGTAACAATCCGGTCTGTTCAAAACTCCGCAGGCGGGATATCTTAATGTTCGTAAAAAATGCGAATTGGAGAGTATTAATATTCTCTCTTGACCGGCGGGGTAAAAACGGTTAAAAGGATGGTTTTGTTTGATAGGCTGTTTGTGGTCGCGAGAATGTTTGTGTAACAGGTGTAGAAAGGAAGAGAATATGTTCAGCACGATAATAGATGTCAGGGCTCGGGAGATACTGGATTCGCGAGGTAATCCCACAATAGAGGTTGATGTTTTACTTGATGACGGCTCGTTTGGCCGGGCAGCAGTGCCGTCAGGAGCAAGTACGGGTGCACACGAGGCGGTCGAGCTTCGCGACAGTAAGGCTAAGCGTTATATGGGCAAGGGAGTGGCAACGGCTGTGAAAAATGTAAATGAAATAATCGCAGCCGAGATTCTTGGGCTGGATGCAACGGCACAGCAGCAGATAGATTCGTTAATGATTGAGCTGGACGGAACGGCGAATAAGAAAAAGCTCGGGGCCAATGCAATACTTGGCGTTTCGCTTGCGGTAGCGAAGGCGGCGGCTGAGTCGGCTGCTTTGCCTCTTTACAAGTATCTTGGCGGCTGCAATGCGGATTTGCTTCCCGTTCCGATGATGAATATTCTCAACGGCGGAAAGCACTCGGATAATAATGTGGACTTTCAGGAGTTTATGATAATGCCCATCGGGGCAAAGGATTTTCCGCAGGCCCTGCAGATGGGAGCAGAGACATTCCATACGCTGAAAAAAGTTCTTGCAGGTAAAGGCTATGCCACAAGCGTTGGTGATGAAGGCGGTTTTGCACCGATGCTTAAGAGCAACGAAGAGGCGATGGAAGTTGTTATGACCGCAATCAAAAAGGCGGGCTACAAGCCGGGCAAGGATATTGCGATTGCACTTGACCCTGCGACAAGCGAGATGTGGGTCGAAAGCTCGAAGAGCTACAGCTTTTTTAAGTCCGCGCCGAAGAAAAAGATATCTTCCGACAAGCTGATAGAGCACTGGGCGAGCTGGGTTGATAAGTATCCGATAGTATTAATCGAGGATGGTCTTGCGGAGGATGACTGGGACGGCTGGGCGAAGATGACAAAGAAGCTCGGTGACAAGATACAGCTTGTCGGTGACGATTTATTTGTGACGAATACGCAGCGTCTGGCGAAAGGTATAAAAGAAGGCAGCGCCAATTCGATACTGATAAAGCTCAACCAGATAGGGACATTGACGGAGACATTCGAGGCTATAAATATGGCAAAGAGAGCCGGCTGGACGGCGGTAATCAGTCACCGCAGCGGCGAGACCGAGGACACAACAATTGCAGATTTGGCGGTTGCAAGCGGGGTGGGGCAAATCAAGACAGGCTCGGCTTCGCGAACAGACAGAATCTGCAAATACAACCAGCTTCTGCGAATCCACGAAGAGCTTGGTTCGGCCGCCCGATACGCCTCGTTTATGTTTAAATGAAAGAATAGATATTTGCTTTTGCTGCTGTGATAAAAAATAGACGGTTGGGTCTATCAGTGGATACTTTATTTATACAGTTTTGATTGCGCATAGTTGATGAAATCCCATTTCCTTACTCCAATTTTTCCATTCTTTCCGATGTTGCGGTCATTGTTGAAATCACCGCTTCCAATCAACCAAAACACTTTGTCTGCATTGTATGGGGACACCTTGGCATTACTCGATAGGCGAATGATTGCTTTAAACAATTTATAGTCATCATCCTTGTCATCGCACAGTTTCAATGCCGTGAAAATATCTCGAAGGTGAACATCCGGCTTCGGAAAATTGACATATCCCATTTCCTTAAGAAAATCACACGAAAGAGCAAATCCAAAACCTTCAATCTCATGGCTCAGAAGCATTGGAAGACTTGCACGAGCTCTGGAATCTTGATCAAAGAAATCAATCCACTTGAAAAAATCATAAGTAGATCTGAATTGTTCCACAAACGAGGCTGCCGAAAGGATTGTCTGGCAATAGTTAGGCCAAATACTGCGGGGCGTCCTACGAATCTGGCCTCTTGGATTTAGTTGTTTCACAATCTGATCAAGAACTTACTCCCATTTATCATAATGATTTAATACCTCTGTTGGGTCAAAACCGTATAAAACCTTCGATAGTTTATCAACACCGCCAATTGAGCGTCCTATAACTCCAGGTTTCATATTCGCATTTTGTGCAGATTCAAGAACACGACAGTATAATTCGTTCTTTGTTGCTGGTTTAGGAGGGAGCGAAAACGGATTAAGATATTTTTCAACAAGGTCCATTGTGACCCCGGGGATATTTAGTCTTGGGAGATATGCCTTCGCTAATTCGTATGCCTTTTTGTCAATCTGACTATTCTGTTTCATATTTTTTACACCTAAACACTTTCAATAACACTTTTTCTGTTTATCTTTATATTAATTATAGATAAGATACCGCCCAATAGAATAATAAACCTTTAATGATAGCGAAAGTAAAATCTGTCAAATAGGTTATGCAACTTTTATTTGACACGGATAAACACAGGATTTACACTGGTAGGTAAATATAGGAGCATTTTATGGCAATTGCTGAAGTAATAGATAAACAACGCGGCCAGATACTTGCCCTTGCGGCAAAGCATGGAGCGTTTAATGTCAGAGTGTTCGGTTCTGTCGCAAGAGGCGAGGCAAATCCCGACAGTGATATGGATTTCCTTGTTGATTTGGAAGAAGGCCGCAGCTTGTTTGACCTCGGCGGATTATTATATGATTTGCAGGTTCTTCTACATTGCGAAGTTGATGTCGTTACGGAAGCAGGACTTCATTGGTATATAAAAGACAGAGTCCTTAAGGAGGCTAAATCCTTATGAAGGACGATAAGTTGTATTTAATACACATCACCGAATGTATCGAACGTATCGAATCTTATATGCAGGAAACCGACAAAGAAACTTTTATAAACACGCCTCTTATACAAGACGCGGTAATACGAAACCTGCAAACTCTGGCAGAATCCACTCAACGGCTGTCCGAACAGATAAAACAAAGCCAGCCGAAAATAGACTGGTATCGAATAACAGGATTTCGTAATGTCCTTGTTCATGACTATCTGGGCGTAGATTTGGAAAGAATTTGGAATATCACCGTAAAAGAAATACCCCTATTGAAAAAAGCTATTTGTGCAATGCTGGGTTAAACGAACACCGGCGAATTTTTATGCAGCAGAGGCAAAGGCGGCTGCCGGGTATCCCGGGACTATGTTTAAATAAATCTATCAGGCGATAATATAAGTGCAAAGGAGCAAGAGAGTTTTTGCTGCCGGTGCACTTATTGTTTATTAGGAAAAGTGCGGGCCAATGCAGGGTATTATCAGATTTTTTATATTTTGTGTTTTTTTCGCCATCGGTTTTTCTGCCTTGGGCTTGTCTATTCTTTGTGATGATTTGGTTTCATATTATCGAAGCAGGGATATGTTGAATGCGGTCGAGGCCTCGAACGAGAAGCTGCGTTCATTGGATGAAGATTATGATATACTTCTGGAGCAGCTTCGGGGAAATCCCGATTTGCTCGAGCGGGCTGCACGTGTCACGCTGGGCTCCGCAGCGGGGGATATAAATGCTGTATATCCGCAGGCTACGGCGGAGGAGCTTGCTGCTGCGAGGGCGGCTTTAATGAGAGATAGTGACAAAGCAAGCGTAGAAGTTATGCTTCCTGAGTGGCTTGAAAGGGTGAAACAGCCGAGACGACGATTTGGATTGTTTCTGTCAGGAGCAGCTTTGATACTCATTGCATTTATCTTTTTCGGGCCTATAAGAAAGATTTCCCTTCCTCAGTGAAGAGTTTATTCAAACCGCAGAAGATTAAAGCCGGTCTCAGGGTCGGGTTTTCGCAAGGCGTTTATTCCTTCGATTTCGATGATTGTTACTTCGAGTATGAGAAATGTTTTTGCTTCGCCTCGTGGGCAGCCGACGATAGTTTCGTCGCCTTTTCCTATAGCTGTATGGATATGCAGTTTCGGCCCGGTGCTGTCAGGATAGATTGTTCCCACGCCGAGGACTTCACCTGGGCCGTCGAACGGTTTGAAGTTCGGTTCGATTTTTGGCTTTTCTGTTTTGGGTCCGACCACAACGTTTGCTTTTCTGAATCCGCCTGTAATAAAAACAGCCGCTGATTTTATATTTTCTTTTTTTGCGATCTGCTCAATCGATTCGTAGAGGTCTTCTCCCTCGAAAAGACGGGCAGTGATTACCCGGTTTGTTCTGCCGACTGCGTATTCCATAATAATACCTTTCACTGAATTTGTTTTTATTTTAGGGAAAAGTGTGAGAGTTTTCAAATAAATAAAAAACCCCGCCGGTATTGTAGCGGGGTTGAATATTTTAACTTCAGGAACTTAAATTCCGCCAGCTTTTTCGGCCTTTATCAGGACAAGCAGTTGTTTATCTTCGATTGGTTTTGTTTTAATCAGCAGTGTCCGGCCGGACAAGACAGTAGCTTTGGATGAAATTGAATTTATCTGGATTGTTGGGTTTTTATATAAATATTTTTCCCTGAACGTAACTTCTTCGTATCCTGTTATCTCGGAGTGCTCAAGTATAAATTCCAGCAGGATTTTTTCGTTCTTGCGCAATTCCGCGGCTATGTTAAGCTTTGTCCCTATATCCTTATAGTCAGTTATCGGTTTAGGGTTGCCGTTTGGGTCAAGGTCATTTTCATCTACATCACATACGTAAGGCACTTCAGTTATAACCTTGACGGTGGCGGACTGGCTGTCATAGACCAATACTTTGGGATTTGCGGAAAGTTTCGCACTTGGAGTGGTATTTACTAATTCTATAAGCTGCTCGCGCTGCTGGTTATTGAGAACAAGGGAGTTGGTATCAGGCGGCTGTTTGTCAGTTTCGGCTATTTCGTCCAGGAATTTGTTGATATCATTATTGTCAGCAGGTACTGAAAGTATTCTGGCTTCAATTTGGATTGTTGGTATTATGATACCAAACTCTTTGAGTCTGTCAGCCTGAACAAATTCCACATGGCCGTCATTAAATAAAACGTTCGTACCTTCGTCTGTTTGAAGCAGTGTTTTATCATAAGCCAGTACGATTGAAGGGTCGTGCATTGGTGTTTTTCCTTTACCAAGATATACGAGATTGTTTCTATACCACCGTAGCTGCTCAGGACCAACATCACAGGGCTCCAATTCCTGAATATCATCTGGATATTTGTCTTCGTAGTCGTTAGCATAGATCATCAAAGCCATTCCTAAATCCGCCAATTTTTTTGCAGATTCAACCCTTTTTACATATTTATCTGCTGTCAATCTTTTTACGGATTCATCCCTGTTTATATATTCAGATGTCTGTTCTTGTTCGGTCAATGGTATCATAAGAGAAGTTTTAGCAGTATAGTCGATTCTTTTCCAGACTTTGGCAAATCCTGAATTTTCTGAAGAAGAGAATTGAATAATAGTATCTTTGTTGTTTAGAATGGTTCTTGCGGTTGCATTATATTCTTTCAACTCTATAAGAGAGTCATTAAGCAAGGTTTTGTCAATGTGACCGTTCGAGTACCAGACCATTACCGAGCCGTTTTCGAATATTGACATCTGTTCGTCGTAGCCGAGCGGATGATTAAAATACCATGTTCCAACCATATTTTTGATTGTTTCATCTATTGCATTTTTCTCTGTTAAAGCCGGACTTGCAGGTACAATTATTAAAGCCAATAATAAAATCAAAAAGGTGTTCAAGAAAGTAGGTTTTTTGTAGAATTTTTTATTTGGTTTCATAATTGTTTTTATCCTCTCTTCGATATTCTTCACCGGGCCTGCAATAGCTAAAGTGGGCACTGCCATAGCGGATTTATGCTCGGCGATAAGGGTGCTGACAATAGCGCTGCTGAACGCCTTCGGCTCGGCAGAGGTTTGAGCGATAGCCATTTCGTCACAACACTTTTCGCGTTCGGCGCGGATTTTTTTGTTTGCCCACCACACAAATGGATGAAACCAGAACAGTGACTGGGCAATGATTTGTAAGAGATTGACTAACGCATCAAAACGTACTACGTGGCTTAGCTCATGAGCTAATATAGCGTTTTGCTGATTAGAATCGCTGATTGAAGTAAACGATTTCGGCAGGTAGATGCTGCCCTTGAAGATACCCCAGACAAAAGGCTGACCTATCGAATCGATAATCCAGGTGTTCGGTTTGTTAGTAACCATAATCTTGTTGGTAAAATCATTAACATAATTTTGAAAGTCAATAGGTAGTTGCTGCCTGTTTCTGATTAGCCATCTTTGTGTTCTGACAGCTTTTAGCAAGGCAACTATTAAAAAGATGCTTACGCCTGTTGCCCAGATTATTACAAGCCAGTTTGATATCGATATCTCTGCGAGTCTCTCGAGAAGATTTTTTTTCTGTTGCTGCGTAGTTGTTTGCGGCGGATAGTAATTTGCAGCCGGCATAGAATCAGTGGTGATTATTATGTTTTGTGCCTGTGTCGTTTGAGTGACAGCCGGTTCGGGGAGGTCGTTTTGAGGTAAAACCGGCAGGGGGATAGTCAGCAGAGGAGGGCAGATACATTTTGCTGCAATTATCAGCCAGAGCAGGTACCTTATATGCGCGTTTTTATTTTTGAGCAGATATGTTACTGCAGCTATTATCAGGACGAGAATCACTATCTGCCAGCTTTGATTCCATAGATAATTTGTTATTTGGTTTATTAAGCTGTTCATTTTGACTCTCCGTCCTGAGAATTATTTTTTTCTATAAGTTTTTTAAGATTTTCTATGTCTCTGGCGGTTAGTTTTCCGTGTTCGGCGAGGTATTGCATAAGAGGCAAAGAATCGCCGCCGAAAAGGCGGTCTAAAAAGTCACTCACCTTTTTTGAAATGACGTCTTTCTGTTTCACAGCAGGCGAGAAGAGGTAGGCTTTGCCTTTCAGGCTGTGTTTGATGTATCCTTTCTTTTCCAGCCTTCTTAAAAGCGTCTGGACCGTGGCATAGGTAATATCACGTTCTTTGGGCAGGTTATCCAGTACCTGCTTGACCGTTGCCTGCTGCAGTTGCCAGATGAGTCTTAAGACCTGTGTTTCAGCAGGGCTTATCGATACGTTAGTTAACTCTGTCATTTTTAATCTCCTAATTAATCTTTTACAAATGTACAAGTATTATATCGTACATTTGTACAAGATATCAATATAAAAAATAAATTTTTTTAAAATTTTCAAAAAAGGTATTGCAGAAAGCCGAATAATAGTACATAATGTACTAATGGTATTAATACATTATAAGGTTTTGTTTCCTGGCTACTTAGTAAGGAAAAGGCATATTTTAGTTTCTAAAAAGGGAATTTTGAATGACAGTATGGGTACAGATAACACCAGGTTCTAATAAGCCTATATATTTGCAGGTTGCAGGGCAGATAAGCGAGGCTGTAGCAAAAGGTCAGTTGAAAACCGGAGATAAGCTGCCTGCGGTAAGAAAGCTCGCCGCTGAGCTGGTTATAAATCCTAATACGGTTGCGAGGGCATATACGATTCTGGAGCAGTCCGGGCTGGTTAGTACCAAAACCGGTTCGGGAACTTTTGTAAGTGACCCGAAGATGATAAGCAGAGATGCTGCTGATATTAATGCGCTTGCCGAGCGGATGGATAATGTGATTGTTCGCGGTCTCAACCTCGGAATTGAAGCAAAAGATTTACTCGAGATGTTTAAATCAAGAATGGCAGGATTCGGTAAGAAAGAAAAAGACAAGGAACAGGAAAGATGAGCGAATTAGTTCTTGAAACAAAAGGGCTGACGAAATATTACGGTAGAATTCTTGCAGTGGACCACTTGGATTTGAAGATTCCAAAGGGCTGTATATGCGGCTTTCTGGGTCGAAACGGTGCGGGCAAGACCACCGCGATAAAGATGATGCTGGGCTTTTTAGAGCCGACGGCGGGCAGCAGTGCGATTTTCGGATGCAGCTCGCAGAATTTGACACCTTCCGTCCGTCAGCGGATAGGTTATGTTACAGAGGGACATAGATTATTCGGCTGGATGAGTATCGGCAGAATCGGGAAGTTTCAGAAGGCGTTCTTTCCTGAACAGTGGGATGACAAGTTTTTTGCGGATATGATTGAATATTTCGGCCTGCCGAAGAAACAGAGGGTGAAAAATCTCTCTATCGGTCAGCGAGCACAGGTGTCGCTTGCGTTGGCGCTTGCGCCGAATCCGGAGCTTTTAATAATGGATGACCCGACGCAGGGGCTGGATGCGGCTATAAGAAGACAATTTCTGGAGGGTATGATACAGCTTATTATGCGGCAGGGCAGAACGGTTCTTTTTTCGAGTCATATCCTCGGTGATGTTGAAAGGGTGGCTGACAGGATTGCGGTTATCGATAAGGGCGTGCTGAGAGCAAGCTGTTCTTTGGAGCAGTTCCAAAAGGCTGTCAAAATGGTCAGGGTCAGTTTCACCGGCGAGATGCCGGCTGAGATTGAAATTGAAGGGTTGCTGCACTGCAGACGGAGCAAAAAAGAGCTTGAGCTTGTTCTGGTCGGTACTGATGAGGAAAAAATAGAGCGATGGGCAAATATGTCAAAGGTTCAGAATTATGAGATTGTCGGTATGAATCTCGAGGACCAGTTTATCGAATATACCGAGCCGGTTAATCATAAAGGTTTTCAATGGGAGTAATTGAAATGAGATTTTTTGCACTTATAAGAAAAGAGTTACGTGAGTGTCTGCCCTGGTTTTTGCTGGCCTTTGCTTTTTTGCTGTTTTTCGGCTCAATCAGCTTGTATACGGCATCTCTTCGCAAGGAGCTCAGCTATCCATATATATCGCTTGATCCTGATTTGCCAAGGTTAGCTGTTTATCGGCCTCTTTCGGGACCTGCACCTTTGCTTTTTTTGTCGGCTATCGGGCTGGGTTTATGTCTTGGCATCAGGCAGTTCTGGTATCCGCATTTTACAAGGGTCTGGGGGTTTGAGCTTCACCGCTCGGTAAATCGGCTCAGCATACTTTTTTCGAAAATGATAGTTGCTCTTCCGGCGTTTATTTTTTCGGCAGGCCTGCTGTGGTACCTATTTTACTGGTATTCGGGGCACAGGGAACTTTTTATGGTTAGTCCTCCTTCGAGACATTTAATAGAAGGATGGATTATAACCTCCCTTGGTTTTATTGTTTATCTTGGTACGGTGAGATCTGGTCTAAGCGAAGCACGATGGTATACAACCAAAATGTCTGGTTTGGGATTTTCCATCTTTATTATCGTTGTTGTATTTAATCAATACAAAATCGGCTGGGCGATTGCGGCCATTATTGCGGGCATTTTTGTTTTTATGATTGATATTATGGATACTTTCCAGAATAGAGAGTTTTAGTTGAGGTGTTTACTAAAATGAAACCGATAAGATCTAAGCGATATATTGCAAGGGCTTTCAGAGTTACGGTTACAGTTCTGCTTTTTTGGTTTATAGTAACGTTTGTTCAGGTGCTTACTTTTCAAACGGCGTATTTGTTTAACCGTGAGGATACAGCCGAAGGCAAGGACATATTCGGAGGTTCGCAGTGGATGCCGCATCGCAGCAGCAAAGAAGTGTTGCCGGACGGCACGATTCATCTTGTTTACACCGCAGAGTACAGCCGGGTCAGGCAGGGCTACAACGAGCTGCAGATATACGATGTGAACGGCAATCTAATCTGGCAGGGTCCGGACAAAGACAAGCCTTTCGAGTATCTGCAGTGGGCTGAGTTTCCGAGTAATTCTTTTGATGACCACCAACTTATATATATGCAGTATATCGGCACCGAACTTTCAAGAGTGTTGGATATTCCTGTTAATTCAAATCTCAGGACTGAGGAAATCTGGCGATATAATGTTAACGGGCAGGTTTTCAAAGGTTGTAGCCGTGAGGGAGATGTGCTTGGTTATATCGGTGCGGGCGGTTTTGCAGGCAGCCGGTCCGAAGCTGTGGGACTGGGCGACTTTCAGCTTTTTGAGTTATGCGAAAGCTCGGTATTAAATCCTGTTTTTATCTGGCAGACGGATAATCGAATTTATGAGATAAATTTTGAAACAAGGCAGGTACAAATCCTTTTTGAGAGCCCCGCAAACAAAATAGATGATATATGGTTGAATAACTGGAGGCAGAAGCCATCGGAGAAACCTGCGGGTAATATTGAATACAGGCCGATGATTTTCTGCCGGACAGAGGACAATGTGTATTATTTGATAATGAGAAATCCGGAGCAGACGGTTACTATCGAGGCGTTCAAAAATGAAAATCCCAACAGCTACAGTTTGGATGCGACGGCTACAAGTAAGGGGGTCTTTCTTTTGTGCTATAAGAGAAGTTTTTTCCCGCCCGTTGGAATATCACAGAAGCAGATGGAGCAGTATTGGAAGGAATACAGGCAAAAGCCGGGGCCGCATTACCTGGAATTTTACAGCGCTGACAGTTCCGGCGACATTGAGCTGGTCAGCCGTTTTGACTGGGTCAGACCGGCAATTGATGAGTCTTTGTGGCAGGCGAGGATTGATTTTTATGAAAAGTACAGAAAGATGACATCTTCAGTTTCGCCGATTGTTTACGATTTACTCTGGCGATTTTTTGAAGATGGTATGTTGCGATTGTCAGAGAGGGATTTTGGAATCATCAGGGAGCTTGTCTCGATAACGCGAGAAAACCAGGCGGATGGGAGTTTTATCAATTTATTTTTGGGTAGTTTAATGGTTGTGTTTGCTTTTTGGCACGGCTGGTCGAGAAGGACAGGGTGGGGTCGGTTTATATTCTGGCTTGTTTTTGTCGGGCTGTTTAATCTGGCAGGTCTTTTAACATACCTGGCACTGAATCACACGGTAGTTATCAAATGCCCGGTTTGCGGCAGACGAAGGGGACTGCAAATAGAGAATTGTATTCGATGCAAAGCAAAACTGCCCGTGCCGGAAAAAAGAGAACTTGATTTGATATTGAGTACGTAGATTAACAAAAGAGAAGAGATTGTAAGTTTAGCTTATACAAGAGGTTGGCGTTTTTTTGAGGTTTTACCGAACAAAATGTTCAGCTGCTCGTAAAATTGATTAGAAATAATTCATCTTCCTCCGAAAAAGTTTTGGCGGCCTCTTATTAGAGGCCGCCCTTTTTATTTGGTTTGAGACCCTTTAATCGGCGGGTGTCGTGGTTGTCAGCCTGCAATTGCATTTTCCAGCTTTGCGAGGATTGTTCTTGCCTTTGAGACCTTGTTTCCGGCAGGGCTGTTCCAGTGCAGATGCACATTTGCCTTAATCTGTTCTTCTATCCTTTTACAGGCCAGCAGCACCGTCGCATGATTCTTGTTGCCCATACATTTGCCTATCTCCGGGCTGGACATACTTGTATGCTTTCTTGCGAGGTACATACTGAAATGTCTTGCAAGCGAAATGGTTCTGTCTTTTTTGGTCGAGTGCAGGTCGGCAGCGGTAATGCCGAAGAAGGCTGCAACGGCTGACTCAATATCAGAGATGTGGACGATGGGGTCTGTTCTGGATAAGTGCTCTGAAAGGATTTCTTTTACGGCGTGCAGGTTTATTTTTTGATTTTGTAATGCGGAGAATGCGATTAGTTTCAGGACGGCACCCTGCAATTCTCTGACGTTGGAACGGATGTTTTCTGCGATGTATCTGATTACAGTTTCAGGGATGTGCATACGTCTCTGGAGAGCGAATTGTTTACATATCTGGCATCTCGTATTGAGGTCGGGATTTTCGATTTTTACGACCATACCTGAAATGAACCGATTTACGAGCTTATCTGAGAGCCGGCCTATCATTTTCGGATGTGCATCTGAGGCAAGGACCACCTGTTTTCCGGCGAGGTCGATGGAGTTGAAGGTGTGCAGGAATTCCTCCTGGCTGGAAAGTTTGCTGGCCAAGAAGTGAATGTCGTCGATGGCAAGCAAATCCGTTTGCCGCATTCGGCGTCTGAAAGCCTCCAGCTTTCTTGTCTTCAAGGCCAGCACGAACTGATTGACAAAATCTTCCGCTGACAGATACAGCCAATTAGTTCCGGGCCGGTTCTGTTGCACCGCGTTGCAAATCCCTTGCAGCAGATGCGTCTTACCGACCCCGTACCCTCCGTGGATAAACAGCGGATTAAATGACACCTTATCGTTGTTGGCGACGGCCTTTGCGGTGTTGTAAGCCAGTTCATTTGAAGAGCCGACGACAAAGTCATCTAAATTTAATTTTAATTTTCTGTACTTGTCAGATTTTTTTCCTGCATGCTGTGTTGTTTTACCTTGCTGTGGATTTACTATTTCATTCGCAGGCTCGGACAGTATCTGTTTTTGTCTCCCGGCAAGTTCAGGGTCTATTGCGAATATTATTTTTAATTTTTCTTCTGTTACCCGCTCCACAGCCTGATTGATTTCTTTTGAAAAGTGGCCTTCAATCCAGTTTGCTATGAACAGATTGGGCACGCCAATCTTTACATATCCTTCTGCAATTGTAAGCCTGGCTGAGTTCTCAAACCATATCCTGTACTTTTTGGCTCCTATCTCTTCAGCGATAGCCTGGTTCAGAGCGCTGATTTGGGACTCGGCCTTACAGGATAAATCGTCCGTGATTATGGTCTGCATTGAAACACTCCTTGTTTCTAAAAACAGTTTATTAATATTGTCCTCGTTGTTATTATTGGCCGCTCGCAAAACTATTCAATGCCTTTTTTCGGAATTTCTTTTCCACTTGTCGGAGGGTATTGTCGCAGTTGGATTTGCGCACGAAAAAAATTTGTTTTTCACAAGTTTTGCACAGCCTAAATTAGGCCTGTGGAAAAGTTGTGGATTCGGTTTGTAGTTTGTGGCACAACGATGTTATATGTAGTTAATCTTTTATGAGGATAGCTACGTAACCGCCGTCATGGTCAAAGCCTTGTGCTGACGGCAGGGTGAGATTTTCAGATTCGAGTCTGAAATTTCGGTTCTTCTTCAGGAAGTTTTTTATTAACTGATTATTTTCCTGACCTTGAATGCTGCAAGTTGAATAACAGATTCTGCCGTTTTTCTCTATTAGCTCCGCGGCCGTCTCGAGAAGCTTCAGTTGTGTTTGAGCGAGGCGGCTGACAGCTTTTTTTGAGATTCTGTATCGCAGCTCGACTCTTTTTGCAAGTACGCCGGTGTTTGAGCAGGGTACGTCGAGCAGTACGACGTCGAATTTTCCGGTTCTGTAAAGGATTTTGTGCAATTGGTCGAATTTGAATGTTTTTATGTTTTTTTGTCTCAGCCTTTTAATACTTTCTTTAACAAGCTGGAGCCGTTTGCTGTCAATATCGGTTGCAAATATTTGTGCATTATCGTTTGTAAGCTCGGCGAGCTGTGTTGTTTTTGTACCCGGTGCTGCGCAGAAATCGAGGATTTTCCAGTTTGCCTTTGGGGCGAGAAGCTTTACCGGCAGTGCTGCGGTTATGTCCTGAATGCTGAAAAGACCGTTTGCAAAACCGGCAAGTTCTGTTATACGCTTTGGTGATTTGACCCTTATCATCTCTTTTGCAGTGATTTCAACATTTATGCGAGCTTTTGCTAATCTTTCGGCTAATTGTGCTGGGGTTACCAGGAGGGTGTTCGGCCTTAAGTAGATGGAAGGTTTTCGGTTTGAAGCGAAGCAGATTTGCCGGGTATTTTCCAGGCCGTATTCGTTGAGCCAGTCGGTAATCAGCCATTTTGGCAGTGAAAATGCACTGGCGAGAAAATCGTCCGGCTGCTTTTGTGCGTCCGGCAGCAAATCTGTATCGAACTCGCAGCCGAAGCCAGGGCTTTGAGGCAGTGTGCGTTTTTGATTTGCCTCAAACAATTGGATTTGTCTTTTTGTTATGTGGTTTAAGATTTTGCGAAGAACAGCATTTACAAAAGCAGTCTGCTTTTTGCCTGCTATAGCTTTTGTACTTTTTACTGCTTCGTTGACGACCGCGTATTCGGCTGTGTGAGGACAGTAGATAAATTCATACACGCCGATCCGTATGACGTTCAAGATTTTATCCGGTATTCTTCGAGCTGGGCAATTGGCTAATTCAGCAATAACCATATCAACGGCCTGGCGGTTTCTTATTGTGCCGTATACAAGGTCGGTAGCCTGCTGAGCCCGGCCTGTCGGCAGCAGAATTTTGTTAAGGACGGCTTCAGCATAATTTGTTTTTGGATCGAGTTGATTTAGTACGGTTACTGCTGCGAAGCGAGCTGAGGATTTTTTTTCTGCTGTTGAAATTTTCTTTGCAGTGTTAGCCATAGGCTATTTTTCTATTTTGACGAAGATATCTCCCGGCCGGCAGCCTCTGCCGTTGACAAAATCTTTGAAATTCATAAGTTTACCGCCTGCCGGTTTTATTTTTACAATTTTGAGAGCGTTCCGGCTGCAAATAATGTCCAGATTTTCATCAAGTGTGCCGGGTCGAAGATTTTGAGGGTTGTTGTGCTGTATTGTTCTCGCATCGGCGATTATGGTGCGTTCAGATTTTTTTGTTTTTTCCGCAAGGTAATAAGCAGTTGCGCCCGGCCAGGGCCACAGGCCGAGAATTTTTCTTCTGATGATTTCTGCAGGCTCTGCGAAATCGATAAAGGCGTCGGATTTTTTAAGTTTTGGTGCTCTTGTCGCTTTTGAATCGTCCTGAGGTTTATAAACTGCCCTGTCTGTTTCAATTAAAGCCAGGGTATCGAGGAGCAGCGGTGCAGCCATTTTGGCTAATCTGTCGTGAAGAGCTTCTGCTGATTCGTCCGGCTCGATATCGGTTGCGGATTGGGCAATGATTTGGCCGGCATCCATTTTCTCAGCGAGTGTGATTATGCTGATACCGGTTTGTTCTTCGCCGTTTATTATCGCCCAGTTAATGGGAGCGGCGCCGCGGTATTTCGGCAGCAGCGAGGCGTGAACATTTATTGCTTTTTTAGGGGCAATATTTATCAGTTTGTTGTCGAGTTTCTGGCCGAAAGCGATTACGACGAGAATATCAGGTTTTGAAGCGGCGATTGTTTCTATTATCTGCGGGCTGTTGACGTCTTCTGTTTCAACAATTTTTATCTGATGTTGTTTTGCCCAGGTGCTTACCGGTGTTGGTGTTGTTTTTTTGCCTCTGCCTGCCGGCTGGGGCGGCTGGGTTACGATTAGTTCGATTCTGTGGCTGGATTCTTCCAGTGCATTTAGGGATTCGATACCGAACCGGCCGCTGCCGAGATAGACGATTTTCATTTTTTTATGGCTGCTGTTCTTCCATAAGTTTTTTTAGTTTTTTTCGATTGGCTATTTTAGAAGCAGTTGACATTTTGTCAGCGATTGTTATGCCCCCGATATGGTCGTATTCGTGCTGCAGGCATCTTGCGTACAGCCCTTCTGCTTCTTCGGTGAACTGGTTTCCGTCAAGGTCGGTGGCTGTCACGGTGCATTTTTTGTATCTTCTTACCTTTGTATATACGCCCGGGACAGACAGGCAGCCTTCTTCGGCTGCGTCGAGCTTTCCGCTGCAGGTTACTGTTGGATTGATATATACTTTCACATTTTCTTTGGTTCCATCGAGTGAAATGATAAAGATTCGCAGCGGCACCCCTGCCTGCGGGCCTGCCAGGCCTATGCCTTTTCGCTCGAGCATAATCTCGGTCATTTTCTCGACGAGCCTGTGAATCAACTCGTCGATTTCCCCGACAGGCTCAGCCGGTTTGGCCAGCACATCAGCCGGATAATGCGTTATTTTGCATTTCTCAATATCAGTCATCTCTTAAAGTTAATTATTGTATCTTTTTCAATCTTTTATAAGCATCGATTACAGCTTCTTTAATATTTGTTGATTGTACCTGAAATTTGTTAAAATCAGAAATGTTGTCCTGATTTAAATGTAACTGTCCTTCTCCCACGTTTCCTCTATGTTGACCTTTTGAAAAATATCGGTTATTTTGAGCATCTTGCGAATTCAGAACCCAATATTTTATCTTATCTCGCCGGGCTGCTATCCAAAGAAATATGTCGGCACATCTTATTTTAATCTGCTGAAAATTCATATCAAAAGGCCTGTCAGAATCGGAAGCAAGTGCTTTAACATACAAAGGTTCATCAGGCTTTTCAAAATCAACCGCTCTTGAGGTTTTGACCTCGATTCGGATTTTATGATTTTTATCTTTTCTGTCTCTCCATTCGAACCAGAAGTCGTATTCGTTCGAATAATTTGGGTCCAGTTTTTTTGAAGGTCTTTTAAAATCCGAGGCAAGTTCTTTAATACGTCCGAATGCCCATTTGTCTCCTAAACCTCTTGGTGCTGAGATTTCGAATATATAAAGATATAAATTTCCGTCTATGTACGAGTTTCTCAATTCATAATATTCGTCAATTGTAAGCTTATTTCCAGCAAGTAAATGCGAAATGATATACTCATATTCATTAAAAGGATAAACCGATATCAAGCTATCCAGCTTATCTCTGAAGTCTTTTGCATTTTCAAGCTTCTCTATTAACCTATTTAGCTTTTTCTTTAATTTTTCCATATAGTCACTTTGACTTATTTTTTAACGCAGACAGCATCAAAAAGTGACCTTTGCACTTGTTGTTTTTTAAATATTTCAGGTATTTCTACCTTGATATTTCCTCCATCGGGTTCAATATCGATTTCAGGGAAGGGCGTATTATTTTGCCAGCCAACCTCCCCGGTTTTGCGTAAGTGCTCAAGTCTTCTAATGGTAATCTCTACAAAAACAGGGTCAATATCTACTGTATAGCATTTCCTTTTTAGTCTTTCTGCGGCAATAAGAGTAGTTCCTGAATGTGAAAAGAAGTCAACTATCAAATCATTTTTATCTGAACTGGCTGAAATTATTCTTTCGATTGACTTAAGCGGTTTTTGTGCATAGCAACCCGGCACATTTTCTTTCATTCTATAAAAAACCTGCTGTATATCCACCCAAACATTTCCTGCCCTTATGTTTTCGGATTTGCTCCGCTCTATGTTTTCAGTTATTTTACCATTTACTTTTTTGTAATAACCTCTGAGAATTTTCGGGATATCGGTATATTCTGCTTCCACGTTGAAACCAGGTTTTCCTTTTATGTAATATAAAAGTTCCTGTCTTACCGCCATCCAGTTATGCTGAGTGCCATATCCTCTCTGGTTTCTCATAGTTATAAAACTTCTTGTTCTCAGTTCGCTGAAACCTCTCATCATCATAATAAAATCAGGAAGAGGTTGAAATCCTTCATTCTGGTCGGCACCCAACCATATATATAAATTTGCGTCTTCCTTCAATACTTCGATAGTATTAAAAACCCATTTTTTACACCAGGCAACATATTTTTCCAGTGAAATTTTTCCAAGACTCGTTGAGTTATTATTTCCAACAACGACGTTATAAGGCGGGTCTTGTATTGCTAATACGGATTTTTCCTCGCACAAAAGTTTTTTTACATCTTTCTTTTCAGCAGCATCAAGACATCCGACTCTATGGCCGGAAATTGGATCTTCCCAAACCTGACCAAACTGCAAACGGCAATACGGAAGGATTTTTCGCCTGATTTCCTCGTTGCTGTCGATCCTTGAAATTTTTTCTTTATTCATTAAATATGTAACTCCCAAAATTCTTAGCTTGTTAAGTTCTCTCGGAATAGTGTGCGGTAAATGACTCGCCCAGGTACAGCTTTCTGACTTTTTCGTTCTGGACGATTTCAGCTGGGCTTCCTGCGCCTATGACCTTTCCGTGGTCAATGATATAAGCCTTGCTCACAACCTCAAGCGTTCTTTCGACGTTGTGGTCGGTTACGAGGATACTCACATCGGAGGCGACGAGGTGACGGATTTGCTTCTGGAGGTCTTCGACGGCGATTGGGTCTACGCCGCTAAATGGTTCGTCGAGCAATATCAGTGAGGGCTCAGTTACCATAGCACGGGCAATTTCCAGCTTTCTGCGTTCCCCGCCCGAGAGGAATCTTCCCTGGCTGTCGGCGACTTCCGTCAGTGCAAATCGCTTTATTAGCGCATCTGCCCTTTTCGTTCGTTCGGCTGATGTCAAAGACATCGTTTCAAGGATTGCGTGGAGATTATCTCTTACGGACAGCCTTTGAAAGATACTCGGTTCCTGTGACAGGTAGCCTATTCCGAGGCGGGCTCTTTTGTACATCGGCAGGGCTGTAATGTCATTGCCCTCCAATACAACCGAGCCGTTGTTGGGAGCAATCATACCCATAATCATTCTGAAGGTTGTTGTTTTTCCTGCCCCGTTTCTGCCGAGAAGTCCCACGATGGAGTTTCGAGCGATTGTGAGGGAAATTTCGTTGACGACCGTTCTGTCGGAGTATTTTTTTACCAACTCGTGAGTTTCAAGAAGAATAGAATCGTTCATTTTGTTGTACCTTTTATATTGTTCTTCAGTACTTTTTAGCAGTTATTATAACAACGCTCTGTCTCAAAGCAAATAAATAGCGGTCGGCTTCGCTTTTTACCAAAGGTTTTTGCTCAAAGCCCTTTTTACGCCTGGCAGATAAATGTTCTGGCATTTTATTTGATTTTTTGTTATTAAGTAAAGCCTTGTAAATGCGTAAGGTAGATATTTTTTAGGTATTGTGGTTTATGTTTGCTGTTATAAGCGATATACATTCCAATTTAGAGGCGTTGGTGGCTGTTCTTGATGATATCGAGAAGCGCGGCATTGAGACCATTTACTGTCTTGGGGATGTTGTCGGATACGGGCCGAACCCCGGCGAATGCCTCGACTTGGTAATTGAGAGGACCAAATGGTGCGTACTCGGCAATCACGATTATGCGGTTTTCTATGAGCCGACAAACTTTAACTATGCCGCGGAGCAGGCCAGTTTCTGGACGCGGGATGTAATGGAGCAGGCTGAATCAACTGAGGCAAGCAAGAAATGGTGGCGTTTTTTGGGGATACTTCCGATGCGCCGCAGCCTGCGGACTCGCCTTGGAGGGCGGATTGTAACATTCGATTTTGTTCACGCCTCGCCCCGCCGGCCTATTAATGAATATATCTTCCCCGATGATGTTTATACCAATCCCGTTAAGGTTCGGGTATTGTTCGACCGCGTCAGCCATATCTGTTTTGTCGGCCATACTCACGTGCCCGGTGTATTCTTGAATGAGCCGGACTTTTATCTGCCGGATGAGCTGAACAATGTATATCCTATCGTTGATAATGAGAAGGCGATTATCAATATTGGTTCGGTGGGTCAGCCGAGAGACAAGGACTGGCGGGCAAGTTACGCGTATGTTGAGGAAAACAAGCTTCACTTTGTAAGGGTGGAGTATGATGTTGACAAGACCGTCGAGAAGATAAGAGCGATAGAGCAGCTTGATGATTTTCACGCTGAGCGTCTTAAGGAAGGCAGATGAAAGGCTGTTTGCCTCAGCCTTCCTGTTATTATGGATATGCAAAAAGATAAAGAGAGGATTTTATTGATATGAGTGGTAAACTTGGACTTCCGGCGTTTTTGTTTTCGATAGTAGCCGGTTTTGTCGTTTTTTGCATCTTTTTAGTTGCCGATAGCGGCCTTTTCGAGGCTGGCCTCTCACAGCAAAGGCATTGTATATTTCTGCAAAAATCTACAATAACCGAAAAGGATGGGGGAGAATTGAATGCCGGAACTCAGGAAGATTTGCCGGAACAGGAAGAACCTGCTGTATCCTCGTTTGGGGCGTATAACAGTGACCCGTGTACGGTTATTTTCGGCGCGCAGGACCCCTGCAGTGAAGACCCTGAGACCGGTTACAGGTATCAACTGGAGCTTAGCACAAAGGGGGCAGGGATAAGAAAAGTTACATTCAGCAACGGAGGCGGCAAGGGCTTCGATGACTGTGATTATAAAGATCCGAAGCCTTTGGTTCTGCTTTCACCGCTGAAACTTAATAACGGCAGTGAAATGATTACGATGGCGAATAGCAGATTCTATTTCGTTGAGCAAAAACAGCATCTCTCACTGGATAAGCTTGACTGGAAATTCCTGGGGATTGAAAAAGGTGAGGATGGTTCTGCCAGAGCCGGTTTTGAGGCTGAAATTATAAATAAATCAGACGGCAGAGCGGTTATGAAGCTGACCAAGTCATATAAGATTGTTCAAGGAAGTTACAAGCTGGAGTGTGATGTCGCGGTTGAAAATCTTGCCGAAAGCGACCGGGAGATTCAATTTAGTCTCAATGGCCCGATAGGCATTGGCAGGGAAGGCCGTCGCACAGATATGAGAAACGTCGTTAGTGCATTTCTGGCCGATGATGGAAGAATTGTTTCGTCACGAAGGGACCTCATAACTGGATTTCCAATGAATATTTTCACAGGGGGAGTTGACCTGAAGTCCACTACGAAAGAGTATAACAGTGCCATGCTGTCCGGCGATGAGGCACGGAAAAGCGAGGCATATAAGAAGCTGCGGATAGGTTATAATTTGCCGGATAAGTATAAAAATCGACCATTGTTATGGGCGGCGACATCCAACAAATATTTTACTGCTATTGTAAGGCCGGTTCCTCAGCAAGGTCGGCAATATTGTGAATGGATAAGCGGTGGAACCTGCCAGTTCTATAATCCAGATGGGGACAAAAAGGCTAACAGCGGTGATGAGACGATAGGGATAAAACTTGCGAGTGCGACCGAGCAGCTCAAGGCCGGCAGCTCAAAAAGTTATAGCTTTGAGCTTTACCTCGGGCCCAAGGATAAGAGGCTTTTTGACAAGGACGAGCTTTATAAAAAGCTCGGCTTCAATAATGTTCTGACCTTGATGCCCTGCTGCTGCTGTCCTGCTGCGATAATAAGGCCGCTGGCGTTCGGGGTACTGGCGTTGATGGAGTGGCTGCACTACTTTATACCGAATTACGGCGTTGTGATAATCATCCTTGTGTTTGTTGTCAGGCTCTGTTTGCATCCCTTGACGAAGAAGGGACAGGTCTCGATGAGCAAAATGGGCAAGCTCGCACCGAGGGTGGAACAGATAAAGAAAAAATACGCCAATGACAAGGCTGAGCTTAATAAGCACATAATGGCGCTTTATCGCGAGCAGGGTGCGTCGCCTTTTACGGGGATGCTGCCGATGTTCATTCAGATGCCGATCTGGATTGCGTTATACAGCTCGATACTGGCAAGTGTCTCGCTTCGCGGTCAGGCGTTTTTGCCGTTCTGGATTACTGATTTATCTGCGCCGGATGCGTTGTTCAGATTTCCAGCGGTGAGTATTCCTCTCCTCGGCAAGATTGAATCCTTTAACCTGCTTCCGATTCTAATGGGAGTTGCGTTCTATTTGCAGCAGAAGCTGATGCCGAAGCAGGCGGCGGCAGCAACAAATCCGCAGATGGCCCAGCAGCAAAAGATGATGATGGTTATGATGCCGATACTGTTTCCGCTTTTGCTATATAATTCGCCGTCTGGTTTGAATCTTTATATTATGTCGAGCGTATTTGCCGGCGTTGTTGAGCAGTATTTTATTCGCAAGCATATAAAAGAAAAAGAAGAGACCGAGTCCGTAGGGCTGGTTTCGGCGACAAGCAAGACCGGGGGGAAGGTTAAGAAGAAAAAGCCTAAGCCTTTCTTCAGGAATATGTAGTTGTTTGATTATTGCTCCGGGTGCAAAGTTTTATGGCGATAATGTAAAAAAAGATGTACGGACTGTCTGATACTATATCGGCGGTGAGTTCACCGACCACGGACGGCAAAGTTATAGTTCGATTGAGCGGGCCGGCAGCAATCGAAGAAGCAGGCAGAATTTTTCAACCATCTTTTCCAAAGAGTCAGGCCAGCATAACAAAAGGATTTGTCTGCGTCGATGATGAATTGAAAATCGAAGGCAGGCTTTACCTTTTTTTATCTGGCCATTCATATACGGCAGAAGATGTTGTAGAGATTCATATGTTTACCAATTCGTCCGTGACGGAAGCTGTTGTTTACAGGCTTCTGGCAGGTGAGGTTCGAATGGCCGGGCCAGGTGAGTTTACCGCCAGAGGCTATCTTAACGGCAGGATGGATTTGGCACAGGCTGAGGCAGTCAATGAGATTATAGTAAGCAGCAACAGGATTCAGCTTGCCGCCGCACAGAGGCTTCTGAGCGGCAGATTAGGGGAGGCTTTGACAAGAAACCGTTCGCAGTTATTTGATTGTCTGAGCTTGATAGAGGCCGGTCTGGACTTTAGCGAGGAGACAATAGAATTTATCAGCCGGGATGATGCTGTCGGCAGACTCTCGCAAATCAAAACAGAGCTCGAGCAGCTCTTGGGAGCTTCTGTCAGTTATGAAGCGGTGATTGATTTGCCTTCAGTTGGAGTGGCAGGGGCACCGAATGCGGGAAAGAGTCTGCTTGTTAACAGGCTGCTGGGCAAAAAGCGCAGTATTGTCTCAAGGTATCGTAAAACTACAAGGGACATTCTGACCAGCCAGTTGTCACTTGAGCAAAACAAATGTGTGCTTTTTGATTGTGCGGGTTTGATAAGTAATGCTGAAAATATTATCGAGAAGCTCGCCCAGCAGGCAGCAATCGAAGCGCTGGGACACAGCGATGTGGTTGTGTTCTGCGTTGATTTATCGAAGGCGAATGAAAAGCTGGCTGAGGATATCGCAATACGCGGACTTACAGGTAAGAAGAATCTGCTGGCTGTAGGGACAAAGTCGGATTTGCTTGAGCCGGCACTGGTTGAAAACCATATCACAGAGCTTGGCAGAGAATTTGGCCTCGATTTTATTGCTACCAGCGCAAAAACAGGTTTTGGTATTGATAGATTGAAAGAGTCGATAGACAAAAAGCTGATAGGCTCTGCTGCTGCGGCAGGCCGTGGCGGCGTCGAGGCCGATGCAAAAAGCTGGGTGGGATTAACTTCACGTCACAAACAATCGGTGACAGAGTCGATAGATAGCCTTAACCAGGCTATAGATGCCCTTAAAGAGGCTGGTGATGATGTTGCAGCGATGCTCATACGGGCGGCTTATCAGTCGATAAGTGATATTGAGCAGCAGGAAATCGATGAGCAGATTCTGGAGAATATCTTTAGCCGATTCTGCATAGGTAAGTAAGAAAAGCTGCTGATTATAGTCGGCAGATGAGCAGGATGTGATATGCTTTTTCAGGCTCGTTTTCTTTTTCCCAAAAGAATTATGTCACGCAAAGCCTGTGCGTCTTTAGCCCGCTTCCATTTTTTTTCAAAGTCGGGTTCCTGAACTATTTGAGCTATGGCAGCCAGTGTCTGGAGATGAAAATTTCTCTCGTCCTTTGTACCTGTAATAACAAATATAGCGTTGATGTTTGGATTTTTTGCGGAAAATTCTATACCGTTTCTGCCTCGGGCGATTAGTATATCGAATTTATTTTCACCATCAAGCACTATATGAGGTATCGCGAGAGTTTTGCTTATTGCAGTGCTGCTTTGCCTTTCTCTTTGCTGAAGCAGTTTCGAGAGCAGAGAGGCTGAGGTTTTTAGACGTTGAGAAAGCGCCTGCGAGGCAAGTTCAAAAAACTCGTCTGCGGAGATTGTGTCTTCAATATCGAGGACCACGCAGTTTTCGATAATTTGGTCGAATCTGTCTTTTATGATTTCATCTCTTTCCAGGATAATTTCTCTCAGTTCTGACTCAAGGCAATACGTGGTCAATTCTTTGTTTGTAATTCTTTCTATCAGGTGCAGCAGTGCATATTCTCTGTTTGTTCTGATTCGGCCGTAAAACCAGTAAACAAACAAGCCGCAGATAATAATGATAAAGCTTATCGCCAGGGCTTCTTTGCCCATCTCGAGCAGAAGAAAAATGAAGCCGATAATGCCGGCGATTTGCATCCACGGATAAAACGGCGAACGGAAATGCGGCTGATAGTTTTGTATTCTGCTTTCTCTTAGGATGATAACCGAGGTGCAGGCAAGAATATTAGTCAGTATCAGCACAACGGAAGCCGCTTCGACGAGTATTTCGAGCCTTAAAAACAGAGATACTATAATAAAGAAACCGGTAAACAGAAGTGCGATGTGCGGTGTTGCAAATCTGCGATTGATTTTACCGAACATCTCCGGCAGCAAGCCGTCGGTGCTTAGCGGTACAAGTGACCTTGCGGCGGTCATAATTCCCGCATTGGCTGTTGAAAGAAACGCAAGGATAGCGGCTACAGCGAGGGCTATCTGTCCGTTTTTGCCCATGAAAACAAGCGCCCCGTCGGAGATTGGTGTAGTTGAGTGACTTAATTTATCCGGTTCAAGGACTCCCGTTGTTACGAATACCATAAGTGTGTATAGGATGCTTACTACCAGCAGAGAGCTGAGCATGCCGAGTGGAATATTTCGAGTTGGTTTTTTTATCTCTTCCGCAACGCTTGCGATTTTCAATAGCCCCGCATAGGAGACGAAGACGAATCCGGTCGTGAGAAAGATGCCTGTAATTCCGTGAGGTGCAAACGGTGCAAAACTTTCGATTTTTACTTTGGGCAGGCCTGCTATTATGTAGATAATCATAAGTGCCAAAAGGCCTGCGACGAGGGCGACCTGTGTTTTGCCGGCTTCTTTTATGCCGATTATGTTTATAACGAGAAATACAATGCAGAAAAAGACAGCGATTATGTGGATGTTTGCATCGACGATAAGAGCAGTAAAGATTGACATGCCGTAAAGGGCGAAAGCGCTTTTCATAGACAGCGAGAACCAGCTTAAAAGCCCTGCGGCGGTGCCAATGGCGGGCCCCATAGAGCGAATGATGGTGAAGCAATCTCCGCCGGCTTTTGGCATAGCGGTTGTCATTTCGGCTATGCTCAACATTCCCGGAAGCGAAAGCAGTCCTGCAAGCAGATAGCATAAGATGATGGCGGGGCCGGCTCTTGCATAAGCGAGACCCGGCAAAATGAAAAGACCAGAACTTATCATCGCGCCTGATGCTATGCAGAATACTTCAATAAGGTTAAGTTCTCGCCTTAATGCCATAATAACCCTTTGTTAGAAATTTTTTTGTAAAGTGTAGCCGCTTGTTGAGGATTGACAAGAGCTTATTGATGAAGTTTTGCAAAAATAGATTTTGCTTATAAAAAAAAGCCGGCCCCCGCGGGGGCCGGCTACAAGAATTGTATGATTAACAAGTAATTTCCCAATTACTTGTCTTTGGCTTCGAATTCGGCATCGATTACGTCATCGCCGCCTTTTCTTTTGACCTCTCCTTCCGGCGGAGGCTGTGTTTCCCCCTGCTGGTCGGCTGAGGCTGCCGCCTGTTTTTTAGCGGCTTCTTCGTAGAGTTTTTTGCCGAGCTCCTGGGTGGTGTTCGAGAGGTTTTCGATGGCTTTTCTGATTGCATCTGCATTTTCGCCTTTTACGGCCTCTTTCAGGTTGTTGATGGCGTTTTCGATGTTGCTGCGGGTATCAGCGGGTACCTTATCGCCGTGTTCCTTGAGGGTTTTTTCAGTTGAATATATTATCTGGTCGGCCTGGTTCTTTATGTCGACGACTTCTCTTTTCTTTTTATCCTCTTCGGCGTGGGACTCAGCCTCTTTTTTCATCTTCTCGATTTCCGGTTCGCTCAGTCCCGAGCTGGATTTGATTTCAATGGACTGCTGCTTTCCTGTCCCCAAATCCTTTGCGGAAACGTTAAGGATGCCGTTGGCATCGATGTCAAAGGCGACCTCGATTTGTGGTATTCCTCTTGGTGCAGGCGGGATGTCGGTAAGCTGGAACCTGCCGAGAGTCCGGTTGTCCTTTGCAAATTCGCGTTCGCCCTGCAGGACGTGGATATCGACGGTTGTCTGACTGTCGGCGGCTGTTGAGAATATCTCCTTCTTGCTGGTCGGTATGGTTGTGTTGCGTTCGATAAGTCTTGTCATAACTCCGCCGAGCGTTTCAACGCCGAGTGACAATGGAGTAACGTCCAGCAGCAGAATATCTTTAACACCGGCATCGCCGGCGAGCACTGCGCCCTGGATGGCAGCTCCGAGGGCAACAACTTCGTCCGGGTTAATGCTTTTGTTCGGTTCTTTGCCGAATATTTCCTTTACGATTTGCTGGACCTTCGGGATTCTTGTTGAGCCGCCGACGAGCAGAGTCTCCTGAACGCTTGAAGGTTCGAGTTTTGCATCTTCGAGCGCCTTATGGCAGGGGGTCTTGAGTCTTTCGTAAATGGGTTCTGCGAGAGCTTCGAACTTGCTTCGTGTGATTGTAATCTGAAGGTGTTTTGGTCCTTTGGCATCGGCGGTGATAAAGGGCAGATTGACAGTGGCTTCCATCTGGGTACTGAGCTCGCATTTCGCCTTTTCAGCGGCTTCTTTGAGTCTTTGATGAGCCATCGGGTCACTTCTGAGGTCGATACCTTCGGTTTTTTTGAACTCGTCTGCCAGATAGTTAATCAGCAGCTCGTCGAGGTCGTCGCCGCCGAGATGAGTGTCGCCGTTGGTGCTGAGGACCTCAAAAACGTTGTCGCCAATGTCAAGAATTGAGATGTCGAATGTTCCGCCGCCGAAATCGAAGACAGCGACTTTCTCATTTTTCTTTTTTTCCAGGCCGTATGCGAGAGCTGCAGCGGTCGGCTCATTGATGATTCTCTCGACTTTCAGGCCTGCAATTTGTCCTGAATCTTTCGTTGCCTGCCGCTGAGAGTCGTTAAAGTATGCCGGGACGGTAATCACAGCCTGCTCGACTTTTTCGCCGAGATAATCCTCAGCGGTTTTTTTCAAATCCTGCAGTATCATAGCGGAGACTTCCGGCGGTGTGTATTCATTGCCCCGGACACCTACCTTTACCAGCTCGTTAGGCCCGCCGACTATTTTATAGGGCACGATTTTTTCTTCGGAGGATACTTCATTGTGGCGTCGGCCCATAAACCTCTTGATGGAAAAGACGGTATTTTCCGGATTCGTTACCTGCTGATGGCGTGCAATCTGACCGACCAGCCTCTCAGATTTGTCAGTGAAACCGACAACCGATGGTGTAAGCCTCGAGCCGGAAGAGTTGATGAGCACCTTCGGTGAGGAGCCTTCCATCACGGCAACGACGGAGTTTGTTGTACCCAAATCTATTCCAATTATTTTTGCCATAATTAACCCCTTTCGCTTATGGTATCAGTACTATATTTCTTGTCTTTAAGATGTGCAAAAGCTGTGCCAGTTACAGCTTCCGAAAGTTTTCTGCAGGATAAGCTCTTGTTTTTAAGGGACTTACCTTTTATGAGGGTACTTTCAGGATTATTTTCACACCGTATTTTATGCCATTTTGGCAGATAGGCAGATAGAGCGGGGGACTTATTGATTCAGGCTCTGGCGTATTATATTTGCTCGCAGGACGTCTCTGTGGGTCGGGTCAAGGGCTTTGCCGTAGTTTATCTGCAGATGGGCGGGCAGTGTCAGCATAAACAGCCTGTTAATCGTGGTGATTGAGATTTTCGCCGATTCTCCTGACCGCTTTGCCTGGGCTTTGAGATTGCAGAGCTGCTCAATGGCGGGGGTTGATGCTCCCATATACTCGTGCATATTCAGGCCGAGACGCAGATGGCTTAGAAGCAGAAGTGCTTCCTGTGAACTTATCAGCCGTGCGCTTCTGAGCAGCGCGGTTGCACGGGAGATTTTGTCATCAAGCATTTCGGCATCTTTTTCGAGCAGTTTTTTTCGCGCTTCGGTTTCGAATTCGACGATTTCCGGTATGATTGCTTTTTCGAATTCGGAAATGATCTGCGTTTCGGAGATGCCGAGAGTCGCCTGGTTTGAGATTTGATAGAAATCACCAGCGGCTTCTGAGCCCTCCCCGAACAGGCCTCTGACAGCCAGGTTCATATCCTTCGTGGCGTTCAGAAACTTTTTTATCTGGCCTGTTATCTTCAGGGCGGGCAAATGCAGCATAACAGAAACCCTTATGCCGGTTCCGACATTTGTCGGACAGGCAGTCAGGTAGCCGAATCGCGGGCTGAAAGCGTATTCGACGTTTTGCTCTATCATATTGTCGATGTTGTTGATTGTCTCGGCGCACTTGCCGAGCTGCAGTCCGCCTTTTAGGACCTGGATTCGCAGGTGGTCTTCTTCGTTTATCATAGCTGTAAAGGACTCACTGTTTGCGATAATGACACCTCTAGGGCCTTTGCCGTAGGCGTGGTGTCGGCTTATCAGGTGTCTTTCGATAAGGAAGTTTTTGTCGAGCTCCGGGGCCTGGTCGACGCTTATGTAGAAGGCTTTTTGACCGAGGTCGAGGGATGTGAGTACGTCTTTGAGTTTTTCAAGTATCTGGGTCTTTTCCTCGATTGAGCACCGGCTTAAGAATTTGAAGCCGGCCAGATTTCTTGCCAGGCGTATTCTTGATGAAATAACAATGTCGCAGGAGGGACCTCTGCCGCTGAACCATTCGTTTATATTGTTGCTTATCTCAGTCAGTTTCATAATGACTAAATGATTTTTTCCCTTATTGTTTTGTCTGTTCTGTTTGCTCTATCTGGTCTCTTAATTTTGCAGCCAGTTCGTAGTTTTCTGCTTTGACAGCCTCTTCGAGTTGTTTTTTCAGGTTAAGCAGTTCGATTTGTTTTTTCGCATCGGCTGGTGCCCTTGATGGAACTTTACCGCAGTGTACGGTTTTGCCGTTTTGGACGTTTTCAATCAGGCTCGATAGCGGCTTTTCGAAAATCTCATAGTCATAAGGGCATCCGAGCACGGCTTCTTTTCGGAAATCTTCGAGAGTAATTCCGCATCTCGGACATTGCAGTTTTGTTTCTGCAGAGCCTGAGAGCTCATCTTCGGATGGAGTTGAGGCGAGCAGGCCGCTTAGCAACTCGTTGATGGGTATCTGACTTTTTACGATTATCCCCTGCTCTGCAGCACAGGATTCGCAGATGTGCATTTCCTTGCGGTCCCCGCCGGAAATCTCGGTAAGGTGGATTGTAGCCTCATTATCATTACAAATCTGGCATTGCATAGCTGTGTACCTTTTTAAATATTTGCTCGCAAACCTCTCTCACATTGTCTGTCGAATTTGATATATCTCTAAGATTCGGCCGTCGCTGTATTATTATTATACCAAAACGTGATTCTGTATGTCAATAGCGGCCTGAGTACACTTTCTTAATTTAGCTTTTCAGTGATTTTTACAATCAAATTTATGCTTTGAAATATCGACAAATCAGCCTCTTTCCTGAATGTTATTTAGGTGTTTGGGCTGTAAAAAGTTTCCTTATTTATTGTTTTTTTGAGAAACTTTCCGTTCTGATAAGTCGGTAGGGGCAGCGTGGCTCTTTAAGATTTTTTGAGGAATTTACCTGAGCAGCCCTCCTCTTCGGTGACGCTGATACAGTCTAATATAAGATGTTCGGGCAGTTGAGGTTGTAGATTTTCGAAGATGTATTTGGCTATCATTTCGGCTGATAAGTTGCTGTTCCGGAAGTATTCGTTGTTTTCCAGCGGCTGGTTTGTGAAGGATTCTGTGATGTTATCGATCAGTTTCATTAGCTTATCGAAGTCGATGAGCAGGCCCGTTTGGTTAAGTTTCTCCCCGCTGACCTCGGCTGTTACTTTCCAGTTATGTGAGTGGAGGGGTTCTTTTTTGCCGTCGGGTAACGTGAGCTGGTGCGACGCCCAGAAGCTTGTTTGAACAGTAACCTTGAACAAAGCAGAACTCCGTTTTAGCAATGTCTTTGATTCTCGAAGAAAATTAATCTTTGTTTTTAAGTTTTAAGAATCGTTTTCTCAGGCGGTCGTAAACAATTTTTGGAATCAGGTTTGAAACATCTCCGCCGAGAGATGCAACCTGTCTTATTAGCGTTGAGCTTGTGAAGCCGTATTCTGCGCTTGTCATAATAAAAACGGTTTCCAGCCCTGCGACGGCGCGGTTTGTCATAGCCAGGCGGAACTCATACTGAACGTCGGTCAGCGAGCGCATTCCCCGCAGAATCACGTCTGCATTCTTTTTCTTTGCATATTCAACCATCAGGCCGTCGAAGCTTTCGACCTTTACCCTCGGCTTGTCGGCGAGGATTTGTTTTATCATTTTGACCCTTTCAGCGGGGCTGAAGAGTGCGCCCTTAATAGGGCTTGTTCCGACTGCAACGATGAGTTCGTCAAAGAGCCTGCAGCCTCGCTCGATTACGTCGAGATGGCCGTTTGTTATAGGGTCGAACGTGCCTGGGAAAATGGCTCTGATGAACTTTTTTTTCATTTTCTGCCTTTGATTTTTTAATCTGCGTTCATATTTCTGAGCTTCTGATTTTTTAGCGAATAAAAAATAACAGACTATTATAACTTCATATCCGTGTACGTCAAACTTCTCCAGGCTGGATTTAGCGAAGCCAAATGTTACTGGTCTTTTTCTTTCTTATCTTTGTTTTTTTTGATAGTTACGGGTATATCGAGCCAGAATGTCGAGCCCTGGTTGAGCTTGCTGTCAACACCGATTGATGCGGAAATAAGGTTTGACAATTCCTTGCTGATAGTTAGCCCTAAGCCGCTGCCTGTGGCCTGGCGGGTGATTGAACCGTCGACCTGTTGGAATTCATAGAAGATTTTTTCTTTATCGGCTTCCGGGATGCCGCAGCCGGTATCGGTTACCGCCAACCGAACTGTGTTTTCATCACGCATAAAGGCGTTTATTTCGATTCTTCCTCTTGGCGGCGTGAATTTTATGGCGTTGCTCATAAAATTATACAGTATCTGCCGAACCTTGCCCGCATCTGTTATAACCGCTGGTATGTTGTCATCGGCTGAGAGTTTTACTTTGATTTTCTTCTCTTTTGCCATTTCAAAAAAAGCGGCAACAATGTCTTCACAAAGCTTGCGGACAGATGTTTTTTCGATTCTGAGTTCCATTTTCCCTGCTTCTGTTTTCGCCAGATTAAGCAGGTCGTTAATCATATTAAGCAGGCTTTTTCCGCTGGTGATGATATGCTCGGCGTATCTTTGGCCTTTCTCTTTTTTTAATAAAGCCGGTTTTTCCCTGAGGATTTGTGCAAATCCGAGTATTGAGTTCAGCGGTGTTCTCAGCTCGTGAGAAACGTTTGCGACAAATTCGCCCTTGACTTTGTTGGCTTTGAACAGCTCTATGTTTCGTTCGGAAAGTTCTGCAATTTTTGCATCGAGCTGTTTGTTTGCCTGTCGGAGTTTTTCCTGACTTTTTTGCAGGGCATCGAGCATGTGGTTGAAGGCGTCGGCGAGTTTCTGGTATTCGTCACGTGTCTTAATTGAGCTTCTGATGTCGAGATTTCCCTCAGCAACGTTGTTTGCGATAGCCCTTAGCTGGCGGATAGGGCTTAATATTACACGCTGCGTGATGATATAGAAAGCGATGATAGCGCCGGCACCGGCGATAAGACCGGCAATCACTATCCAGAATCTGTTTAGAAAAACGGTTTTCCCGAAATCGCTTGTGAGCGGTCTTTTACTGACAGCGACCCCTATCGCCTCGTTACGCGTAAAAGCCCTTGCCGAGCCCTGAGGATTATGGCAGCTGATGCAGTTATCCGTTGCCCTGAAAATGCGAGCGTAGTTGCTGTAAACGGTGCCGTCCTCTTTCTCCAGTACAAGTTTATGGTCGCTGTGCTCGTCGGATTTAAGGTCATCGACAAGTTTTTTCTGAGTTTGTGTAAGTTCTTCGAGTACATCTTCTTTATCGCTTTCGAATCGCAGCCAGCAGATGTCGAGGTCGTTGGGAGCGATGGGCGCGCCGGTGCTGTCAAGTGCGGGAAGCTGACCTTCGCCTGCTTTTCCCATCTGAAAGTGTCTTCGGGGAAGTAGTGATTCGGTCCTTGCTCTTTCAGCGTCGAGGTAGCTTTGTGTTGTGAGCTTGCCCATCCAGACGTAAGGGATGATAAGGGCCAGACCAAGGATTAAAATGACAGCAGCACCGAAAGCTATTCTGCATTTCTCTGCAAGGGACAGCGGTGAAAGGTGCAAAAAGACCAGCAGCTTATGATAAATTATGCTTATCGTTTTCAGCTTGTTTTTGAAACTATTGCCATTCATCAGGTTTTTTGATAATAGTGTTAGCGATTTTTATTTGTTTGGGAAATTGACATACCTTCAGCAAATGTTGAGACATTTTTATTCTGAAGTCTGCCTTTTGTCGCAGGTCGTAGTTGTTGCGTCCAATCGGAAACATAATACCAACTTGTTTTTCCGGCCTGTATTTATGAACAGACTGTATAGCCGGTATTAAATCGCTGTCGGTAGAGATGATCAAAGCCTTATCATATAAATCATCAATCGCATCTCCAAGTATTTTTAAAGCGATATTTACATCAGTTCTTTTTTCTTCGTGTGTTTTGTATATTTTCCCACAAATATGACAGCGTGTTTCTTTTTCTAAAAAACGTCCTTCTATTGTTTCTACACTTGCCCACCGAAGAGCTCTGATATATTTTTTATGGCGAATAACGTTTTGCGGTTTCCAGCTCACAAATGCAGTGAAATAAAAAATACTAACCACGCTATCTTTAGGGCCAATAATCTTTTCTGCCATTTTTCTGTAGTTCAACCACTTACATTTTCTGTATGCAGGCTGCTGCAAAGCATAGTAAACATTGAAACCGTCGATGTAAAAGGAATATCTACTCATAGTTTTTGTGCGCAAAAAATAACCCAGGCTCCGAAGAAACCTGGGGCCTGATGGCTAATCCCATCAGGGATGTATATATATTATCGTATATTCTTCTCAAATGTTCAAGCAAAATTTTGTGTTTTTTTTGCA
Source organism: uncultured Pirellulales bacterium (assembly GCA_964568365.1). GTDB lineage: Bacteria > Planctomycetota > Phycisphaerae > Sedimentisphaerales > Anaerobacaceae > CAYLMG01. The sequence goes on along the minus strand of CAZMQF010000005.1, from coordinate 2,018 downwards.
TTTTTTTCCCTAGTTTTAAGCTTTAATTTTGTTCTTCTGCATCTGGTTCGATTTTGTGAGAATGTTTTTGAGTCCTGAGGTTGAGCTCCTCGAGCTGTTTTATGTCGACCTCGCTGGGTGCATCAGTAAGAAGGCATTGTCCCCTTTGAGTTTTCGGAAAAGCGATGACGTCTCTGATGTTGTCGGTTCCTACCAACAGCATAATGATTCGGTCGAGTCCGAAAGCTATCCCACCGTGCGGCGGAGCGCCATATTTGAGTGCTTTGAGAAAAAAGCCAAAGCGTTCCTCAGCCTGTTTTTTTGAGATGTTCAGCAGGTCAAAGGCTTTTTGCTGTACTTTCGGGTCGTGAATACGAATGCTTCCGCCGCCGATTTCGGAGCCGTTGACGACGATATCGTAAGCCTGCGACCTAATTTTTGCAGGGTCGGTGTCCAGTTTCACAATGTCCTCTTCAACCGGTGCGGTGAAAGGGTGATGCAGTGAGTCATAGCGATTTTTATTTTCGTTCCATTCGAAAAGAGGAAAATCGACTATCCAGACGAACTCGAAACTTTTTGAGTCATAGAGCTTTAGCTCTTTGCCGAGCCTGCTTCTTAAAGGAGCAAGTGCTTTGTTGGCATTTTTCTCGGTATCTGCGACAAAAAGCAGCAGGTCGTCTTCTTTTGCATTAAAGCACTCGATTAGTGCGTCAATTTGTTCTGCAGAGAAATATTTTGCAATACTGCTTGTACAGGTTAGTTTGCCTTCTTTTGCTGTAACTTTCAACCAGGCTAATCCTTTTGCGCCGTAATCTGCGACAAATTCCGCAAGGTTTTTTTCGATGTAGTTTCTTGTAAAGATTTGCGTTCCATCCGGCAGTGTCGATGGTGTGCAGAGGCCTTTGACGACTCCGCCGGCTTCGATTGCCGAGGTAAAGACCTTGAAGCTGCTACTCTTTACAACGTCGGATACATCTCTTATCTTCATACCAAATCGCAGGTCAGGCCGGTCAGTGCCGTAGTTATCCATCACCTCTTTATAACTCAGCCTCTTGATAGGAATGGCAACATCAACGCCGAGGATTTCTTTGAAGATTCTGGCAACGAGCTGTGAGTTTATATTTATGATATCGTCCACATCGACGAAGCTCGCTTCGACGTCGATTTGTGTGAATTCGGCCTGTCTGTCAGCTCTTGGGTCTTCGTCACGGAAGCAGCGTACAATCTGGAAGTACTTGTCGACACCGCTGACCATAAGGATTTGTTTGAAAAGCTGCGGCGATTGCGGCAGGGCATAGAAGCTATTTTTGACCAGCCGGCTCGGAACGAGAAAATCCCTTGCTCCTTCGGGAGTGCTTTTTGCCAGCATCGGTGTTTCTATTTCCAAGAAGCCGATTTCATCGAAGTAGTCTCTTGTGATTTTTGTGACCTGGTGTCTGATTTTTATGTTTTTTTGCATCCTCGGCCTTCGCAGGTCAATGTATCGATATCTGAGGCGCAGCTCTTCGGCTATTTTGTCAGCGTCTTCGATTTCGAAAGGCGGCGTCGCTGTCTGGTTGAGGATTTCGAGATTATTTACTATAACTTCGATCTGGCCTGTGGAAAGTTTAGGATTCTCAAGGCCCTTTCCTCTTGGACGAACGGTACCTTCAGCAGCGATTACCCACTCGCAGCGGACAGCTTTTGCAAGTTTGTGGGCTTCGGGCTGACTTTCAGGGTCAAAGACCAGTTGTGTGATACCGTATCTATCACGAAGGTCGAAAAAGACCAGATTGCCGTGGTCCCGATACGATTTGACCCATCCTGCCAGGGTTACTTTTGCCCCGTCGTCTTCGAGACGGAGCTGGCCGCAATTATGTGTTCTTTTCAGCATTGTGAATTCTTTCAAAAATCAAAACTTCGCTTTTTTTCGTAATTTTCTGTCAGGACAAAGATTTACAGCAAGTCAGGATAGTTTATGAGGGCAGGTTAGTCAATAATGACCTTGCTCTGTTGAAAAGCTCAGGCGGCACGCCTGATTATCATCAGGTTGTGTGTTA
>CAZMQF010000004.1:0-36418 GCA_964568365.1 uncultured Pirellulales bacterium | reverse complement strand
ATAATAAAGCCCTCGTGAAGTCAATTGCTCTACTCTGTATTTATCTCCATCTGCTTCTGTTACATGCCAAAAACTGGTATCTAATGGAGAATAAAAACCTTCGTCATTAGTTAAAAGTACAGCATCTTTTAAAAACTGGCATTCATAATCCTCATTACAAAATAAAACGTGTTCAAAAAGAGGAAAAACAATAAATGGTCGCTCAACGCGTGATACAATCAAAATCCTGTTGTCTTTAACAACAAGACCTTTATAGGGAAACTCATCAAAGCCCTGAACATCAAAATGAAAATTGTTGTTATTATCCGCTTCCTGCTTTATTTTCAAAGTAAACTCTTTGCCCAACCATTTATCTCCAAAACTCCATTTTGACTCTACAATCCTATACGTATAAATTGGACTTGAAGATAAGGGCCACCAGTTAAAAACACTGTCGCCTTCATCCAGAGGACGTGGATAACGTTTAACAAGTGTCTTTATCCATTTTTCATATCTGTTCTCAACTACGTCCTGTCGAGAACAAAAAAACACTGTAATAGTAATTGCACAGAAAAACAAAATGAACAGTAAGTTGATAACAGATTTCCGCATTCTAAATGCATCACTTTTTTAATTGTAATTATTCCTGCGGCAGGTTGGCAAGGTCGGCATCCGAGCCGGCAACCATCAAAATATCGTCCTTATAAATAATAGTGTTCGGCATTGGGACATTGATAATCCCGTCTTTTTCGCTCTTGTCACTCTTCTTGCTCTTGCCGTGCTCACCCCTTTTTACCGAAACCAGGTTAACATTGTATTTCTGGCGAAGCTGCAAATCCATTACCGTCTTGCCGTCAAAACTCCCAGGCGCTTTTACGCGAGCCAGACTATAGCCCGGTGCAAAATCAATCTTTTCACCAATCTGCGGCGCAATCAGCTTATACGCCCACCTCTGAGCCGACTCAATCTCAGGATAAATCACCTCCGTCGCACCTATCTTTTCGAACACCTGCCCGGCAATCAAATCCTCTGCCCTGGTATATATCTGCTTGACGCCCATCTGCTTGAGATTAACCACCGTCAACACCGCCGACTCAAAACCTCTGCCGGTCCCCTGCCCTATGCTGACGATAGCAACATCAACCTTATCGATGCCCTGTGCCTTAAGAGCCTCCTCATCGGTGCTGTCCAGCCGAACCGCCAGGCTTACCTGGTCGCGTATCAGCTCAACCTCTTCTCTGTTTTTATCAATCGCAATAACCTCCGCCCCGCTCATCGCCAGAGCTATCGCCAGTTTTTTGCCGAACCGCCCTAATCCCATTACCGCAAAACGCTTCATATTATAAGCTCCTATTTTCGTATTGCGTATATCGTATTGCGCAGTGCGTTCTTTTTTTGTGCGATACGCAATACGCACGACGAATTTAACCAACAATTATCGCCTCTTCAGGATAGTTATACCGCGCAGGTTTTATATTAAACGTAAGTGCCGCCAGCAGTGTCAACGGCCCCAACCTGCCGATAAGCATCGTAACTATGATAATCAATTTGCCCGCCGTTGTCAAAGACGGCGTTATGCCCGTCGTCAGGCCCACCGTTCCCAAAGCCGACGCCGCCTCAAACGATATCTGCGACATATCGAAACCACCTCCTCTTTCAGTAATACTCAGCGCCAGCGTCGCAGTAAAAAGAACCACAACAAAAAGCAGTGTAACCGTAAAAGCCCTGCCCACAATAGCCAGCCGAACAGAGCGCCTGAACATCTCAACCTCTTCGCGTTTCCGCAGAGCTGCGATAACAGTCATAACCACCACCGCCAGCGTCACTGTCTTGATACCGCCGGCCGTCGAACCCGGTGAGCCGCCGATAAACATAAGCAGTATCAAAATAAACCTGCTTGAAACGGACATCTGCTTAATGTCAAAAGTATTAAATCCCGCCGTCCTCGCCGTAATCGATTGAAACAAGGCATCGAGAACACCGGCTTTTGGCCCGCCGTCGGAGCCGACCGAATACCTGTTGAACAGAAAAATACCAATCGCTCCCAGGATTATCAAAGCAGCGCTTACGCTGAGTACAATCTTGCTTTGAAGCCGCAATGTCCTGGGAGCCTGCTCCAGGAGACTGCTGTACCCGCGAGACCATCTTGCGAAAAACAATTTTGTCTTATCAGCTGCGATATTTACGAGGTCATAAAGCACGCTGAAGCCCAGACCGCCCAAAATTATCAAAGGACATACAACCACATAAACAGCCCAGCATCCGCTATAACCGGTGAAACTTCTTTTGAACAGGCTAAAACCCGCGTTACAAAAAGAGCTTATCGAATGAAATATGCTGCAGAACCACTGCTCCTTTATATCCCCCTTCCACGCAGTCACATTATCCCACATCCCGAACAAACTTAACGCGCCGAGAGCCTCGATTAGTATTGTCCCCACGAAAATAAAGGCAATCATATTTCCTATCTTACTCAGGGTCCGCGCGCTGAGCAAATCCTGCATCGCCACCGACTCGCGAAGACTAAGTGCCTGCCCTAAAAGCAGAGCAAAGACCGCCCCGAATATCACTATTCCAAGACCGCCGAGCTGAATCATCGACAGTATCACTATCTGGCCCATCAGGCTGAAATCCTCACCTGTATCTTTTACTATCAGGCCGGTAACACAGGTGGCGCTCGTAGCTGTGAAGAGCGAATCGACAAAACTGATATTCTCCTTTGCAGCCGAGCGGGGCAGCATAAGAAGACCCGCACCTGTAAAAATCAGGATAAGAAAACTTGCAATAAGCGTCTGCGTGGGGTTCTGGCCTGTAGCTGCAAGGTTGACAACCGTCCTGCAGACCTTTGTAACCACCTGCAGAACCAGATAGATGCCGACGGCAATGTGCCGAACCGCTGCCGGCTCAGCGTGCTCAAACAATCGGCCGGCACCGAAAAGAACAATCCCAAGAATAACAAGAGCAGGTATCTCAAACCAGTTATTCCTTAAAAAATCCTTCCTGGAAAGCGCGTTGAAAAACCTTATGAACTTTTCGCCGATGAAAACAAAAAGAAGGATAAATTGAACGGTGAATAAAAAGGCTTCGGGCAAAAGCGGCTTATCAAAACCGAATAAACATACAAAAGAGGCGGCCACCACAGCTGCCGCCAGAGCATTAACTGCCATTAAAAATCTTTCCAATCCCTTGTTTTGATATTTAATCAGCATAATTAGATTGATAGCCTATATCTGCCAGCCGTATTTGTCAATCGCATAACAAAATCTTCGCCACCACACACAAATATATCTTCGATACTATATTCTTAATAAAAATATCGTTCTAACAATAAATTTTACCTGCACTGATTGAAGTTGAATAGTTTGAAGATCAATGTACCTTTAAGATTAACGTTTCTCCATCGTAAAATCCTTCATTGTCTGCTTGGATCATTCCTCCGCAATGTTCCACAAAGTACGTGAGAAACGTGCCATTAGCATTATAACCGTCGTCATTTATATCATTTAGTAATTGCGACGAAATGATAAACTGAGTGTTCTTGAGGTGCTTTATGACACGGCGCTTGGTCAAGGAAAATCCGGGAGATCCAATTTTTTCGATGAACTCAAGGGGTTCAACGCGAGCAAGGCATTCCTGTGTACCATCATACCGATTACATTCTACAACAAGTGGGCTTTTCCCCTTCTTGTACGATATTTCAACTTGAGACCAATCTGATGAGTTAACATCTACAAGACCATGTTGTTCATCAACATAAAGGTCAATTCCTTTTGAACTTGCATATTGAAATATTGTACTAAGTGTGGGTATATCGTTTGACGTACAAAAAGCTCGAACATAGTAGGGCACTTTCTATTCCTTTCTAATCCCTGAAAATAATTATGCACTTTTGCAAGACACTATAAACTTTACAACTAAGAATGTATAAGGACTTCCCGTTGCTTATGCTCTTTTTTTACTCCAAAAAAATAGTGAAGTCAAGCTCAAATATAGCTATAATAATCACCTACTTAAATCTCCAAGCTCCTCGCGAACTCGACGTTTAAATAATTTTCTTCGTGTATTTTCGTGTTAATTCGTGACTAAATTTCTTTTTTATTTTTGCTTTGTATATTTTATTTTTTCATTTTTAACATTTCATATTCCTTCGTGACCTTCGTGTTCTTCGTGGTAAAAAAATAAAATTTAATTGAATAATCGCCTCTTTCAGGTATAATACTTTTGTGTGTTAGAAAACACACGAAAAGCGGAGGACCGCAAATTTCAGAACAGCCCGCCCTGAGCGTAGTCGAATGGGCAGTTCACGTCAAAATATACTTCGTAAACTCTTTATTGATAAGGAGTAGCGAATGCTCGACAACTTACGTCTTAACAATCAATTTCTAAATACTAAATACCAAATGCTAAATACTAAGCACGCTTCACGGAAGCGTGCTTCACATCTGTCGAGAGAGCTCTACAAATCAAACCTTTTTTTGCAAAACGAACCCAATTCACCAGGTGTCCAAGATGACACAACTCTCTATTCTACAAGGACATACAAAAATTATATGCTTGAAAGCATTCCCAAAAACGAACCCAAACAAAGCCAAAACGAACCCAATTTTGACCCAATATTGGCTTTGTTTTTCCCAATATTGGCTTCGTTTTCCGCCTATCGCATTGACAGCTTCAGGAGCGTGATTTAATGTGTCAGAATTGGAGAATTTAATGAAAAATCAAAACAAAAACTGGCTTGACTGGATTAGAACAAAGTTGCTGCTTTTAACAGCATTTATGATGTTCCTCTCTTGCTGTCAAACAAACAACCACATACCTGCGTCAGTTCGGGTCGATGTAGAGAAAAACCTGCAGCGGCTGATAAGCCAGGAGGATACGGACGGTGACAAAAAAATTACCATAGATGATAAATTCATTGAAGGCAATCGCGGAGATAAAAAATTCCTTTTCATCGATATAAACGACCAGACCTGCGAAATAACCGGAACGTATTACCTGTCCAACCTGTTGCAGGAGCTGAAGCTCAGTGAGCAAAAGGGACAAAAAATTGCAGAGCTTGAGACGGAAAGAATTTTCGAAAATCCCGTGGAGCGCATCAGCCGCTCTATCCGCGAGCTTTACTGGGACGGCCTTACCAGGCACATCGATGAAGAAAATATCGTGCCTTTATTTGCGGACAGCAAGACCACTACTATCGATGGATTCAGATACATCTACGTGCCGCATACAGACAATATCGCTTATGAGTATTTCTCAAAGGTTGCCGGCAGGCACAAAGAGTTAAAAATCAAAGTTGTGCCTCTGCCCGAAGTTATAACGGCAGAATGGGTCAAGGATAGAGACGGTTATCACGGCCTGTTAAGTCTGGCTTTGAAACGCAATCCAGATGGAGACTTACAAGGTGTGCCGTTTGTCGTACCCGGCGGCAGGTTCAACGAGATGTACGGCTGGGACAGCTATTTCGAATCGCTGGGTTTGCTGGTGGACGGGCGGGTAGAATTGGCAAAGGCGATGGTGGACAACTTCGTTTATGAAATTAACCATTACGGCAAAATCCTGAATGCCAACCGCTCCTATTATCTGACACGTTCTCAGCCGCCGTTTCTGACTCCAATGGCTTTGGCTGTATATGAGCATCTGCCGCGGAATCGTGAAAGCAAACAGTGGCTAAAGCAGGTTCTCGAAGCGGCGATTAAGGAATATCGTACCGTATGGATGGGCGAAAAGCGACTGACGCAGACAGGTCTTAGCAGATACTTTGGAGAAGGGATTGGCGTGCCGCCGGAGGTTGAGCCCTGCCATTTCGATGCAGTATTCAAAAGATATGCCAAGAAATATGATATGGAGCCGAACGAGTTTGAGCAGGCCTACAGGCAAGGCAAAATAGAGGCAGCGGAGCTGGACGAGTATTTTATGCACGACCGAGCGATGCGAGAATCCGGCCATGATACCACTTACCGGTGGGAGGACCGCTGTGCAGACTTCGTGACGGTGGATTTGAATTGCCTTCTCTATAAGATTGAAACGGATATCGCGAAAACAATAGAAAACGAGTTCGCTGACTCCTTAAAGCTCGAAGACGGCACGATAGAAAAAAGTGCCGACTGGTACCAGCGGGCCAAAAAGAGAAAGGAATTAATAAATAAATATCTCTGGGATGCGGAACAGGGTATGTTTTTTGATTACGATCTGGTTAATAAAAGAAGGACAGTTTACGTAACGGCTGTGGCGTTTTATCCTTTATGGGCTAGTGTGGCAACGAAAGAGCAGGCCAAATCCATACTCGACAATGCGCTTTGGCGGCTGGAAATGGCGGGAGGTCTGGCAGGCTCGACTGAGGGGGCTCGCGGGGAAATTTCAGAAGGCAGGCCTGAGCGGCAGTGGGACTATCCTTACGGGTGGGCTCCGCATCAGATGATTGCCTGGCGAGGGCTTATGGATTACGGTTTCGATGACGCGGCTCAGCGGCTAATCTATCGGTGGCTTTATACCATAACAATAAATGCCAGAGACTATAACGGGACTATACCTGAAAAATTCAACGTTGTTACCCGCTCGCACAGTGTTTTTGCAGAGTACGGCAACGTTGGGACAAAATTTGCCTACATTACAAAAGAAGGATTCGGCTGGATGAATGCCAGCTACCAGTTAGGCCTCAAGCACTTGCGGCCGGAGATGCGCGGCAAACTCGAGCAGCTCGTCCCCCCTGAATGGGCCTTTGAAAAGTAAATCCGGAGCCGGCAGTGAGTGAAAATCCTCAAATCAGGCGGGCAGAGGGCGGATGACGGACGATAAAGGACGAGAATGCAAATTAAATTTTTTATATTTGGCTGTTGCTTCTTTGGGGCGGAGCGGATAATATACCGGTTCGAGGTAAATATTGACGGCCAGTATTTACGCTAAGATTTTTCTTAAAAGTTAAGGAACGAAAAGAATGAATATTTACGCAGGCAATTTGTCATTCGATGTAAGCGAGGACGACTTGAGAAAAACATTCGAGGAGTTCGGCGAAGTTACAGAGGTCCGCTTGATAATGGATAAGTTCAGCGGCAAATCAAAAGGTTTCGGCTTTATCGAGATGCCATCCAAAGAAGAGGCAGAGAAGGCAATCGCGGAAATGAACGGCAAGGATTTCAACGGACGTGCTATAAATGTCAACGAAGCGAAGCCGAAGGTTGATCGCGGCGGCAGAGGCGGAAGAGGCGGCAGCGGCGGAAAACGCGGCGGGGGAGGAAGACGAGGCGGCTTTGGCGGCAAAAGCCGAGGTGGTTTTGGTAACAGCCGGGGCGGCAGGTACTAAATAAACGACCCTGCCACGTGGTTGCAGGGCTAACCGAAAAAATTAACCCCGCAATAAGCCTCAGTGTAAAATTGCGGGGTTATGTATTTTAAAAGTCCCGCTCCCCACTTTCGCGAGGACAGGCATCCACAGGATAAAAGTTGGGGGCTAAACGAAGGTATAAACTTTTACCTGTGTACCGGATGACACAATATTAAAAAGATTGCCGCGTTGTACAAAGGACAAACGAAGGTATTAAGCGACGTCGGCGAGGCCAAGTGAGTCGCCGAATTTTGCCAGTAATGCCCTGCGGATATTTTTATGCTCGGCTTTTGTGAGCATCGGGTCTGAATCAGCTAAACAAAAGGCATTTTTTCTGGCCATTACGAGCAGTTCATAATCGTCAATAATATTTGCGATCTTCAAATCGGGCAGGCCGTGCTGACGAGTGCTGAATAATTCGCCGGGGCCTCGCAGGCGCAGGTCTTGCTCGGCGATTTCAAAGCCGTCATTGCTTCTGGTCATTATCTGGAGCCTGCTTTTAACTGTTTCGCTAACAGAATCTGAAAATAAAAAGCAGTACGATTTGTTCTGTCCTCTTCCGATGCGGCCTCTCAGCTGGTGCAGCTGTGCGAGGCCGAAGCGGTCGGCACCTTCGATAACCATAATAGTAGCGTTTGGGACATCCACGCCGACCTCGATAACAATAGTCGAGATAAGAACATCAATTCTGCCGGCTCTGAAGTCTGCCATAGTTTGCTGCTTTTTGGCTGAAGGCATCCGGCCGTGAATGAGGCTTACTTTGAATTCAGGGAAAACCTCTTTTGATAATCTGTGCCACTGGTCTGTAGCAGCTTTGATGTCACCGTCTGCCTCGACAGAAGTGATTCGCGGATAGACAAAATAAGCCTGCCTTTTTGCTTTTAATCTTTCGCGAATGAACTCGCAGGCTCTGGCTCTGTCGGTTTTATCGACCCACCGGGTGATGACCTCGCCCCTGCCCGGCGGGCAGTGTTTTATAATCGAGACATCAAGGTCACCAAAAGCGGTCATTGCAAGCGTTCGCGGGATGGGTGTGGCGGTCATAACAAGATAGTGCGGTGTTGTCTGCTTTCGCAGGTTCGCTCTTTGGCGGACGCCGAATTTATGCTGTTCGTCAACAATCACAAGAGCAAGTGACTTAAACTCGACATCAGCCTGCAAAAGCGCTATGGTGCCGACAACAATATCGATTCGGCCTGATTTTATCTGCTCGAGAGTCTCTTTTCTTTTTTTGCCGGTAAGCCCGCCTGTGATTAAAAGCCTTTTGACGTCGCTTCCTTTGAGGTATCTTTCGATACTTATAAAGTGCTGGCTTGCGAGGATTTCGGTCGGTGCCATAATTGCGACCTGTTTTTTGTTTGCGACCGCAAGCAGGGCTGCGTAAAGAGCGACAACGGTCTTGCCGGAGCCGACGTCACCCTGCAGGAGCCGATTCATCGGCTCATCTTTGGACATATCGGTAACGATTTCATCTATTACCTTATCCTGGTCTTCGGTGAGTAAAAATGGAAAACGTTTTCTTATTCTATGGTCTATTTTTTCGGTCCGCTTCATTTTTACAGCAGATGAGAAGTGTGCAGCTCTGTACCTGCGAAGTGCCAGGCCGAGCTGCATTAAAAACAGCTCATCATACTTTAGCCGGCGCTTTGCCTGAGCAAGCTTTTGTTCGTCCGGCGGCGAATGTATCCATTCGAAGGCCTGCCTCCTGTCAATCAAACCGGCTTTTTTGCGAAACTGCTCGTCGTAAAACTCGTCCACGAGCTCATCGAGGCGGCTAAGCAAGGGCTTGATTATCCGCTTGATTTGTCTGCGGGTTAATCCGGCAGAGGCTGGATAAACAGCACCGCCGAAAGCATCCTCAACGTCGATATCTTTCCCCTCAAGAACAACAAATTTGGGATTGGTAAGCTGGACCTGATGCTTATAGATGCTGACTTTTCCCGATACAGCTATGAGCTGGCCCGGCTGGAACTTATCTCTCAAGAATCCGCCATGGAACCAGATAATCCTGCAAACACCCGTCTGGTCTGCGAGCACAACTTCAAAAATGGGAGGATTTCTGAAGGATTGAAAATCGGTCGATTCAATCTGGCCGATGACAGTGACATTCTGATTTTCTCTGAGCTGATATATTTTTACCGGCTTAGGTACAAAGAGCCAGTCGCGTGGGAAATATTCGAGCAGCTCGCCCGTTGTCCTGACACCGAGCTGCTCAAAGAGCTCTGCCCTGGCCGGGCCGACACCTTTTAGGAACTGCACAGACGTGGAAAGCTCAAAAGCACGTGCTTTCTTTTTATCAACAGCTTTATCAGAAGATGTTTCCATAGATAAATCTTTTATTCTTTGAAGCCATACTCACCAATGAGTTTGACAAACCTGACGTCGCAGACGGCCTGCTCGGTGCAGCCGACGAGCCTTTTTTGACATACAATAAGCCTCTGGACCGAGCCGCTGCCGACAGGCGCGATAATCAGGCCTCCGGTGATAAGCTGCTTGAGAAGGGGCTCAGGGATCTGGGGCACAGCGGCAGTTACCATAATCCGGTCGAACGCTTTTTTTTCAGGCCAGCCGCTGCTGCCGTCACCTATGTAAAATTCTATGTTACTGAATCCAAGTCTGCCGAGAACGGCCTGTGCGGATTCGGATAGCTGGTTAAACCTTTCTATCGTATAGACCCTTTTGACAAGGCGAGCGAGGACGGCAGATTGGTAGCCGCTGCCAGTACCAATTTCGAGGACCTCAAAAGAGGGTTTGAGTTTTAACTGCTGCGTCATCAGAGCAACTATATAAGGCTGGGAGATAGTCTGACCCATACCGACGGGGAGCGGGCCGTCGGCATATGCCTGCGATTTGGCGGTGGCGGGCACGAACTGGTGCCTCGGGATTTCGGCCATAACCTTTAATACATAGGGGTCGGTAATGTCGCGACCTTTAAGGTCGAATTCGACCATCCGCTGACGGGCAAGAGCGAATTTATCTTCCGCCATATTCAAAAAATCCAAAAAAAGCAGTTATTTTTCTTGACTACACTTATAATATTAACGATAATTATAATAGCGACTGCAAAAAGCCGCCTGTTAGGTGACTTTCCCTTCGGGGGCAGCCGCTTTTTTATTTTACCCATTTTTCTCTTACCCATTGTAAAATATCTTCAGTTTTCGAGCCTTGCCCGGTCAAGATAAGCCTATCAATATTGATAAAAGTTTGCTTATCAAATTCGCTGACTTTTTTTAGACCCAACTTATTCTCCTCATACTTGCGGATGTAATACACCGACAAATCAACTAACTGCAAACCAAAGCTTTTAGAAGAATCTACAGCAAAACCCTTTTCAATAATTCTACTTGTTTTCAGAAGCGAACTTTCATCAAGACGAAGTGTCCTTAATGAACGCTCAGCATCATCCCAATTTTCCTTCTGTTCATCAAATATCAACAAGCCAAGCTCATCTTTGCCCTTTTGCTGAAGACAATGGTCCACCTCAACACAGACAAATGGTAACGCCATTATATACGGGCTAACTTTTATACCCGGTCCATAATATTTTTCGCAAAATATTTCAAATTTACTTTTAATAATTCTGCGATAAATGATAACAATTTCATTATCCACAAGAAGCTTTAACATTTCATCTCTAAAAGAGAGCTGCTGTTGTAAAGTAAGACTCCGGAATATACCATGCCCACTCTTCAGCTTCATTGCATGTATTTCAAACGGCTCTGGTAAAGACTGACCAAAATAGTTATGTAGTACATCAAAGAAACTGTTTTCAAGTAAATACCATTTCGATTCAGGCACAATCATTGCGGCTAAAACAAATACCGGCTGCTGCGTATCCTTCAAATTCAGGCCTGTATTCCCTGATTCATCAAAGTATATCAGATTCATTATTTCAACGCCTTAGTCTATTTGATACTTATCCTAATAACCTTATCCATGAGCTCTAATAATCGCTTTTAAAACCTCATTTTGCAAATCAATTCTGAACATATTTGATTGCCATTGACAGGGTAAATGATAAAATAGCAATAATCGTTAAATAAACCATTTATGATTAATTCTAAGGAGCGAAAAAAATGAAAATCAAAAAAATTCTTTTCTACTTGTTAGCGGGTATATTAGGCGGATGCGTGCCGGTTATGTCACTGCATCCGCTATATACAGAAAAAGATGTTGTCTTCGAGGAAAAGATATTAGGTACGTGGTTTGATGAGGAAGGTGACAACATCTATGAATTCTCACGTTCTGAAGAATCGGACAAAAAATATCAGCTCACTTTCACCGACGATGAGGGACGTAAAGGTCTGTTCGAGGCACACTTGGTGAAGCTGGAAGATAAGCTCTTTTTTGATATTTACACTGAGCAGTTTCCATGTGAAATAGAAGATGCGAACAAAACAGAATGGTTCTATAACGCCTTTTTTTTAATACCGGCACACACTTTCATTAAAGTCGATTATTCGGAACCAAAGCTGAAGCTGACGTTAACCGACGACGAGAAGATGGGGGAATTGCTCGAAGCCGACCCGAACGCCGTCAAATTTGAATCGATTGATGACGGCGTGGTATTGACGGCTTCGCCGAAAGAACTCCAGGGATTTGTGCTAAAATATGCCGACGATGAACGGCTTTTCTCAGAAGAAATTGAACTGGTTCGCAAAAAAACAAAAGACCCGAACGAGGCTGGTAAAAAGACCGACTGATACAAAATAAATAAAATGACAGCAGATAAACAAACAACGGGGCGTCAGAGGGGCGGGCAAGGTCCATTCGGACAAAGCAGACGTTACTTAGTAGAAGTCGATACAGGCTCGACGCAGCAGATTTTCACGGATTGCTTAGTTGTCGGGGCAGGTATTGCGGGGCTTCGGGCGGCAATCGAGGCGGCAGAGAACTGCAAAGTCATTATTGTCTGTAAAGGCAAACTCGACGAAAGCAATACCTGGAAGGCACAGGGGGGGATAGCATCCGTTATCAGGAAAGAAGATTCGTTCGAATCACACATAGCGGATACGATAAAGACCGGCTGCGGTCTTTCCGACGAAAAAGTAGTCGATATGGTTATTCGGCAGGGGCCGGAGCTAATAAAACAATTGATTCGGTGGGGCGCCGAATTCGACAAATCCGCAGGCCATTTGATGGCGACGCTTGAAGGAGGACATTCACACAGCCGAATAATTCACGCACACGGAGATGAGACGGGGCGAATAATAGCAGAAACGCTTATAAAAATCGCAAAACAGCGTCAGAACATAAAGATAGCGGAAAATTTCTTTGCCGTAGATTTGCTCACCGACGACGAGAATAAATGCTTAGGTATAATCGGCCAGGACAAGCGTGGCAGGCAAATAATCTGGGCAGCGAAGACGATATTGGCAACGGGCGGAGCAGGAAAGCTATACAGGGAAACCACTAATCCGGATGTTGCGACGGCCGACGGCATTGCAATGGCCTGGCGTGCAGGGGCAGTTTTGCAGGATTTGGAGTTTTTACAGTTTCACCCAACCACATTATACGTTGCCGGCGCCTCAAGAGCTCTGATTACCGAAGCTCTTCGCGGCGAAGGCGCTATTCTGCTCGATGCCAAAGGCAAAGCCTTTATGAAGGAATATCACAAAGATGCGGAACTGGCGCCGCGCGATGTGGTGAGCAGAGCGTGCCTTCTTCAGATGCTGAAAACCAAATCAACACACGTTTACTTAGATGCGCGGCACTTCGACAAAAAATATTTTGCCAAAAGATTTCCATATATTTTCGAGCTGTGTGAAAGCTTCGATATAGACATTGGCAGTTCTCTCATTCCGGTCCGGCCGAGCGCACATTACATTATCGGCGGATTGAAAACCGACCGGTCAGCAAAAACGAGCATCGAAAATCTCTACGCCTGCGGAGAAGCCGCTGCCAGCGGTCTGCACGGTGCCAACAGGCTTGCGAGCAACTCGCTTCTGGAAGGACTTGTCTTCGGCAGGATAGCGGGAAAAGGCGCCTGCGAAAAAATAAGAGCCGACAGGGTCCGCGCAAGAGCTTTCGCAATTGAACAAAAAATTCCTCATTCAAACAGGACACTACTCGATACGAGAGACGTAAGAAACTCTTTGAGGGCCCTGATGTGGCGGAACGTTGGAATCACAAGAAAATCGAGGCCTTTGATAGAAGCACAGGAAATCATCCGGTTCTGGCAACGTTATGTAATGGACAAGACATTCGATTCACCTGCCGGCTGGGAATGCCAGAATATGCTCAGTGTATCTCTTCTTATGGCTCGATGTGCCCAGCTTCGCCGGGAAAGCAGGGGTGTGCACTTCAGAAGTGATTTTCCCAACACGGACGACAAAAACTTCAAAAAACACATAGAAATAAGTATGCAATCCGTCCATTCTTAGCTGTTCGAACACAATTGCTGCCTACAAGGTCCTATATAATTCGGCAAAGCCATCTGAATTTGGCAATGGTCATTAAATAAAGAATCTGCCGGTCTAAAAGGATAATCCCGGACTTTTTTGCGTTGACATCATCTTCAACAACTGATATAATAAAATCGGCCTTCTAAAATTGAGATTGTTACAGCTATTGAGCGAAAGCCGATTTCAGGGCCGGTATCTTAAATCGCATTGAGGGGAAAAATGATGAGAAGAAAATTTGTTTTGGGGCTTATTCTGTGCTTTATGGCTTTCTTGCTGACAGGCTGCCTGGAACAACTGGGAGAAACCTCGGCTGAAGGAAAGAGAAGGCATACTCGAGCAGCTCGTATTAACCGGCAAGAGCTGATGGGTGACATAGACAAGGTTCTGCTGATGGACAAGCCCAGCAAATTGAGCGAGAGAAGGATACCCTGAAGCACTTTTGATTCACGGTTGAAATAAAGTAGATTGCAGGCTATCATCAAAGGGACTTGATTTTTGGAAATGCTCACCGATTACTTCAGACGGGTGATGGAATATAACTTATGGATAGTTGCAATCGAGCTTCTTCTTATCGGGCTGGTAGTTTACTGGGTGGTAGATTTCCTCGAAGGCACGCGTGGTGAAAAGTTATTCCGCAGCGTAATATTCATTTTAATCATCGGTTTTTTAGTTCTGAATCTTATCGTTAAGCGTCTCGATTTCGCAAGACTTCAATACCTTTACAACGGCTTTTTGATTTTCGTTTTGATTATCGCAGTAGCAGCCTTTCAGCCGGAAATAAGAAGAGCGTTAATAAGAATAGGACAGCCGAGATTTCTGGGGACATCCTCTCAGAAACTGGCAAGAACAGCCGAGGGAATAATAACTGCAGTTACGGAACTTTCGGCATCCAAAACCGGAGCCATAATTGTTATGGAAAAGCGTGTAGCTCTCGGTGAGTTCATCGAGACAGGAGTTCGCCTTGACGCCCTGGTCAGCGGTGAACTATTAAGAACGATATTCAAACCCGGAACCGCGCTTCACGATATGGCAGTCATAATACGCGGTGATCGAATAGTTGCCTCTCGCGTACAGCTTCCTTTAGCGGAGGCGGGAAGCGAGCACGGCGTTGAGCTGGGCTCTCGGCACAGGGCCGCCATAGGAATCACAACAGGCTCTGACGCCCTCTGCATCGTGGTCAGCGAGGAGACGGGGATTATTTCCATCGCCGAAGACGGACGACTTACAAGAAACATAAGCCAGTCACAGCTTAGAAGACGGCTGACCAGCCAGGTAGATGAAATGATACCGATATTCGGCAGGTTATGGAAACATAGAAGAAAGGATACCGGCACAGACAAAACATAAAGGGCTCGCTTTTAGATGGCGAAAAAAAAATTCAAACCCGGCAAATTTCTTGTTGTGATATCGCTGACAATACTGATATGGGTATGGGCAGACAGAGCAAAAACAGAACCATTGAAGGTAACGACAGGGCTGATAAAAATCAACGAATCAGCCGACCCGAAGAAGCTATGGATAACCTTCAATAACAAAAAATCATTTAATCTTGAAAATATAGTGCTCGAAGGGGCGGCCTCAAAAATCGATGAGGTGCAGAGGAAGCTGCGTGAGAGGAGGGTTTCATTCGAGTTTTTCCTCGGCCCGGAACAACAAAGCGGCTTAAGACAAGCCGGTGAACACTCGGTAAATTTACTTGAACTGCTGCGTAAAAGTCAGAATATAAGACAGCTTGGGCTAACGGTTAAATCCTGCGCGCCGACAACCGTTAGCGTACAGGTTCACAGACTCGTGGAGAATTCCTTAAATATCGAATGCATCGATAAAAGCGGCTCGGTGCTTAAACACGAAAGAATCGAACCATCTAAAGTGACGATTCCCGTTCCCGAAGACTGGGCACATTCGGCACAGGTCAGACTGACAGATTCAGAAATAAAGCACGCAAGGTCTCAGGCGATAACCGATAAAATTCCTCTGATTGAACTACCTGACGGCCAGCTCAGGTACAGCAGTACAGCGGTGACAGTGAAACTACCACCAACAGAAGAGAAGCTGCCGACCCAATCGATACAGGCTACTCTCGGAATCGTGGTAAGCCCGGTATTGTTCGGGGAATATAACATCGAGATTAAAAACAGAGCGGAACTTTCGACAGTCAATATCAGGGCGACCTCGGCAGCGGCACAGCGATACAAAAATGAGCCGTTCCAAATGTATTTGTATATCCTCGATGAAGACGCAAAAAAGGAGGGCAAACAATCGAAGCCGGTGGTCTATAATTTTCCTGATGACCTGGTTCGCAATAATGAAATTGAACTGGTGCCACCGCCGACACCAGCCGAATTTGAATTGATACCCATTTCCCCCGGCCAGTAGCATAACAAAGAGCTGAAAAGATTTAAAGACTGACAACTTTCTTAATTGTTCTGAAAGCTTCGACTATTAAAAACACAGCCAGCAGTAATAATACACCGGCAATAACGCCAATCACAGAAAACCTGCCTTTTATAAGCAGCAGCACCAAAGCCCAGACGGTCATAATATTCATAAAAATCATCGGCAGGAGTGTAAACCATATTTTTTTGCCCATCTTACTCAGCCAAACGGTTATAACCAGCAAAACCAGTCCTGCCAAGAGCTGGTTACTGGCACCAAAGATAGGCCAAATTGCCTTCCAGGCCGGTATCGGTTTGCCAGCCGGGCCCTTTAGCGTAATCAGAACAAATATCGCAGGCAGCAGTAGAGTCGCTATAGTTGAAAGATAGCGGCTTCGAGTGGTTTTAAGGTTAAAAAACTCTTCAAAGATATATCGGCCTAACCTTGTTGCGGTGTCCAGAGTAGTAAGAACAAAAGCCGACAAGGCAAGCAAGCCGAAAGAGAAACCCATCTTCTCGGGTATTCCTAACGAGGATAAAAATGAACCGATTCCTTTTCCAAAAATAACAAGGGGCGCTTCGGCGGCCAGGGGGTCTTTTCTGCCGAGCATTGCAACCGTTGATAAGGCGACGACAGCCACAAGTCCTTCCAGAAGCATCCCGCCATAGCCGATGGCTCTGGCATCTGTTTCTTTGTTGAGCTGCTTCGAAGAAGTGCCGGAAGCGACAATGGAATGAAAACCGGAACAGGCTCCACAGGCCACCGTTATGAACAAAATCGGAAACAAAGTCCCCATCTGAGGTACGTTCCAGGCGGTAAAGGCGGGATAACTGATTGCCACACCACCCAAAAATATACCGAGCAATGCGCCTAAAACGGAAGCATAAAGAAGATACGACGACAAGTAATCTCGCGGCTGTAATAAAATCCAAACGGGCGTGGTCGAAGCCAAAAAACAATAGAAAATCAAGACCAATGACCAGGTCTTTTTGGGGTCATTACCAATAACAGCAGGTATCATATCTGCCGAAAGAGGTATCTTTTGACCAAGCCAGACGGCTGCAAAAATCAGCGGTACAAAAATCAAGGTTGACCACAAGAGCGGGGCCTTGAATCTGTTTATACTCAGGCCAAAGAAGACAGCCAGAGCTATAAACAAAATCGAAGATGTAGCAACACCACCATCTTGAATAAATGTAGTTGCGGTCAGGTCAGCGAAAACAGTCAAGACGTAAACCAGGCTTAACCAGATAAAAGCGAGCAAGATCCTGTACGCAAGAGGTGACAAATATTGTCTGGCAATTTCGGCAATTGAGCGAGCCTTGTGGCGAACAGAAGCAACCAAAGATGAAAAATCGTGTACGCCACCGATAAAAATCGAGCCTAAGATAACCCACAATAAAACGGGAAGCCACCCAAAAGCCACACCTGCGATAATCGGCCCGACGATAGGAGCGGCTCCGGCAATGGAGGAAAAATGATGTCCAAGCAAAACCGCTTTGTGAGCCGGCACGCGGTCAACGCCGTCATAATCAGTATGAGATGGAGTGGGACGACTATCGTCCAAATTATATTGCCTGGCTAAAAACCTTCCGTAAAACAGATAAGCCAAAACAAATAAAAGAATAGAGATTAAAAGCATTACAACTAACATCGTAACAGCCCTTCACAATTATAAAATCAATAAAAAAATTCTCCTTAGCCCAAACAATTTTAGTTCAAATTAAAGCTTCGCCTTAACAGATGATTTTCTGCCGCGAGGCCTGGTCAGCAGTCTTACCGGCACTTCAGCTATTGGCAGCATTGATTGTAACCTACTTGTTATATATCTTCGGTAATTGTCATTAAAAAGTTCCAGCTTATTTACAAACATAAGTATAGTGACGGGATTTACGGCTATTTGCGTGGCATAATATATTTTAGGCCAGCCGCCTTTGCTGCGTTTAACGCCGCCTGTTTTTTCAGCCTTTATAAGCTCAAAGGCTTTATTGAGCCGAGGCGTCGGAATCCACGTCGCAGCCTGCTTATAAATGTTGGCGGAAAGGTCCAGGAGACTTTGCACGTTCTTAGCCTCAGTGGCTGTGGTAAATGCAATCGGGGTATGTTTCAAGGCAGGCAGCATTTTTGTAAGATAATCCTCATAGTCGCCGGTAGCGGCTCTCTGCCTGGCGAGGTCCCATTTATTTACAACGATAATACAGCTTTTGTACTCGGCGGTGATAAATCGTGCGAGCTTTTTGTCTACCTGCGATATCGGGACTGTTGAATCAATCAGAAATAACACAACATCAGCACGACGAATCGAGCGTGTCGCACGAACGTAGCTGTAAAATTCAATGCTGTCGGCCATTTTACCTTTTTTTCTCACGCCTGCGGTGTCAATTGCAATTAGAGTCCTGCCATCTTTTTCAAAAGCCACATCGACAGCATCCCTTGTCGTGCCGGGCAGCTCACTGACAATCATCCTATCGTCGCCGACCATAGCATTAACAAGAGTACTTTTGCCGGTGTTTCTTTTGCCCACTATCGCTATCTTCATCACAGGCTCTGTGGGTTTTTCCGTCGCCGGCGCACCAAGTCTTTCGATTATTGTTTCCAAGAGTACAGTTTTGTTGATGTTGTTCGTCGCTGAGATACAAAGAAAGTCACCGAAGCCCAGTTTTGCGAATTCGGCAGCAGCAGGAAACAGCCTGGCAGAATCGGCTTTGTTGGCTACGCCGATAACATTGAAATTTTCCTTACGAAGCAATCTTGCTATTGTCTCATCCAGCGGAACGAGGCCGTCACGGATATCAGCCATAAAAATGATAAGGTCAGCAGAACCAATTGCCTGACGAATCTGCTGCTCGATGTGCCCGGTCAAATCACCTCTGTCAACTATTCCATAGCCGCCTGTGTCGATAAGCTCAAAATACCTGTTGTTTTTCTCAATTACAGCACCGATGCGGTCCCTTGTCACACCGGCTGTTGGCTCAACGATGCTTATCATCTCACCAGCCAGTGCATTGAGCAGGCTGCTTTTACCGACATTAGGCCGGCCGATTATCGCCACTTTAGGCAATGCCATAAAACCACCAGTTATATATCCTTATCTGTCGTGCCTGATACTATGCTTTTCACATATTAAGTTATGATATGATTTTAGCACAATTTTTCTGAATTGTAAGAGGCCATTCAAAAACGTGAATCGTCTGAGAAATCTAATTCTGCTCTTTGCTGTTTTAAGGCGCTTTGCCGCCTTTTTTCTTCCCTGCGTTTTAATTTCACTCTGTCCGGGACAGTAGTTTTTCTGCGTACGGTTTTTTTCTTTAATGCAGCTTTTAAGAGCTCTTCAAGCCGCCTTACAGTCGCCTTGCGATTAGCAGTTTGAGTTCGGTATTTTTGTGAAATGACCCTTAATATTCCGTTTTTGTCAACTCGCCGGCCAAGCCGCTTTAGTATTCTGCTTTTTTGATTTTCGCCAAGCTCAGCGCTACCGGTTACATCAAAAAAAAGCGTAACTCGGCTGTTAACCTTATTTACGTTCTGGCCCCCAGGCCCGCCGCTTCTGGAAAACTTAAAGGTGAGCTTATCTTCAGAAATAAAAGTGTCGGAGTTTAGTCTAATCATAATGCAACAGCCAAAAAACATATCGGCAAATTCGAGCTATGAACCTTTTGCGAAAAAATTTTGCAACAGATAAGCATTTCAATTATACTGCAAATCAGGCTTGAAAGCCGTATAAAAAATGAAATTATCGGGTCAATACGCTAAAAATTCCGATATACGATAAAAGATTGACACGTCGGCTTAATAGCCGTTACAATAGCGAGCTTAATTGATAAATCAAAAGCGGCGTGAGTTTAATTTTATATTTATTGGCTGAGGTATTAATGGCTGTAAAAACAAAGAACAGCTCTGAGAAAACCTCTAACAGGGTGAGCAGCCTGTCAACATTATCCAATCGAACGATGCCCGAATCGTTCGAGTCCGAAGCTGCAGTGCTTGGTTCAATGATAACCGACAATAAATGCATCAGCGAGGTTGTCGAGCAATTAAGCAGCAATGCCTTTTATCGCGTCGAACATCAGATGATATTTGAGGCTATCATCGGACTCTATGAAAAAAACAGAGGCGGTGTAATCGATGGTGTTCTGTTGCGTGACGAGCTTAAAAAACGCAAACAACTCGACGAGGTCGGCGGCGCAGAATACCTGGGAAAAATTATGGAATCCGTTCCCTCGTCTGCAAACATAGGATACTATATAAATATCGTCAAAGACAAGATGCTACTGCGGGAGATGATTGCCGCTGCAAGTGAAATCATTAACGAATCATACGAGCCGAGCGGTGAGCCCGATGAAAAGCTTGACGAGGCTGAACGAAAAATCTTTGCCATCACCGACAAAAAGATATCAGACTCCGCAGAAGCCTTAAAGGACCTGGTCGTACGTGCGTACGAGCTGATAGACAAGCGTGAAGGCAAACACGTCACCGGACTTGCCTGCGGCTATTACGAGCTTGACGACAAGACCTGCGGTCTTCAGCCTGGAGAGATGATTATCATAGCAGGAAGACCGAGTATGGGCAAGACGAGTTTTGCCCTGAACATCGCGGAACATATCGGCGCTATAAATAAAATCCCGGTCGCTGTCTTCTCACTCGAGATGGGCAGGCAGCAGCTGGCGGAAAGATTTTTATGCAGCTATAGTAAAATCGAATCGCAATTAGTCAGGAAAGGAATGCTTCGTACCGAGCACTACGAAAAGCTCGTTGAGGCCTGCGGACTGCTGAGCGAATCGCTAATCTATATCGATGATAATTCAGCCCTGACACCACTTCAGCTTCGTGCAAAAGCAAGAAGACTGAAAAGTCAGCACGATGTGAAGTGCATTATTGTCGATTACCTTCAACTGATGCACCTCGGCACGAGGATAGAATCACGTCAACAGGAGATATCGACGATTTCAAGGTACCTCAAATCACTGGCAAGAGAGCTAAATATACCCGTCGTGGTGCTAAGCCAGCTCAACAGAGCGCCTGAAGGCAGGGAAGACCACCGGCCAAGAATGAGCGATTTGCGAGAAAGCGGAAGCATCGAACAGGACGCCGACGTTGTAATGCTCCTTCACAGAGAAGATTATTACCACCGCGGCGAGAAGGATCACCCGTTCGATAACACGGCAGAATTAATAATAGCCAAACAGCGAAACGGTCCGATAGGAGTTGTAGAGCTCATATTCCTGGAGAAATACACGCGGTTCGAGAACGCCTCTCATACAGAAGAGCCTGCCGCTGAGTTTGAGAGCAGAGCCGAACAGACCGTTCCCTTTTAGGAGAAAATTTAATGGACAAATCCGCATACCCGAGGCCAACAAGGACTTATCTTATGAGGCAGGCAGCCAACAGAGGCAGCAGCTATCTGTTTTTTTGCTGCATTGTGCTGCTTTTATTCTCCGGTATTTCGCTTTTTGGTGAACAAGCTTCTGACGAACAGCTCAGCAGTCTTCGCATCGGCAGTATTGAGACGGCCGGAAATAGAAACGTTGGACGAAGCGAAATTTTATCAAGGCTTCGCAGCAGAGCCGGTGAATTTTTCGACCCGCAAACAGCAGCCGAAGACGTCAAACGCATTACTGAATTACCCGGCATCCAGCGAGGCTGGTACAACACAAGTGTCGTCGACGGCCAGGTCAGGCTTATCTTTGCCGTAGTAGAGCGAAATATCGTCAGGTCCATTGAATTTACCGGTAATGAAAAATATAAGGCGGATACGCTCAGCAAAAAACTCGACTTCAAAAAGGCGGATTTTCTCGACCCGATTACGGCCGAGTCCGGTCGAGGCAAAATCCTTGAGCACTATCATAACAAAGGCTTTGCCTTCGCCACTGTAGGGCTCGATATGCAAGAACTATCAAAGGGCAAAGTGGTCTACACGATAAATGAGGGCAATAGAGTTAAAATCACTTCGATAAATTACACCGGCAATAACAAGATAGGATTAAAGGAAATTAAAAAAGTAGCTAAATTAAAGAAAAAAAGATTTACTTTCTGGCCGGTATACTATGTCAAAGAACATATCGAAAAAGCCATAACAAACCTTCAAAACGCCTACTATAAAAGGGGTTTTTTGAACGTCTCCATCGATGTCGAAGAAAAATTTAATGCCGATAAAAGCAGGGTTGAGCTTACCTGCATAATTAATGAAGGCGCCGCATATACAGTCGATAAAATCAGCCTCACCGGAAACAAGCAATTCGACGATGAACAACTGCTTTCAGAGCTTAAATTACAGCAGGGAAAAGTTTTCAATAAGCTAAAGGGCGACTCCGACGTCAAGCAGCTGAATAAATTATATCATGAAAGCGGTTTCATTGATGCAGCTGTTGAGCAGGAGCTCAAATTCATCGCAGAGGATAAAGTCGATGCGGGATTTATAATAAACGAAGGTCGCCGTTTCCGACTCGGCCAGGTCAATATTATAGGCAACGAGCAAACGCAGGACAGAGTCATCCGCCGAATACTCGACGAATATGACTTCACACCGGGCAATTTCTACAATGCTGATATAGCGCGTGGTGACGGTACGGGTTATCTTGAAAAAATGATAAGGTCCAATGCATATACCGAATCGGCCACCATCATGCCCGCTGAATCGGCAAAACCGGACCAGAAAGATGCTCTGGTTACAATCGTTGAGGGCAAAACCGGTATGGTTATGGCAGGCGCCGGCGTCTCTGCTGATATGGGCGCCATAGGCCAGTTAGTCTTCGATGAAAGAAACTTCGATATCAAAAACAGACCAAAAAGCTTTTATGAATTCATAACCGGTAAGGCCTTCAAGGGCGCGGGACAGCGCTTGAGAATCGCACTCGAACCCGGTACCCAGGTCAGCCAGTACTCAATCAGCTTCACCGAGCCTTACCTGAAAGATAAGCCCATATCTTTAGATCTGGCCGGCTCGAGCTGGGAAAGAGCAAGAGAGGCCTACGATGAAGAAAGACTTAAAGGCTTTTTAGGCATCGAAAAACGCTATAAGAGCCGCTGGCGAAGAAGCCTGAGCTTCAGATTCGAGAACGTAGATGTCGGCAGCATTGACTGGGACGCACCGAAAGAGATAAGAGACGTAAAAGGTAAGAATCTTATCACCGCAATTCGGCTCGGTATCAGCAGAGACCTGACAGACGACCAATTTAATCCCACGACAGGTCACATCTTTGATATCGGCTATGAACAGGCCGCAGGCGACTATGCATTCGGGAGATTAAGCGGCTTTTACCAGAGGTTTCGGACTATTTATGAGGATTTAGCCGAGCGCAAAACCATCCTGACGACCAAGCTCTATGGGGCAACCATAATTGGCGACGCACCGCCTTTCGAAAAATTCTATGCCGGCGGTTCCGGTACGTACTACGGTATAAGAGGCTTCGATTACAGAGGTGTAAGCACGAGAGGTGTACCGACGACAGCAGACGGTTTGCCTATAGCCGGAGCAAAGAAAGAAGACCCCATAGGCAGTAACTGGATAGTACTTGCCAATGCTGAACTCATTGTCCCGCTCGTGGGGGATAATTTCTCAGCACTGTTTTTCGTCGATTCGGGTATGATTGATACCGGCGGCCCTCGCGCTTCAGCTGGTACGGGAATACAGATATTAATACCCCAGTGGTTCGGCCCGGTACCGATGAGGTTTGAACTTGCCACACCACTTTTGAAAGATGGCGACGATGAAACGCAGGTATTTAGTTTCTCAATCGGCAGGCTATTTTAGTTGCTTTAGATACATATAAGTGGAAATGCGTAAATTAAATCCAATCCGAAACAAAAATCAGGAAAGGGTCATTTATGAAGGTTAAGTTACTTGTTTTGAGCTGTTTGATAGGTGCAATTGTTTTGTTTATCGGCTACAAAAGCGGCGAGGCGAAATCAAGCAAAGAAGAAAAAGTAGTTCGGAAAATCGGAATAGTCAGCATGCGTAAAATCTTTCAGGACTGCAAAAGAAATGAAAAATACAGGAAACAAGCAGAACTCGAGCAGGAACAAATCGTCCAGGAGCTTCAGCAGCTAAGTGCAGAAATCAAGGCAGCCGAGGCCGGCCTTGAAACAAGAAAAAGAGGCACAGAAGATTTCCTTGAACTGGCAAAAGAGCTGGCCCAGAAAAGAGTAATACTGCCGCTGAAACAGGACTATTACGAACAGAAGCTCGCAACAAAAGACCAGCAGTGGACTGAACAGATTTATAAGGATACCCTGCTGCAAACAACTGAAGTGGCAAAACAAATGGAGCTGGATATTGTCTTCGAGAAAGATGAACCGGAGTTTCCCGTCAATAGCGCCAACGAGCTTATGCTCGCAATCAGAACAAATAAGCTGCTATACAGCGACGGCTGCATCGATATAACAAATGAAGTTATGGCTCGTGTGGATGCAATGGGTGACAATTAATGCTGAAATAATACGAATCCATTTATCTTACGAGAAGCTGTAATGGAATTGACGATTTCACAATTAGCCGAACAGCTCGGCGCTGAGCTGGCAGGCGATGGTAAAAAAAATATCAGTGCGGTAGCACCCATAGAGTCCGCAGGGCAAAGCGACGTTACATTTGCCACCAACAGCGCACATATAGCAAAACTCGGCGGCTCAAATGCTGCAGCTGCCATTGTCCAGAAACGCATCGAAGGTGCCGACATTGCCCAATTGATTGTTAAAGATGTTAATGGCGCTTTGATAAAAAGCCTCAACATTTTTGCTCCAAAATTAAAGGCCCCTGCTAAAGGTATCGACCCTTCTGCTACAATAGCAGAGGATGTACAAATCGGCCCTGATGTTTCTATTGGGCCGGGTGTGTTTATCGACAGCGGTGCGAAAATCGGTGAAAACACGATAATCGCTGCCGGCTGCAAGATAGGACAAAACTCAAAGGTCGGTAAAAACTGCCGAATCGACGGCAATGTCGTTATCTATTATAATTGTACAATAGGCAACAATGTCGTCATTCAGGCAAATACAACGATAGGTTCAACAGGTTTCGGTTATGCTTTTATCAACGGCGAACACAAACTGATGCCACATAACGGCGGCGTTGTAATTGAAGATTGCGTCGAAATCGGAGCAAATTGCTGCGTTGACAGGGCAAAATTTGATAATACTATAATCGGCGCAGGAACAAAAATTGACAACCTTGTGCAAATCGCTCACAACGTAAAAATCGGCAAGTGCTGCCTGATTGTCGCACAGGTCGGCATCGCAGGCAGTTGTAAGATTGGTAACGGTGTGGTATTTGGCGGACAGGCCGGGCTGGTAGATAATGTCGAAATCGGAGACGGCGCTATGATTGGTGCTCAGTCCGGCGTTATGCAAAATATATCAGCAGGCCAGAAAGTCTTAGGTTCACCGGCAACAGAAATAAGAAATGCCTTAAAAATTATGAGTTTAACTAAACGTCTGCCGGAACTGTTAAGGCAGCTTGGCAAGAGGGTGGATAAACTTGAAGCATCAAAAAACGATAAAGACTGAAGCAAAGCTCTCCGGTAAAGGCCTTTTCTGCAGCCAAGATGCAAAGGTTGTTTTTCGTCCAGGCCCGGAGGATTCCGGAATAGTCTTTATACGCACGGACCTGCCCCAGCCGGTGCAGGTTAAAGCCATAGCAACAAATATCGCCGAACAAAACAGGCGCACCACTATAAAAAAAGGCTCAGTTTCCATCGATACGGTAGAACACTGTATGGCAGCTATAAACGCGCTCGAGATTGATAATCTGATTGTGGAAGTCGACGGCCCGGAGATGCCTGACCCTACCTGCAGCAGTGAGGAATATTACAAGGTGCTAAGAAAGGCAGGTCTGAACGAGCAGCCGGCAAATCGAAAGGAATTCACTATCAGTGAGCTTGTCTCGATAAACGACGGCGATGCTTCAATATACGCACTGCCGTACGCCGATGACGGCTTGAACATTACCTATGACCTTGATTACAGCGGCCATACCGGTATCGGCAGACAAATTTTTTCCTGCCGAATCACACCGGAGGGTTTCGAAAAAAACCTGGCTCCTGCCCGGACCTTCCTGCTTGAGGCCGAAGCGAAACAATTTCAGGCCAAGGGAATGGGCACACATCTCGGCCCGAAGGATATCCTTGTAATAAGCTCAGACGGGCCTATCAAAAACAGCTTCAACTTTCCGAACGAATGCGTCAGACACAAAATAGTCGATTTGCTCGGCGACCTCGCCCTCGTCGGAAGAGCTCTGAAGGGAAGAATAGTAGCCTACAAAAGCGGACATTCCCTTAATCAACGGCTCGTAAAAAAATTGTTTGAAGCGGCTGAAGCAGCAGAACGAATTCAAAAAACCGGAACCGAAACAATCCTTGATATTCGGCAAATCGCAAAAATTCTGCCTCACAGATTTCCATTTCTTCTCGTCGACAAAGTGGTCGAAATCGAAGGCGATAAGCGTATAAAAGCAATAAAAAACGTCAGCTTCAACGAGCAGTTCTTCCAGGGGCACTTTCCGGGCACTCCTATTATGCCGGGTGTGCTAATCGTCGAAGCAATGGCTCAGGTATCCGGCTTACTATTTGCTCAGACCCTCGAACATACCGGAAAACTTGCTGTTATACTCGGTATGGACAGTGTAAAACTGAGAAGGGCCGTTGTCCCCGGCGACCAGCTTATCCTGACAGCAGAAACTCTGCGGTCAAGAAAAAGAACCGCTCAATGCAAATGCAGGGCTATGGTCGGCAACGTACTTGTCGCCGAAGCAGAGATTAAATTTATGCTTGTTGACAACGAAAAATTATGAAAAATTTGCCAATCCCAAAACAAGGAGAAAAATAGTCTGGTGGAAAACAGAAAAGCTGAACGGAAAATCATAGTACATCCGAGTACAGCAGTAGCAAGTGACGTACAACTCGCCGAAGGTGTTAAAATCGGCCCAAACTGCGTTATCGAAAGCGGCTCTTCAATCGGCTCTGACAGTGTTCTTATAGCAAATGTCTATATCGGCAAAAACGTCAGTATCGGCAAAAACAATCACTTGCACCCCAACTGCTCGCTTGGAGGCCCGCCACAGGTCCTCGGCTCAAATCCAAATGACAGTTTCGGCAGAATCATCATCGGTGACGGAAACACCATACGTGAGCAGGTAACAATCCACCCAAGTATGCACGCAGACAAATCCACAAAAATAGGAAATAACAGCTTAATTATGGTCGGCGTGCATATCGGACACGATTGTGTGCTCGAAGATAACCTTGTGCTGAGTAATTTTTCTCAGATAAGCGGCCATTGCAAGATTGAGACCGGCGTCTGGTTCAGCGGGATGGTATTGCTCCATCAGTTTATCACTATCGGGAAATGGTGTTACGCAGCAGGACTGGCTGGTATTAACCACGACATTCCGCCTTTTGTTATCGTCAGCGGACACTATCCACCACTTGTGCGAGGCATCAACAAACGCGGCCTGAAAAGGGCAGGACTGAGTGAACAGGAGCAGGAAAACATCTGCGACGCCTACAAAAAACTATACCGAAACGGCAGGCCTTTGCTGGAAAACGCCAGGGAGCTCGCTGCTGAGGACAGGCTCGACGAAAATGTCCGGGCAATGGTCGATGCCATCATAAAAAGCAGCAAGCACCGTTTCGGCAGATATCTCGAATTGTTCAGAGATTAAAAAGAGCAAATCCTTTTAATAATAGAAAGATACCATGGATAAATTACGTACCGCCGTCATAGGCGCAGGCAAAATGGGACAGATTCACACAAAAGTTTACGCAACCCTGCCACAAAGCGAATTAACTGCAATAATTGATACCGATTACAAAAAGGCTAAAAAACTTGCTAAAAAATATAAATGCTCAGCTTTAAAAGAGCCTGCCGATATTTTAGATAAGGTCGACGCCGTAACCATAGCAACACCCACAATAACGCATTTTGAGCTGGCAAAGATATTTATCGAAAACTCAATACCGGTTCTGATAGAAAAACCGCTCGCTGCGAGCGTGGAAGAAGGCGAAAAGATCGTCGAACTCGCAAAAGAAAAAAACTGCGTGGTCGCAGTCGGACATTCGGAACGCTGCAACCCGGTTGTGCAGGCAATAAAGCGGCTCGATATTGAGCCTAAATTCATTGAGTCTGTCCGCATCAGCCCATATCCATTTCGTTCGACCGACGTCGGTGTCGTGCTCGACGTGATGATTCACGATATAGATATAATTCTCTCGCTGGCGAGAAGCAAAGTCAAAGAAGTCACTGCGGTCGGCGTTAACGTAATTGATGAAGCTGAGGACATATGCAACGCGCGCATTGTTTTCGAGAGCGGCTGCATCGCAAACATCACCGCTTCAAGACTGGCACTGAAAACCGAAAGGAAGGTAAGAGTATTCAGCAAACAGGCGTATTTAAGTCTGGACTATTTCAAGAAAACAGGCACCATTATCAGGGCCGCTCGAAATATCAATGTGGTCGAAAAAATCAGAGAGCTTAAGAAGAAAGGCAAATTCGGCCTGCTCAAGACCGACT
This sequence comes from uncultured Pirellulales bacterium, assembly GCA_964568365.1. Lineage (GTDB taxonomy): Bacteria > Planctomycetota > Phycisphaerae > Sedimentisphaerales > Anaerobacaceae > CAYLMG01. Next base: position 7,840 of record CAZMQF010000004.1, on the reverse strand, counting down.
GGACTTCTCTATTGAAGATTGAAAAGCTCGACATCGACGACAAAGAGCCGCTGCGCACCGAGCAGGATTCTTTCCTAAAAGCCGTAGCAGACAGAACAGCCGTACCGGAGGTAAGTGCTGAAGAAGCCCTGGCGGCTATGCAGTGTGCGGAAATGATACTGAAATCCTTAGGCGAGCACAAATGGGAGTAAAAATACCATTTATATTTCGGCAATCGAACGATTAAAAAATAATAAACGGCTTATTTGGAAATTCTTTTTAGGAGTTTTATGATGCTCAAAGTTAAAATCGTCCTCTTTGTTTCTTTGGTGATTTTGATACCGGGCTGCGATAAGGCAAATGACAAAGCTGTGGAAACAAGAACTGAAGGAAAAACTATGACTGAAACACAAAATGAAACAATAAAAGGACCTGCAAAGGTGGAACTTAAGACAAGTATGGGCGATATTGTCATTGAGCTTGACGAACAAAGAGCACCGGTAACTGTCGCAAACTTTCTCAAATATGTCGAAGAGGGCTTTTATGACGGGACGATATTCCACCGCGTTATAAATAATTTTATGATTCAGGGCGGCGGTTTCGCCGCGGATATGCTGCGAAAACCGCCACATTCGCCCATCGTCAACGAAGCATCCAACGGCTTAAAAAACAACCGCGGGACGATAGCAATGGCCAGAACGAATAATCCCAACAGTGCGACAAGCCAGTTTTTCATAAACCAGGCTGATAACAATCACCTTAACTTTGTCGAAGGACGCAATCCCGGCTATGCTGTATTTGGAAAGGTTATTGAAGGACTTGACGTAGTTGACAAAATAGCAAATGCGAAAACGACTACCCTAAACGGGATGGAAAATGTCCCTGTCGAGCCTGTCGTAATAAAATCAGCAAAACTTATAAATTAGCTTTTTAACTTTAATTTGCTTACAAGCTGATGTGCAAGTCGGGTCGGTTCAGGGAGTCTATAATTGGTCGTACAGGTCAGCGTGACATTGATTGCATCATCAAGCGCGCATTTATTCCCGACTGAAACAAAGACCGGTTTGACATTCTTTCTTGTTCTTACCACTGCTCCGATAGTCTGTCCCTTATGGGTCAACAAGCTATAACAGCCCTTTTGAACAGCGGGTCCCTTGAAGCTGCCTGTAAGTCTGCTTTTTGCACAGCCGACAGTCGGTTTATCGAAAAACAGGCCGAGATGCGCTGCCAGGCCAAGCCGACGGGGATGTGCTATGCCCTGGCCGTCAATAATAAAAAGGTCAGGCTCAGTTTTTAATTTGCTCACTGCGGCAATGCAAACCGGGGCTTCTCTAAATGAAAGCAGACCCGGTATATACGGGAAAGTTACTTTACGCACAGCGTTTTTTGTCTCGATAATTTCAAAAGTGCCGAGCTTCATAACCACGGCCACTGCAAAAATCTTTCGGCCGTCCCTGCTGAAGGCGCAATCGAGGCCTGCAACAATTTTGGGCTTTTTCCTGAGCGATACAAAGCGGACCCTGCCGGCAAGGCGATTTTGCAGGTCAACCGCCTGTTTGTAATTCAAATCCCAGCTATGTAAATTTTTTGTACGCATTGCAGTCCTGCCGACAAGTCATTCTGCGGCCTTGATTGTAGCAATCCACAAAAGATATAACCAGCGAACACAATAAATAAAACTAAAATTTCGCAGCCTTTACCTTTCTATGGGATTTTGGTACAATGAAAAGTTTGGGTTATTATATAAATTTATATAAGCGGTACATTGGCTGGTTAAAACGCATATGGCTAAACAAGCGGAAAAATCCATTCAGATCACGGGCGCAGCCGAGCACAACCTCAAGAACATTAATTTGAGCATACCGCGTGATAAATTAGTCGTAATCACAGGCATAAGCGGCTCAGGCAAAAGCTCGCTGGCTTTCGATACGATTTACGCCGAGGGCAGAAGAAAATACGTCGAATCACTGAGTGCTTATGCCCGCCAGTTTCTCGAACAGATGCAGAAGCCCGCTGTCGGCAATATTACCGGCCTGCCACCTACTATCGCTATCGAGCAGCGCGGTGCGGGCTCCAACCCGCGCTCAACTGTTGCAACGACAACAGAAATCTATGACTACTTCCGGCTGCTCTTTGCGCGCACAGGCCAGCCGCACTGCTGGGTTTGCGGAAAAGAAATTACAAGCCAGCATCCATCGCAGATAATAGAGTCGCTGCTCCGCCGGCCGGAAGGTACAAAAATCCAGATATGTGCCCCTCTTGTCCGCGGGAAAAAAGGGGAACATAAAGAAATCCTCGCAAACATTCAGCGTGAAGGCTTTGTACGTGTGCGTGTTGACGGAAAAATTTATGATGTCAAAAATGTCCCAATCCTGAACAAAAATAAGAAACACGACATCGCTGCCGTTGTTGACAGGCTGATTATCAAGAGCGACAAACAAAGCCAGAGCGTCAGGCTCGCAGATTCGGTCGAGACGGCCCTGAAACTGGCTGACGGTATCCTGCTGGCGCTGATACAAACACCGGATGAGCAAAAAAGCCAAACGGAAAACAACATCGAATCATCCTGGCAAGAAATCATCTACAGTGAAAAGTTTGCCTGTCCCGAGCACCCGCAGGCCTGTCTTGAAGAGATGTCGCCGCGGCTGTTCAGCTTTAACAGTCCGTACGGTGCGTGCAAAAGCTGCGACGGACTGGGGACAATACTCGAATTTGACGTCGATTTCATTGTGCCGGATAAAACCGTCTCACTTGAAAATGGCGCAATCGGCGCCTGGAGAAAAGGCGGTAAAAGAATGAATATCTTCTATAACCGGCTGATAAAGAAATTCTGCAAATACGTCGGCATCAGCAAAACAATACCCTTCGAACGAATTCCACAGGAAATAAGACGAATCCTGATGTACGGAACAACGGCTGCCGACAGAAGAAAATACGGGTTTTCATTCGAAGGTGTTATACCAAATCTTACGCGACGGTGGAAAACAACCACAAGTGAGTTTGTCAAGGCCAGGCTGCACAGCTATCTTTCGGAACAGAGCTGCAGAAGCTGCGGTGGAGCGAGACTCAGGCCGGAGGCTGTCGCAGTAATAGTAGGCAATAAAAATATTCATCAATTAACTGCAATGAGTATCGAGCAGGCACAGATTTTCTTTAACAAGCTCCGGCTCGATAGTGAAAGAACGATAATCGCGGCACAAATATTAAAGGAGATAAAAGCCAGACTAAAATTTATGGTCGATGTCGGCCTTGGCTATTTAACGCTTGACAGAAGAAGCAGCACCCTCGCCGGCGGCGAAGCACAGAGAATCCGATTAGCCACACAGGTCGGCAGCGGCCTGGTAGGAGTCTGCTATGTACTCGATGAGCCTACCATCGGGCTGCATAAACGAGACAACGAGAGACTGCTCGGCATCCTTCGGCGGCTGACAAGAATCGGAAACACCGTTATTGTCGTCGAACACGATGAGGACATCATAAAAAGCGCCGACCATATTATCGACATTGGCCCGGCTGCAGGCGCCCACGGCGGGGAAATAGTCGTTCAGGGAAACTACAAAAAAATCAATTCCTGCAGGAAATCGCTGACCGGCCAATATCTAAGTGGCAAACAAAAAATCGAGCTGCCTTCTCAAAGACGAAAGCCTGATTTGAAAAGATACATAGAAGTAAAAGCCGCCGCAGAAAATAATCTCAAAAGTATCGACGTCAAATTTCCGCTCAGCGTATTTATCTGTGTCACCGGTGTCTCCGGCTCGGGCAAAAGCACTCTGGTTAATCAGGTTCTGCTAAGAGCTCTGAAACGTCGGCTGTATGAATCTCGAGAAAAACCCGGCAAGCACAAAACAATCACCGGAGCCTCCAATATCGACAAGGTAATTGAAATCAACCAGTCACCCATCGGAAAGACACCCAGAAGCAACCCGGCGACCTACACCGGCGTATTTGATTTGATTAGAAAATTGTTTTCCATGACAAGAGAAGCTAAAATCCGCGGTTACAAAGCAGGCAGGTTCAGCTTCAACGTCAAAGGCGGCCGCTGTGAGCACTGCAGGGGACAGGGCACCATAAAAATCGAAATGCACTTTTTGCCCGACGTTTATGTCACCTGCCAGCAGTGTAAGGGAAAAAGATATAATCTCGAGACACTGCAGGTCACCTACAAGGGCAAAAATATCGCAGACATACTCGATATGAGAATAGACGAAGCACTAAAATTCTTCCAGAACTTCCCGACAATAGTACGGCTGCTAAGAACACTAAACGACGTCGGGCTGGGATATATGCAGCTCGGACAGGCCTCTACAACTCTGTCGGGCGGAGAAGCACAAAGAGTAAAACTCGCCGCCGAACTCGGAAAAGCCGCAACAGGACATACCCTTTACATACTCGACGAGCCAACCACCGGTTTGCACTTTGCCGACATCCATAACCTTTTAAACGTGCTTCAGCGGCTGACCGATATGGGCAACACCGTCATCGTAATCGAACATAATCTTGACGTTATCAAAATTGCAGACTATATAATAGACCTCGGCCCCGAAGGCGGCGATGCCGGCGGACGAGTCGTTATCACAGGAGCACCCGAGGAAATTATAAAAAATAAAAAAAGTTATACTGCTAAATACCTGAAAACAAAGTTAAACGGCTTATAAGCTATCGGGTTAAAATTTATGATTACCTCTGCACTGAAATGGAAAGGTGACAGCAATGGCTTTCTGGAGATTATCGACCAGAGGAAACTGCCCGGCCGGCTGATAAAGCTAAAATGTACGAGCGTCGATAGTGTTTACAAAGCGATTAAAAGTCTTGCCGTCCGCGGAGCACCAGCCATAGGAGTCGCCGCCGCTTACGCAGCCGTCCTGTCACTGAAAAAAGCAGGTAAAAATACTAAACTTCAAAAAGCATTCTCACAGCTAAGCGAACAGTGCAAATACCTCGCTTCAGCACGACCAACCGCAGTGAATCTGTTCTGGGCACTGGAAAGAATAGAAAAAAAGGTAAGGAACTTCATCACCAAAAATCCAAAAGCAAACATTCAACAACTTAAAAAAATTATCTTCAAAGAAGCCAACGGCATATATCAGGAAGACGTCGATATGTGCCGACGTATCGGCGAAAATGGCCAAAAATTTATAAAAAACGGAGATGGTATCCTAACGCACTGCAACGCCGGTGCCCTCGCGACTGCCGGAGAAGGTACAGCGCTGTCTGTTTTGTATCAGGCACAAAAGAAGGGTAAAAGATTCACCGTCTACGTCGATGAGACCAGGCCTTTACTGCAGGGCGCTCGATTAACTGCGTGGGAATTAAAACAGGCCGGCATAAAAACAATAGTGATATGCGATAATATGGCAGGCTGGCTGATGAAACAGGGCAAAATCAACGCCGTCATAACGGGCGCGGACAGAATCGCGGCAAATGGTGACACCGCAAACAAGATCGGAACCTACAGCCTCAGTATCCTCGCCAGGCAACATAATATTGCCTTCTATATCGCCGCACCGGTGAGCACCTTCGATTTGACCATAAAAACCGGTGCCGAAATACCCATCGAACAAAGAGATGCCGAGGAAATAAGAAGGCTTCGCGGGAAAATAATCACCCCCAAAAACGCAAAGGTCTACAATCCCGCCTTTGATGTCACCCCGGCGGGTTTTATAACAGCGCTCATCACGGATAAAGCTGTAATAAAAAAACCGTCACGAAAAAAGATAATCGAATCCTTAAAATAAATCTCGCAAAACTAACCTACCGCTATAACCTCTTTTACCTCAGGCACTTTTTCTCTCAATAGACGTTCGATACCCATCTTAAGTGTCATCGCAGCACCCGGACAGCCGCTACAGGCACCCTGCAAACGGACCTTTACAGTGCAATCCTGCTCAATACTTACAAGCTCTATGTCGCCGCCATGACTTTGCAGGTTAGGCCGAACCGCATCTATAACGGCCCTGATTTTCTCTTCGAAATTCTGCTCACTGTCTATTTGTCCGCAACCACAATGCTCGCACATAACCAATCTCCTTTTCTGGATTTATCGTAGATTAACAGCAATGCTCACAGCCAACTGCCGTTAAGTCATAATCATTATACAAAGTAATCTGACTTTTAGCCAGCTTTTTCCTGCGAATTAAAAACAATAACGCATAAAGCTAAAAAAATAAAATTTTCGGTTGCGGATTATAAAATCAGATGATACACTGCTTTGCTCAAAGCTTTTATTATCGGCACAAAAGGAGCTTAAATGGGACCTGTATTAAATGGGTTGATAAAACTACAAAGTGTTGAAAATCAACTACGAGCTGCAAAAGCAAAACTCACAAGATGCAGAAGAAAAGTTGTCATCCAGGAAAACCAAATCAGAAGCCTCCAGAGCGCCTTCGAAGCCAAGAAAGAAGAAATCCAGTTAACCAAAGTCCAGTGCGACCGGCTCGAGCTTGAGCTCAGGAGCAGAGATGAAGAGGTGAGCAAACTAAGAGCCTCCCTGAACACTGCTAAAACAAACAAAGAATATGCGGCGGTACTCACACAGTTGAACACAACAAAAGCAGACAACTCCAAGCTGGAAAGCCAGGTGCTTGAACTGATGAAAGATATCGAATCCGATGAAAGTGAATGCGAGAAAATTAAAGAACAGATAGACGAGCAGAAAACAATACTCGAGCAAAACCGCAAAGAATCAGAACAGCTTGCCGCCAAGTACGAAACTGAAATCGAGGAAATTCAGACAAAGTGGGACCAGGAGGCGCAGTTAATACCACCCGAACAGTTGCAGATTTTCAAGCGCGTCGCAGAAACATACGACGGCGAAGCACTGGCAACAGTTCAAACCCAGCAGGGAAAAACCGCCAGCTATACCTGTGGAGGCTGCTTTATGGGTATCACAGCAGAATCTGTAAATTTGCTAATGAGCAAAGATGATATCATTCGCTGTCCAAACTGTACCCGTATCCTTGTGCTTGACAGCTCTCAGGAAAACTAAAAAACTTAATTACAAGCTGAATGCGAAGTCCGAATGATATTAAAAAAGCCTGATGCTTACTGCTTACCAACTACCGACTAAGTTATAAACAATACGAAACCGTCAGAGGAGGTATAACTGTGCCGGAAAAAATAATCATTTACACTGACGGCGGGAGCAGGGCAAACCCGGGACCGGCCGCCGCTGCTTTTATTCTGCTGGATGAAAATAAAAACCAGCTCCAAGCCAGAGCTTTTTTTCTCGGCAATCAGACTAACAACGTAGCAGAATATACCGCAATCGTAAAAGCACTGGAGGCTGCAAAGCAAGCAGGCGCAAAAGAAGTCACTGTTTTCAGTGACAGTGAACTGCTCGTCAAACAAATCAACGGCTTATACAAGGTTAAAAACCCGAATCTGAGACCACTCTTTCGGCAAACTATCGGCCTTCTGGACAATTTTGAAGCATTCAGTTTTAAACACATCCCAAGGTCAAAAAACCAACAGGCTGACAGGCTTGTCAACCAGGCTTTAAATCTTGAGAGAGACATCGACAGCCCGGCAGATAAGCGGGCAAAAGTCACCGACCAAAGCTCAAAGCGCGAAAATCCGATTCGGCTCGGAGTGCTTATAAGCGGCGGCGGCAGAACACTGATTAATATCCTCGAATATATCAAAAAAGGAAAGCTGAATGCGGAAATACCGCTTGTAATAAGCTCACGTTCAACCGTTGCCGGCGTCGAAAGAGCAAAGGCCGCAGGATTAAATGTCAAAATCATCCGCACAAAAGACTACCCGGACATCGATGAATTCAGCAAAGAAATCGAAAAGCAACTCGTCGCCTTTGACATCGAACTTGTTATCCAGGGCGGCTGGCTCTGCCTGTGGAAAATACCGC
>CAZMQF010000003.1:0-37047 GCA_964568365.1 uncultured Pirellulales bacterium | reverse complement strand
TTTCAGGTCATCTAAACTAATCAGCGAAACTTCCACACCGTCCAACGTAGCCACCACCCGCGAAGAATAACAATCGGAAAAATTAACGCCCGAAATAGTCGTGGCCAGTTCTATCCTCACAGGGGGAATACCAAGACGGATAATTTGCCAGTCCTTCAGGAATAATTCAGCCGACAGCTCTGAAGTTTCAAAACCGAACTCTCTCAGAACAGCTACTATTCTTTCTGCGTTTTCCAGGTTCATAGCAATCCAGATATCCATATCTGCCGTTGCTCTGGGATATCCATGATAGCCAACTGCATATCCGCCGATAAGCAAATACTCAACTTTGTGAGCGTTGAGTAACTTCAAAAACTCTTTGAAGTCGCTCGGCAAACGGATCGTAGCCATAGATAATCTCCCTCATTAACTCAACTGCCTCGAGACGCTCATAAGGACTCTTGGAAAGCCAATACGCCTTTTCATCCGACTCATCGAAAACAGATGACACCGTGAAAGCATCTCTTCGTAACCTTGGAAAATCAATTCTGTCCATAACATAATTATACCATAAAAAGACCGTATTGTAAAAGAAACATCCTTCTTTTTTCCTGCTCTGATACATATCAATCGACAGCCTTCATTGATTCCGGTACAATAAGATACTATGCGAATCGATGTCTTGACATTATTTCCGGAAATGTTTGAATCGCCGCTTGCCTACTCAATTATAAAAAGGGCGCAGGACGGCAAAATAGCGCAAATAGTCCTTACAAACATCAGGGACTTCACCACCGACAGCTACAAAAAGGTCGATGACAAACCTTACGGCGGCGGAGCCGGAATGGTTATGATGTGCCAGCCGGTATTCGACTGTGCCGAATACGTCCGCACTCTCTCAGCCGATAAAGGCAGAACCATATTACTGACGCCTCAGGGACAAAAATTCGACCAGAATAAAGCTGTTGAGCTAAGCGGAGAAAAGCGTCTCATCCTCATTGCCGGCCGATACGAAGGATTCGATGAAAGAATACGCGTAGGCCTGGATGCCGAGCAAATCTCGATTGGCGACTATGTCCTCAGCGGCGGCGAGCTGGCTGCTATGGTCATCATTGACGCCGTCGTAAGACTTCTGGCCGGCGCCCTCGGAGACGAAACTTCAGCCCTGGATGAATCCTTCAGCGGTTCAATCGCCGGCCGTCTCGAATATCCTCAGTATACAAGACCTGAAGTCTTTCGGGATATGAAAGTGCCCGATATACTTCTCTCCGGAGACCACAAAAAAATCCGGCAATGGCGGCAACAAAAAACCGTCGAAAGAACAAAAAAATGGCGACCCGACCTGCTCGATAAATAAAATCCATAAAAATACTTGCCTTAATGTAAAAATCAGCTATAATTTTTGGCTCATTTAATATTAAAGGTCGCTTAAAACAAAGTAACGGAATAAAACAAAACAGGAAATATATCGGTGAAAACTAAATTGCTTGAAACAGTCGAAGGCAAAAACCTGAAAAAAGATATCCCGCATTTTGAAACCGGCGATACCGTTGACGTCTATTGCAAGATAAAAGAAGGTGATAAGGAGCGAACCCAGGTCTTTACAGGAACTGTAATTTCCCGCCGCGGACGCGGAATTAATCAGACCTTTACTGTCAGAAGAATAGTGGGAAATGAAGGCGTCGAACGAATCTTCCCGCTTCACTCGCCGAACATCATTGATATAAAACCGGTAAGAAGCGGAAAAAAAAGAAGGGCAAAACTATACTTTTTGCGAAAAAGAACCGGCAAATCCGTTCGGCTGGCCCAGAGACACACCGACCACACCGCCGCAAAGTAAAAACTGCCGGCCGGGCAAAAACTATCCACCACCGGCAAAATCCTTTAAGAGTATGCTGCTGTTAAAAAAACAAAAGCTGTTAAATAACCAAAAACTGCTCGGCCGATGGGGTGAAAAACGCTGCGAAAAATTCCTTAAAGCAGAAGGCCTGCTCCCACTTGCAAAAAATTACTCCTGCAAAGCCGGCGAAATCGACCTGATTATGGTAGACCCCAACCGCACCATTGTCTTTGTGGAAGTCAAAACAAGAACAGACGAATCCTTCACACCCACCGAAACACTCATCACAACCGAAAAACAGCAAAAAATTTACAGAACCGCCCGCTACTTTTTAGCTGCTCACGACATTGAAAACCGTCCCTATCGTTTTGATGTCGTCACAATTACGCTCGACCGAACCGGCACAGAACAGATTAACCATTACAAAAACGCCTTCGTAAGATAAAATCATCATTTATAAATTTACCTTTACCGGTACATCTCATCAAGTATAATTGATAACGCCCTATGGAACTGATTGATACACATTGTCACTTAACCTTCCCGGAGCTTGTCGATAACATCGAAGCCGTTCTGCAGCGCAGCAAAGCCGCCGGCGTAACCGCCTGGATTACCGTCGGCACCGACAACGCCGAAAATCAAAAAGCCGTCGAGCTCGCTGAAAAATTCGACAACCTTTACGTCGCCGTCGGCATCCATCCTCACGAGGCAAAAAATGTCACCAACGACGACATAAAACAGCTAAAGCAGTTTGCCCGAAACGAAAAAGTTGTCGCTATAGGTGAAACAGGCCTGGATTTTCACTACGACTTTTCCAGCCCTGCAGAACAGATAAGACTCTTCGCCGCCCACCTGCAACTCGCCGCCGAATCGAACCTGCCCGTAATCATACATTCACGAAAATCATTCGAAGAGACCCTCGATATCCTCGACAGACACGGCACAGGCGTCGGAAAAATCCTCTTTCACTGTTTCGGCTATACAGCTCAAGAAGCAAAAATAATCCTCAAAAAAGGCTTTCACATCTCCTTCACAGGTCAGGTTACCTTCAAAAACGCTCAAAAGACCCGCGAAGCCGCTGAAATCGTCCCCGCTGAAAAGCTTATGATTGAAACCGACTGTCCTTATATGTCACCCGAGCCGATGCGAAAGCAAAAAATAAACGAGCCCGCTCTTCTAATCCACACCGCAAAATTCCTGGCCGAATTAAAAAATATCCCTCCAGAAGACTTCGCTCAAACCGTAACCAACACCAGCAGAGTTTTCTTTAACCTGCCCCAAATAAAGTAACTCATACCCCTTATTTTCTCCCAAATTCTGCCCTGAATCTTTAATATTATTTATCTCCCAGACTCATATATCAATTTATTTGCTGCAAAAGCTATCATTTATTGACTTCCGCAGAAACAAACGGTATAAATACACAGTAAGAAGCAGCCTATAAACGCATCGAATTCACAGCCTGAGACTATAAGGACTAATTTCAGCTTAATGCTGACCGATAAAAAAGGAGTAAGCAAATGGACCCGGCAATCTTCAAAGCCTACGATATCAGGGGTATCTTCGGCGAGCAGATAAACGAAGACACAGCCTGGAAAATCGGCTATGCATCTTCTCGGTTTCTGCGCTCAATGCTGACGGGTTACGAAAGAGGTCTGGCAAACTGTCACAGCATCTGCGTAGGTCACGATATGAGAAGCCACAGCAGAATGCTCGCTGACGCACTTATAAAAGGTATGAATTCAACCGGAGCAAATGTAATCGACATAGGGATGATTGACACTCCGCAAATGTATTTCGCAATCAACTATCTGGGAACCTGCGGCGGCGTCCAGGTCACCGCCTCGCACAATCCCGCAAAATACAATGGTTTCAAAGTCTCGGGCCTGCAGGCAAAACCAATCGGTGTTGACACCGGGCTCAGGGACATCGAGCACATCGCTCTGGCTCTGCTGCACACAAAGGCAAGGCCGACCGGCTCCGTAGAAAAATTTGACCTCACAGAAGATTACAGAAAACATATCTTGAAGTTTCTAAACCCGAATCTGCGAAGGCTGAAAATCGCCGTCGACGCATCAAACGGAATGGCAGGTAAAATAATACCACTCGTCTTCAAAGACTTGCCCATCGAGATAATCGGTCTGAATTTCGAGCACAATGGTATCTTCAAACACGATCCGAACCCGCTCGTAGAGGAAAATCTCGCCGAAGTTAAACAGGCCGTAAGAAATAATAAATGCGACTTCGGAATCTGTTTCGACGGCGACGCCGACAGAATGATGATGATGGATGAAAACGCAAAAAACATCAGCTGTGACCTAATCACCGCACTGATGGTACCGTACTTTCTAAAAATGTCACCGAACTCCGTTATCGTTTATGACCTTAGAAGCAGCCTTGTCGTCTCCGAAGAAATCTTAAAATACGGTGGAACACCCCGAAGAGAACGAGTCGGTCATGCATTTATGAAAAAAGCCCTCCGGGACTCACACGGCGTATTCGGCGGCGAGCTCTCAGGACACTTCTACTTCCAGGATAACTTCTACGCAGATTCTGCTATGATTACCCTCATCCACATCCTCAACATCGTCAGCAAGGAAGAACTCACCGTAAGCAGGCTCATCGAACCGTTGAGAAGATACTCTAACAGCGGTGAGATAAACTTCAAAGTCGCTGAAAAAAAAGGAAAAATGGACGAGCTCGAAAAAAAATATCATAACGGTCAGGTCGACCACCTCGACGGCGTAACCGTACGTTTCAAGGAATGGTGGTTTAATTGTCGGCCGAGCAATACTGAGCCATTGCTTCGGCTGAACATCGAAGCCAGAAGTAAAGAGATGCTCGATCAAAAACTGTCTGAAATTACTGACTACCTTGGCAAACCGGTATGACAAAGCCTTAACAGCTAACGGAGAACAATATATGCAGATTAACACAAAAACATTTCAAACCGAGAACGGACTTCTCGAGGGCGTCCAGGTCAAATGGCCCGAATTTAACATCCTGCTTGTCACCGGCCCAAAAGGCTTCCTCGCCTGTCCTGCTATAGACATCGACGCCTGCCAGAAATATAACGTCGCTGCCGCACTCGTCGAAAGCTCACCGGAAAATCCCATCGGAACCCTTGAACGATTCAATAAACGAAAAATCTCAAAAGTAAATCAAAAGGCCGAAACAATCGGAATAAAAAAAGGGATGAACGTCGATGATGCCCTTGCTTTAATAGCGTAAATTCTTGTAAATAAATTCAAATATATAGAAAGGAGCGGTGAAATATGAAACCTAAAATAACACTTCTCCCAATATTGATTATAGCGCTTCTCTGCAGCAATCTGTTTGGTTCAAATACAATCAGCACAAGGCAGGCTTCCGTAGCCGGACTGCCCAATCCCGCTCTCGTCGGAATCGAGGCGATGCGTGTAGTGGTTATGTACCACAATGCGGTTATCGGAAGAGATGATTGGATTTTCAGAGAGCTCGGCGCAATGGCTGAACAAAGACTCGCTGCCTCCGACCCTCGAATCGCATATTTGATTGAACGAGGCTATGCCGCCAGATACCAGAATATCCCTGTACTCACAATCAACATCGACAAACTCATTCTCAACCCTGCAAGACCACCGGTATTTTACGTACGCACCTCCTTCACTGCGGGTATAGCCTTCGAAAGAAATCCCTCGGCCTTCTTCAGAACCGACCTCTGGACAAGAACGGAGACTATTCAAGCCGAATCTTTACAGGCCGAATTCACAGCCGTAACCACCCTCGTTAATAAACACATTGAACTATTCGCCTCGGATTTCAAGCAGGCAAACTCTTCCGTAATGCCCCCTACCGATGTCAACGATTTTAATAACATCCTGCCGCCGGCAACACGGCAAACACCGGCTCAAATCCCAAAAGAAACACCGAAAACACCTGTAGAAAAAGAAAAAGTCGAGCAAAAATATATAGCCTCAAAAAACAGCTCCGTCTTCCACAGGCCTGATTGCTCCTGGGTCGATAGAATACTGCCAAAAAACCGAATCGAGTACAAAACCAGAGAACAGGCCATACAGGCCGGAAAAAAACCTTGTAAAAAATGTCAACCATAAATATAACTGCTCTTTCTTATACTCAGTGACTTCGCAATAATTAATTAGATTATGGAGCTCATTACTGTCACTATCATAGCACTCGCTCTGGCAATGGATGCCTTCGCCGTTTCTATTGCCAGCGGCACAATCTACAAAAAATTGAAAATAAAATATGCCTTTCGAATCGCCTTGTTCTTTGGAACCTTCCAGGCGGTTATGCCGCTGGTAGGCTGCTCAGCTGCCCTGACCGTCAGCAGATATATCCAAACATTCGACCATTGGCTCGCCTTTGCGCTCTTAACAGCCGTCGGAATAAAAATGATTTATGAATCCTTCAAAATAAAATCTACCAGCCAAAACTTAGACCCCACCAGGTTCCTCGTTCTGATTATCCTCTCTGTTGCCACCAGCATCGATGCCCTTGCTGTCGGCTTTACACTCTCAATTATTACCTCTTCTGTCATAACCGCAGCAATAATTATCGGACTGATAACCTTTCTGCTCTCGTACATCGGAGTCTTTATTGGCAGCAGACTCGGCCACTTCTTCGAAAGCAGAATCGAAGCAATCGGCGGACTGGTGATTATCGCTATAGGCCTGAAAATTCTAATACAACACTTGATTTTTTTATAAAATTTCGTTAATTACTTACCTAACTGACTATTGAAATCTGAAATAATTCCGTTAAAATTCAAATTATGTCGTTAGGCAAAATAATAAGACAAAAACGAGAACAGTTAAAACTGACTCTTGACGAAGTCAGCACCAGAGTCGGCTTCTCAAAACCTTATCTGTCCACCATCGAGACCGGAAGGGTCAAAAACCCTCCGGGTGACGACTTGCTCAGAAGGCTCGAGAAGCTGCTTAACTTCGAGCCGGGCCTGCTCATACACATCGCACATATGGAAAAAATGCCCTCCGACATTCGCATCGGCTTCGAATCCGCTGAGGCTGAAAACAAAAAATGGCGACAGTTCATCAAAAATCTTGTTCAGAAAAAATCCGACATCGACCAGATTGACAGGCTTCTTTCGGAAAGCAACCTCAATATTGAGCAGCGGCAATCCGCTCTGGCTGCGGGAAGAATGGTACCTGTAATAAACAAAGTCGCAGCCGGCTACCCGAACGACTTTGATGATTTGGACTATCCTGTCGGCATAGCAGACGATTACGTCCGCTGCCCAGGCCTGCACGACCCAAATGCCTTCGCAGTACGCGTCGTAGGCGATTCTATGGAACCAAAATTCAAGGAAGGCGATATTGTTGTATTCTCGCCGGCCGCTGAAGTAAGCAACGGCAACGACTGCTTTGTCAGATTCACCACTCCGCACGAAACCACTTTCAAAAGAGCCTTTTTCGAACCTGACAACAAAATCCGGCTTCAGCCGAGAAACGAAAATTACTCTCCGATTATTGTTGACGGACAAAGAATAAACGGCTTATATAAAGCTGTCATTAAATATGAAAATCTTTGAGCTGCCGACTTATTTTCTATAAAAAACGAAAAAATATAAAACGACTACTCATTTTTTTGTTTTTCGCTGGAAAATAAAAAAAACACTCTCCGCTGCTAAATATCTATCACGCCTTAAATAGAAAAGCATCCTGCCCCGC
The DNA here is from genome assembly GCA_964568365.1 of uncultured Pirellulales bacterium. Classification (GTDB taxonomy): domain Bacteria; phylum Planctomycetota; class Phycisphaerae; order Sedimentisphaerales; family Anaerobacaceae; genus CAYLMG01. The sequence goes on along the minus strand of CAZMQF010000003.1, from coordinate 29,538 downwards.
AACGCCTAAAACAAGAGCAAAAACCTTCAAAACACCCGCCTCTTTCAATATCCTCGAACACTCATTGAGTGTCGCACCTGTCGTCTTTATATCATCGACAAGACACACACTGCTGCCCCCGAGTCTGTGTCCCGACCGCACCGCAAATGCTCCCGCAACATTCTTCTCACGCTGTCTGGCTGTAGCCATAGAGGTCTGTGTCCTCGTACGTCGAATCCGGACAAGCTCCGTATTTATCTTCGCCCTCGGGTGTTTCAACTGCCTGGCCAGAATCAAAGACTGGTTATAACCACGCGAAAGCCTTCGAGACCAGTGCAGCGGAACAGGAACAAAAAAAACAATCTCATCGAAGAAATCGCTGCCTTCAAGAGCGCTGTTTGCCAGAAAACCGACCCCCTCACCAAGTTCGTCCCTGCCGTTCTTAAACGAAAGTATCATCTCTCTCAGGCTGCCATCATAAACGCCGCTGCGAGCGATACCATCGAAAAAAATCGCCTCGTTCTCGCACAAAGGGCACGCTCCATCAATCATAGCGTACCTGCTTACATCTCTGCCGCACCGTCTGCAGTAGTCACCGCCGCTCGCAGAGACAAGAGCCTCGCAGCACCTCTTACAAAGCTCCTTCTCTCCGGCACCGATAATTCGTCCGCAGTTAATACAAACGGCCGGCCAGAGAAGATGCCCGATTCCATCTCCAATTGATACAAACCATTTCGACAAGTAACTGCCTTTCTGTCCCGAATCCAATTTATTCACAACACCGACAAAACCTCTGACAAACGCTAATTTCCTTTTATTATATTCCTTTTTTGCTTGTCTGATAAACCATTTTTATTACCATTACGACAATGCACAAAAATGATTATAAAATAAAAGCCGTCTTCTTTGACCTCGGCGAAACCCTCTTAACTTTCGGCCGGGTCAACACAGCAAGGCTTTTTCGACAAAGTGCCAGACTCTCCTACACCTTCCTGAAAAATATCAGCCAGCCCATCGGAAACTTCAGACGATACTGCTTCAAAAATCTCTTCCATATGAGAATTCATTACGTGCTCTCGAACATCATCAAAAAAGATTTCGATGCACTTGCCCTTCTAAAAAAAGTCAACAGTAAATTAAAGCTCACCGACTCTCAATGGCAGCACCTCGCCTGGCTCTGGTATGAGCCTTTAAGCAAACTCGCTAAAGTAGAATCCGATATAATCCAGACACTGACCGCACTTGTAAACCTTAACCTCAAACTCGGCATCCTTTCGAACACCTTCATTCACAGCAGCTCACTCGAAAAACACCTCAAGCAATTCAACATCCTCGATTTTTTTACTGTCCGATTGTATTCTTATCAATTCAAATTCCGAAAACCCGATGTCCGTATTTTCAAATCCGCCGCTGAAAAAATCGGTGAGCTACCGCAAAATATCCTCTTTGTTGGTGACCTTATCTCCACTGATATAAAACCCGCTCTTAAGGCCGGTATGAGGACCGTCCTCAAATCCGCCCATACTAACGAAGGCAAAAAAAACCCGAAAGGAGTCCGCACAATAACCCGCCTTTCAGAGCTGCCCGCCCTTGTACAAAAGATTAACTCAAATACACCTCAGCACATATAATTTGGCAATTTTAAACCTGCTCAGCCATATTTTCGTTTAACAAAAATCAATTTTTTGTTAGAATAATCACTTTCTATTATTTAAGTAAGCTTTATATATAACCGAATTATTGTAAAGAGATGATAACTTCTTTAATTTACGAAATTTACAAATGAAAACCCAGGTTGACAAAGCTTATCAAAAGTGTATCAATCCCGATTGCGGCGCTGAATTCGACGTTATGGAAGTGCTTTTCAAATGCCCCAAATGCGGCGAATTGCTCGATGCAAAATACAACTGGGACAAAATCAAAGTCCCGAAAAAATTGAGTGAATTCGCAAAACGATGGGCTACCAGAAGCAATCCGCTCGACTTTTCAGGCGTCTGGCGATTCAGAGAGCTCCTCAACTTCTGCGACGACAAACACAAGGTAACAATAGGCGAAGGACAGACGATTCTGCAGCGAAATGACGGCGTAGCGAAGTACGTTAATATGAAGCCAGGCTGTCTCTTTCTCGAATATGAAGGACTCAATCCTTCCGGCTCATTCAAGGACAACGGTATGTCCGCTGCTTTCAGTCACGCTATGATGACGGCAGCAAAAACCTGCGCCTGTGCATCAACGGGAAACACCTCGGCATCTATGACCCTGTACGGCCATCATTGCGGCCTGAATTCTATCGTCTTCATCGGCTCAGGAAGAATCGCTTTCGGCAAGCTCAGCCAGGCTATGGATTACGGTGCAAAGACCTTTCAGATACTCGGCGACTTCGATGATTGTATGAAACACGTTCAAAGTGTCTGCACCGAGCTCGGTCTATATCTGTTAAATTCCCTCAACCCTTTCCGCCTTGAGGGACAAAAGACAATTATGTACAGAATCATCGAAGGCCTAAACTGGGACGTGCCGGACTGGATTATCGTACCAGGCGGCAATCTGGGAAACTCAAGCGCATTCGGCAAGGCTTTCGGTGAGCTTAAAGACCTCGGCCTGATTAAAAAAGTCCCCAGAATTGCGATAATCAACTCGACCGGTGCTGATACACTCACGCATCTTGTCAATATTGAAAAGCTCACCTGGAACAACGGCTCTGTTAACCGGAAAATTATTGACGATTACTACGCTGAGCTGACCGCGAAAAATTTCTCACCGCACACTATAGCCTCAGCCATCGAAATCTCTCGGCCGGTAAACCTCAAAAAATGCCTGCGCACAATCGACATCTGCAACGGCTTAGTGATGGCAGTACCTGACGAGGAAATAAAAGATGCGAAGGCAATTATCGGCAAACACGGCCTCGGCTGCGAGCCAGCCTCAGCTGCTACCATCGCCGGTCTCAAACATCTGGTTGCCGACGACGTCATCGCAAATAACGAAAGAGTCGCTTGCGTCCTCACCGGCCATTTGCTAAAAGACCCCAACCTCACCGTAAACTATCACAAAAACAAAGAAGGCAAATTCTCTAATCCGCCAATCGAAGTGCCCAACGACCTCGAAGAAATTATTAAATTGATTGGCTCAACTTAGACTCTCGTTAACTTAACCCGGCTGCCTGCTAATACTTCTTCTGATTTCTCTTGCCCAATACTATATGTGAATATTTTATAACCTTCGCTGCCGGCTTATTTTGTTCCAGTTCTCTCTGACAAAATCTGTAAGGCACTGTCCCTCTATTTTTTCACTCACAAAAAAAGATTTCCTCTCCAGCCCTCTGCGAAGACGATTCTTTCCAACTTATGTCCCTTTCCTTTTTCAAAGCTGGCCGTAATGAACTAACTTTATCCCCGAATCTGAAAACTGCCGCTTCGCCCTCTCATCGCAAAGAGCTTTCAGCTCCGCCTCTCTTTGCAGACCTGTTTGGCTATCAAAAACATCACTATTAACCGCAGGATGTGTCATCACTTCCGTCACCGGCGCATAATTATACAACGCAGCCGCCTTAAAAAAATTCACGTCAATCCTGCCCGCATGCGCTATCCCGACAAATGCTCCGCTTTTTAGAAAATCCTTATTCTGAAAACGATTTATCTTTGCCAGCGCACGATAAAACCTCGCATTACCCTTGCCCCTGTCACTCGACATAGGCCAGGGCTTTCCGTTTACCTCTTTCGGCTCATATACCCATCGTATCGCTCCTATCTTAAAATGTGACGCCAGTCTGCACACTATCGAAAACAACCCGGGAAAACTATGAATATGATAATGTGAATCCAGATGCTTCGGCTGTATTCCTCTATCCACCAGCCATTGTATCTGGGCACCCAGCTCCGTTGCAACAGCCCTTCTCACCTCATCACTGCACATTGACAAAACAAAAAGCTTCAATTTTGACAATCCGAATTCTCCGTCTCTGTTCAAAAGACACTTCACAACAGGCTCTTTACATATCGGCCTCGCCTTTGACAGGTTAAGATGCACTCCCACCCCCAGACCCGGCAGCTCTTTTGCTATCTCGACCGCCTCCTCAGCCGCCGGCATATTCACCATAATCGATGCGCTTGTCAGCACACCTTCCGTATGCGCCTTGCGAACAGCCCCATTAACTTCCTGAAGCATGCCGAAGTCATCACCGTTTATTACGACATATTTTTCCATCGCCGATTAGTGTAACAACAAAAACCGAAAAATCAATCAGCTTCTTAATAGCCCAATTGTCTCTCTAAAACAACAAAATCACAGAATCTCCTCCCTTTTCCTCTTGAGTCTTCAGAACCTTTATTTTGTGGTATTTGTATTTGTTGTTTTTAACTTGCCTTCATATTACAACAACCCGTAACAATAAAACCTATCGTAATAGCAAGCCCGCCGACTAAATGCAATAAAATCGTAATCTTATTCGCACTTAACCTGCCCACCGCTGACAAATCCTTTTTATTCGCAAACCGCATCGCCGCAATCGCTATCGGCACCGTCAAAAGATAAAACAAACCTGCATAAAATAATTGCCTGTTTAAATAAACCGCTATCACTGCCGTCAGATAACTCACAACAAGTGCTGTTCTGTAAATCCACACCCCTGCTTCGACACCGAAAATAACAACAACAGTCTTTTTCTTTACCGCCGCATCCGCATCCTTGTCAGGAAACTCATTTATAAGTATCACAAGAAATATCAATATCGCAATAATCCCCGCCGGAAACGCTATCAGCCAATCAACCGTCCCCACCTGCAGATAATAACTGCCTGCCACCGGCAGTATCCCGAACAAAAAACCTATCACAACCTCGCCAAGCGAGCGATACCCTAACTTCAACGGCGGCGCAGTGTAAAAAAATCCACCCAAACAGCCGATAACGCCGAGCACAAATATAAAAACGCTTCTCGTAAGCAATATGATTATCATTCCAGTCGCAGCCCCCGCCGCTAAGCAAAAAAACGACAGCCCCAAAATCGTCTTAGCCGAAAGCACACCGTCCTGTATGAACCTGCTGCCACCCGAAAACGGGGTCGGATTTTTGTTTGCCCGGTCGTTTCCCGAAATATGGTCAAAGTAATCATTGGCTAAATTCGAACCGCTGTGAAGCAGCACTATGGAAACAACTGCCAAAATAAAAAGTCCCCAACCGAATGTCCCCGTCACCGCAAACCCCCCTGAGCTGCCCACCAGGACCGGCACCACGCTCGCCGTCAAAAATGCAGGCCTCGCCGCTAAAAAATAATTCTTTAATCTTTGAACAGAAATATTGCTCATATAGTTTTAAATAAAAAACTTCTAAACCAGCCGATTTTACCCAGCCGCACCGAGTTTATGGCCAGGCCCGACCGTATATAACCTCCTCTTATCTTCCGCATTGATATGCGCCGCAACAACCTCGCCGACAAAAATTATATGGTCACCAGCCTGTCTTTCCCATACGAGCCTGCATTCGAAATTCCCAACCGCATCGTCAAGCAGCACCGAATCAATCTCACCGGCACTGCTCGTCGCACACTCGAATTCAGCGAATTTATCAGTGTCCCTGCCCGAATTTTTACCGAAGAAAAGAGCCGCCTCCGACATATCAGCCGATGGAAACGCTATCGTAAAGCATCTCGAATGCCGTATCGTATCAATCGAATAATGGCCCTCATAAACCGATATCGCCATCATCGCCGGCTCACCGGACGCTATCATCGTCCAGCCTAACGTAACAGGATTCGCCTTTCCATTCTCGTCCTTCGCTATTGCTATAACCACCTGCTCCGGGTATTTCCTCTTTATCGCCTCCGAATATTCGACTCGTTTTTGCATTGCAAAACTCCTTAAATTCTTTTATATTTCTTCCCATCGCTGTACTTTCAGAAATTATATACTGAAAAAAAGCTTTAACAAGGACCAACAAATGGAAACTATCGGATTTATCGGCGGCGGAAATATGGCCGAAGCGCTAATCAAAGGCATAATCTCCGCAAAACTCTACGACCCACAGAACATCTTTGTTAGTGACATAAAACCCGACCGCCTTGAATACCTCAAACAGCAATACAAAATCAAAACCTTCCTCGATAACAAAGCCCTCGCTGAATCCGCCAACATAATCGTCCTCAGCGTCGAGCCTCAGCAGCTCGCTGCCGTCCTTGACGACATAAAAAACAATTTTAACAAAGACGCTCTTTTCATCTCCATCGCCGCCGGCAAAAAGACAAAATTCATTACAGACACCCTCGGCGACATCAAAATAATCCGTGTGATGCCCAACACCCCCGCCCTTATAGGCTGCGGCGCCGCAGGACTCTACGCTCCCCAAAACGCAAAAGACAAACTCGATAAAGCACTCGCAATCTTCTCCTCCGTAGGAAAGGCCTTTGTCCTCGAAACCGAAGACCTCATCGATTCCGTCACCGCAACCAGCGGTTCAGGCCCTGCCTATTTCTTTCTGCTGATAGAGGAAATGATAAAAACCGCCGCTGAGCTCGGCCTTGACAACGACACCGCCGCGCAGCTTGTCATTCAAACAGCAAAAGGGGCAGCCCTGCTCGCAGAAAAAGGCCGCTCCGAAGGCCTCTCACCCGCCGACCTCCGCAAAAAAATCGTCTCTCGAGGCGGAACCACTGAAGCCGCTCTTAAAACCTTCGACAAAGCAAATTTCGCTTCCCTCGTCAAAGCCGCTATGAATAGTGCAAAAAAACGAGCAAAAGAGCTTTCAAAATAATCTCAAAAGGCCGAAAAGATTATAAACTCTAACAAAATGGGTACTACTGATTTGTCATTCCCGCGAAAGCGGGAATCTACATTCATTAGCATACTAAAAAAATTCGTCCTGTTAGAAATTCTCACTCAATAATAATAGCCTCTACCGGACACTCGTCGGCCGCCTGCTGAACAGCATCCTCCAGCTCCGCCGGAACCTTATCTACCACAACTTCTGCCATTACATCGCCCATCTGAAACACATCAGGGCACGTATCTACACAAAGACCGCACGCTGTACAGCTATCTTCAATCTTAACTTTCATAATAGATACCCCTTTTCTTACCTTTCAATACTCTCGTCTCTTAGATCTTAATCGAAATCCCCTTCGCCGCAATCCTATATACCGCAGGCAAAACTGTCAATTTCAATTTTTTATAGATTTTCTTATTTTCTCTGATATACTAACCTCTTGTCTCAGAGCAGAAATGATACGGATAACCTTTATGGCCGGGTCCCACGCAGGCTGGGCCCGTGAACCTGGTCAGGCGGGGAACCGAGCAGCCATAAGCGAAAGCTCAGTCGTGCCTGGCAAACCCGGCCACCTTTAAAAAATATAATGCTATGACTTACCAGGTACTCGCACGAAAATATCGCTCGCAAACATTTGACGAGGTCGTCGGCCAGGACCCCATCGCGCAAACACTCAAAAACGCCATCAAGACCAGCCGCGTCGCCCATGCATACCTGTTTACAGGCACAAGAGGAATCGGCAAAACAACTATGGCAAGAATCCTCGCAAAGTCACTCAACTGCCTCTCCACCGACACCCCCACGACAGAGCCCTGCTGCAAATGCGACGCCTGCATTGCCATAAATCTCGGCGACGATATTGACGTCATCGAAATCGACGGCGCCTCGAACCGCGGCATCGACAGCATCCGCGAGCTCATCCAGAACGCTATCTACAGACCCGCACGCTCCCGCTTCAAAATCTACATCATCGATGAAGTACATATGCTCACAACTGATGCCTTCAACGCTATGCTAAAAATCCTCGAAGAGCCGCCCAGCCACGTCAAGTTCATCTTCGCAACAACCGAGCCCAACAAGGTCCTCGCAACAATCCAGTCGCGATGCCAGCGGTTCGATTTCAACAATATCCCTCCCAAGCTCATCGCCGGGCAATTAAGACAAATACTCAAAAAGGAAAAAATCGAATACGAAGACGACCTCGTCTTACCGCTTGCGAAAATGGCAAACGGCTCGATGCGCGACGGCTTAAGCCTGCTCGACAGACTCATAAGCATAGGTTCTTACCCCCTCACCACGAATCTGCTTCAGGACTTTCTCGGCTGTCCCGACACCGAAAAAATCTCGCAGATTATCGAGCAGATTGCTCAAAGCTCCGCCGCCGGCACTCTGCAGGCACTCGATTCAATCATCAGTTCAGGCCTCAGCGAAGTCCAGATTGTCGATGCACTCATCGATTATATGCGCGACCTTATGGTCGTAAAATCCGCCGGCAAAGACTCTGAGCTTCTTATTCTAACCGCACAGCAAAAACAGAACGCCGCACGGCTCGCCGAAAAATTCGACATCGCTGCTCTCATCTACAACATAACCACGCTCGAAAGACTCCGCTGGACAATCAGAAACGCCGACGCGCCTCGCCCCCTCCTGGAAGCTGCCCTTCTCAGATTCGCTCTAAGCGAGCACTTCCTCAACGTCGACCAGCTCCTCTCTCAACCAAACAAAACCCAAAAGACAGCCGTAAAAAAAAACAAAGTAGCTGAAACAAACACCGAACCTGCCCGTTTTACCGCCCCTCAAAAACCACCCGCCGAACAACAAAACTCGCTGACTCCGCTCAGTGACATTGACTCGCTGAAAAACAACTGGAAAGCTTTATTAAATCTTCTCACTGAAAAAATCGGCAACGGCACCTCGAGTCTTCTCTCGCGAGCCGTCCCCACCGCCTTTGAAAATGACATCCTGACAATCACTTTTGACGCCTCTGCCAAAACGCAAAAGAAAATGTGCGAATCCAATGGCCGAACAGACCAGGTCAAAAACGTCTTATCCGATTATTTCAAAAAAGATATCACAATAAATCTCGAGCTTGGCGATACCGACTCCTCCGCTGCAGGCCTGGCCGCCGCCCGGACTCTTGCCTCAAGACAGAAGGAAAATGAAATCGTAAGCCACCCCGCCGTCAAAACCATCCTCACCGAGCTCGGCGCCGCAATCACCGCCATCGAAGACCTGACACAAAATCAATAATCCATACAGCATTATCCCTTCTGCTGCAGCCCAGTTTCAGAACTGACCTTAATTTGCTCCATCGTCTTTTTCACCTGCCACCGGACAAAATGCGGCGCTCCGCATATAAGATACACACTTAAAGCTAATTCTATAATCCACCCAATCCACCTTTGTATGCTTACAAAATCAGAATCAAATACAATGTCTTTGATTCTGGCAGATATATATGCTCGTATCGACCAGATAATATTCGGAATCGTCCAGTATAAAATACATATACCCGCAAAAACCGCTACTAACCTGAACGCAACAGGTATCCAGTTAATATTGGAAGGCTCTTCCCTTTGTTCTCCCGAACCTGCAATTCTCTCAGCCCAGAAATCTGCCTTCTTAAAAAGCAGGAATATCATTAAAACATAGAATGCAATTAGCAAAATAAACCAAATAAGCACCATGAGTCCATAATCTCTAAATTCTGAAAATACCCAAAAAGGCATTGACATAATAACAGTATAGCCGGCATACAACAAAATATACACGCCCAGGCTTATCAATATTACCCTTGCCAATTTTCTAAGGTCACACATTTTAATAACCTCTCGTTTTTTATGTTATTGCTTCGTTTCGAACTTGTGCGTTTCCAAAACTGCGGTAAAACTTGAATCTTCTGATTTGTAATTTTACCAGGGACGGGGCACCAAATAAAAGATATATCCCAAAAGCTGCTTTTAAAAGCCTTGAAAATTTAAAAATATATATACCCAACGACTGATAAAAAATCGAATCAACATATCTGTAAACAATCATATTGATTATTATTCTCGGCCCGCGCACCAGAAACGATACTACATCAACAATAAACACCATACTGCTTGAAGCGATTAACAACCCGCATAAAAAAAAGCCAACCCGCAAAAATGCCGCTATCCATACGTCACTGACCGCCGGTTTTTTCTCTCCGACAAAACCTGTTATTTTTTCAACCCATGTATCGGTATAAAAAAGAATGTAAAATGTGATTAAAAGTAAAAGCCCGATAAATAAAGCAAATACTATAAATGGATAAATATTAACCGATGAGGAAGACGGACCGTAACAGAAATAGAATATATCTAATAATCTCACGAGAAACCATATCCCGACAATATTAATTGTCGCTCTCGCTATAAGATGATATTTCGTCATCCGGCTTCTCCGTCAAAAAATATTTTATTCATATTATATAAACCAATCACCTTTTGTCTATACAAACTTATCTTCTTACCAATTGACACCAACACTTTCGATGTATATAGTATTTATGAAAATGTTTCTTCTCGAAACGACGCAGGAAAAAATTATGGCTGATATCTATACTGAAAGTCTCAACAGACTCATCGCTGAATTCAATAAGCTGCCCGGCATAGGCCCAAAAACCGCCGAAAGACTCGCCTTTCACATACTAAAAGCAAACAAAGATGAAGCGATGGCGCTCGCAAAAGCTGTAAGTGACGTCAAAAACAAAACCAAATCCTGCAAAATATGTCACAATATTTCCGAAACACCCGTCTGCCGAATCTGCTCCGACCCCGGGCGCGACAAATCCCTCATCTGCGTCGTCGAACAGCCCAAGGACATAATCGCACTCGAGAAAACCGGCTCCTGCAAATGGGTTTATCACGTCCTCGGCGGCCACATCGCTCCGCTCGATGGTATCGACGCAGAAGACCTTAACATTGCTCAACTCGTAAAAAGGGTCCGCGACGGAACCGTCACTGAAGTCATTATGGCTACAAATCCCAATATGGCCGGCGACGGCACCGCCTTCTATATCAGCTCTCTATTGAAAAACACCTCCGTCAAAATCACCCGCCTTGCTCGAGGCCTGCCTTCCGGCTCCACAATCGAATACGCAAACACCAAAATCCTTACAGACGCGATAACCGGCAGACAAAATTTTTAGTAACCTGAAAACCATTCGTAATCATTCATCGCCGAATCCTGAAACTGCAGCATTTTCTTCATAAACTTCTTTAATTCGCACCCGAATATTGCCGAAATTTTTCAACGATTATGATATAATATCATATACTTGCTTAACGCGTAAAAAATCATAAGGAAGGTGAATGAAGCTTCAGATGACAGGACAGATGAGACTTGAGCAGCGGATGAAACTCGCTCCTCATATGATTCAGTCTATGGAAATCCTTCAGCTGCCCATCCTCGCACTCCAGGAAAGAATCGAGCAGGAGCTAAACAGCAATCCCGTCCTCGAAATCGAAGAACCAACAGGTCAACAATCTCTTGACGAATCCGACACGGATGATAATCCTCAGCCCGACTCCGCCGCTTATTCAGAAACAGAAAAAATCGACGATTTCGAACGAATTAACTCCCTCGACGATGATTACTCCGAATATATTTCCCAGCTCGACCGTTTCCGGCCAAAAATTCAAAGCCGAGAACCAGACAAAAAGCTCGAAGCCATAAAAAACACCGCCGCACCTCAACAGTCACTCCACGAATACCTGACCGACCAGTTCAGGCTCGTTGACGCTCCCGAACCCGTAAAACAGGCAGGCCTCACCATCATCGACTACATCGACAACAGAGGTTACCTCTCCGTCCCTCTCGAACAGCTCTGCGCAAAGGACAAAACCCCATTCAATCTCGACCACCTCCAACAGGCTCTTGCCCTTGTACAGAAACTCGAACCCGTCGGCGTCGGTGCCGCAAATCTCAAAGAATGTCTGCTCATCCAAATTGCTCAATCCGCAGACAATATGACCTTCGAGAAAAAACTCCTCTCCGAATATATGGATGAGCTTCTCGAAAATCGCCTTCCCGAAATCGCAAAAAAAATGAAATGCCCTATCGAGCAGATAAACCACGCTATTGAAAGAATCAGCAGGTTCGATACCTCTCCAGGCCTGCAGATTGGACCCGACAAAAACCTGCCCATCACCGCCGACGTAATTGTCGAAGAATCCGACAGCTCCGACGGCTTCTCCATTAGATTAGCCGACTCTAACCTGCCCAATCTGAAAATTAGCGACAACTACACAAAGCTCGCCAAAGACCCAAAAACAAACGAAAAAACAAAAAACTTCCTCCAGAACAATATCCGCTCCGCTCAATGGATTATTGACGCAATTCAGCAGAGAAACAACACCCTCCTCAAGGTCGCCGCCGCCGTCGTCAGGTACCAGCGCCCATTTTTCGAGAAGGGCCAGCTCTATCTGAAGCCTCTGCCGATGTCGAAAATTGCCGACGAGGTCGGTGTACATCTCGCCACCGTCTCAAGGGCCGTCGCAGCAAAATACATCCAGTGCAGCCAGGGTATCCTGCCCCTGCGAAAATTCTTTTCAGGCGGAACCCAGGACGTAAACGGAAACTCGCATAGCTGGCAGGCCATAAGGGCAAAGCTTCAGCAGATTATTGACAGCGAGGACAAAACAAAACCCTTAAGTGATGATAAAATCAGAAAAAAGCTCGCCGATGCCGGCATCAAAAACCTCGCCAGGAGGACCATCGCAAAATACAGAAAACTTCTCAACATCCCTCCCGCCAGAATGAGAAAAAAATATTAAAACCCACATCAAAACCGAAGAAATCGTTTAGTAAGAATCATAAGAATTTTGTGATGATAAATATTGTTTAAAACATTTCAAAAATTCGAACATTTGAATTTGTTTAGGATTTAGATATTAGGATTTAGTATTTTTTGGATTCCGTCCTCCGCCTCTGGTTCAACATTCGTTAATCTACATCATACGCCCTGTTATCAGCCGAAAGAAAGCCCACCTTGTTTTTTTTGTCCCTGTTGTATTCTTCTATTAATTTTTTGCTCTTCGTCTCCGTATAAAGCTCTCGCACCGCCCTCGCACTGCCGTCGCAGTAACCAACATTGGTTTTCCCTAAATGCCGGTACCCCTGCGTCCCCGCATATCTGTAACTGTTACCGAAACTCTTATCCAGCTTGCCCGCCGAAGGAGAACGCATATATTTGTTCGCACCGAGCGTAAATTCACCGTCACCGAATATCGCACATCTCGACGGCTTTCGTACACTGGTTATCTTACTCGAATCTTTACCCAGTTTTACCCCGTTTACCCTCGTTATAAACCCGCCTATATAGCTTGCATTATAATTATATCCCGTATATGGGTCACCTGCCGAATTGGCGCTGCCCCTGAAAACCGGGCACTGATGTATCTCAGGTGCACTCTTGCCCTGCCACAGAAATCCTCCTCTGCAATCCTTTAAACCGCCGTTCTCAAAAACCTTGAAATAGTCCCACTCACGCTGTCTCGAAAGGTCACTGAAATCCATAACTCCCGCCAGGGGATAAAAACTCTTGTTATCGGTTGCATAAATATCCGCCGCTATCACCATCTGCCTTAGGTTACTCAGGCAGACCACTCCAAGGCCTTGCTGTTTCGACCTCGAAAGGCAAGGCAGAAATATAGCCGTAAGAAGCGATATCACTGATATCACTACCAAAACCTCTACCACCGTAAATCCACGCCTTCGCATCAGCTTAACCGTCCCGAAAAAATTCTCTTCAAATCTCAATTACTGCTCTCGACAAACCAGTTTTTCCCAAAAACCGCAAAGTCAAGAAAGTCTATCACACCATCCTCATACATATCTGACGCCTCCGCCTCATCACCTGCACCACCAACCTCACAAAGCCAGTATCCGGCGAAAACTGTCAGGTCATCATAATCAACACTGCAATCCTTATTTATGTCACCTGACGGGTATGGCCTCTTGTAATCACCGCAGCAGCTTACATCCGACACCGCATCGATTTCCGGCAGCAATCCCTCAGGGTCGGTACCCATACACTCAATCTTAATATACTGTATCCATCGCCGCCCATTCTCATCGACGACTAACAGCTCAAAATCCGCAAGCCATCTCAAGTCGAATCCCGTCCCGCCGGCCGACCGACCGTAAGCCGTACACATCTCAGCTACACTCACGCCGGCAAAATCACCCCCGCTCAGATTCGGCTCTATCGGCAGCGTCGCGTCCGTCACCTCACCCCACCATAAATTCTCCCAGCCGGGATATACATCACAGGGCTCATTTGGATCAAAAATCCTGCCCAGCGTCGGCGCAAAAGAATCTGCAAACGGCCCCTCTTCAAAACTGTACCAAAGCTCTCCGTCCTGACTGACCGAGACCAGGCCGTACTCGTTATTTACCTCTCCCGATGCAATTGTCATTTCACACGGGTCACCATATTCCCACGTACCCCCTGACCCTATCGCCTGCATCGCATTGCCGAAAACAATAAAATCTATTCCGTACGGATTATTCTCATCGTCCCTGACCCTGTGATTGAATTTCAATATCAAATGTCCCCCAATTCCTACTGTCACTATCTCGCTCGCCCGCCATTCTGGATATACTGGTACTACCGGCCGCATTGCTCCGTAATAGTCCGTATCCACTGACGGCCTGCCTAAAGCTGCTTCACCGAATATATAACTCCCCGCACCCTCTCCCGGCTCGTAGCTTACAAGCTCACTCGCAAAATCATTCGCATCAAACTCATAACCATTCGCCGTCACCGCAAACAAAAAGCAAAGCAAAAAAATAATTACTCGCATTTTAATCTTTAATTTTCTCCCGACTTACGAACTAACTGCTTAAAACTTAAACCTTCTAATCAGCAGAATACCTGCTCCAAAAAAACATAATGTCGCAGGCTCCGGAATCGGCGCCTCACCGGGCTGCCGGTACGCAGTCATCCAGTCCGAGGAATAATTGGTCCAGACCCAGCTATCCCAGTCACCATCATTCAAAATATGAAACGAAACGCCTGTACTGCTTATTGACCAGTTCTCATTATCGCCAACATAGTATGCCCAGCCGATATTGGCTCCTTCGCCGTAGTCATATTCCAGACCGCCGGGATAATCAAAATCATTGACGAATATCCCCCACTCACCATAATCCGTCGCTTCAACCTCAAGAGCACCCGCCCCCGCAATCGCCTCCAGTGCATCCCAGCCGCTCGCCTCGCCGTCCCATCGGTATGCAAACACAAAATAATCCTCAAAATCAAAATCGATAACTATCCTGGCTTCGTTCCCCCCTGTCCCTGCTGAATATTCAACATCTCCCTGATACGTCAGCCCTCCGTTCGCACCTGCCGCAAAAACCAATACCAGCAGCGAGCTCAAAACTCTTTTCACACCCATCTTTCTCTCCTTTCAAAAATTAACTCTGCAATTTACCATTTAACCTGTTAAAAATTTTTTTCACCTTATCCGAAAACGCCCCGGACAATAAAAAAGCCGCCGTTCCCGCGAAAGGAACGACGGCTTGTAACTCGCCTTACGTAATTTTTCAGCAAATCCTGCTTCTCGCTGAAAATGATATTTATGTCCCTTTTCGCGGGAACAAACTATATCTCAAACCGATTACAGGCAGGTTTTCTGGCTCGCAACCTGCCGAAAAGCACCTTCCCATTCGCAACAGCGAACAGTGGTACAATGCCTTTCGGTTTTCCGGGAAACTCCCGGAACGGCTGCTCACAGCAGCGCGACTGCCCCGGTTTTGCACCGGGTTCCCTTTTTAATATCCTGAAAAAATCGGAACCTGTACTCAGATTATTTTCTTCTCAAAGAGCAATAAAACAAACCAAAACTCTACTGCTTTCTTTTATCGAAACCGACCTTACCTGTCAAACGAAAAATAAAAATTTTTCCTTACCGAGTCAGGTAAATAATAATACCCGTCAAAGCCACTATCGCCAGCACGCTGACGCTCAAAGAAATCACAAACAGCCACATAAATCGCTTATTCTGCCGGCTGATAATATACTTCAAATACCTGTCGCTCGTTGCGAACGTCTTGGACATCTGCATAATGCTGTCGGTATGGCTCACCGTATTGCGGTCGAGGTTTCCGAGTATGTCATTGAACTGCCCGAAGCTCTCGGACATCTTTGAATCAATCTCAGCAGCACTCTCAAGCCGCTCCCTTATCTCATCCAGCATACCGGTCTGCCTCGCCGTCTCCGCCGGTATCTTCTCTACCGATTCGATAAACTGCTCGTTGCTCGCTGTCATCGCACTTATCTGCTCGGCAAGCTGGGTCCTTGTCCTCTCCTGGTTCTCTACTATTGTCGGAAAACTTTTTGCCAGTTCCGGCATCTTGTCTAACCGCCCAATCAATTCTTTATGCTGGCTTACCTGCAGATTCAAATTGTCATTGATGCTCGAAAGCCTCTCGATTAGCCGATTAAAACCTCTTTGCAGCTTCTCGATAGGCTCAGCCTTTTCTGAATCCTTCGAAGACGCAACCACAACCTCGCCCTTCCCCTCGCGAGATGCCTGCTCCTCAGGATGCTCTACCTGAACTTCTCCCTCAGCCTGTTGTCCTGCCGACTCCGTTCCGCCTTCAACGCCTTCTCTGATAAGACCCTCATTGTCTATCTGCGACTCGCTTCCCTTAACTGCCGATTGAGTGTGAGAACGAATCCACTTATTCGTTTTTGACCACAGCTCTTTTAGTTTCATCCTTATACTCCCTATTGCTTTTCCTTTCATATTTCCTATTAGATGTTTTTCTGCTGGAAGTTCAAGTTATTTCTGCTAATATTAAGCCTGCAAATTTCAGCAAAGAAAGGCTCGCAAATGAAATTGGTAACATATTCCAAAGACAGCTCGATAAGCTGCGGCATCCTCACAAATGACGGCATAATCGACATAACATCGGCAAAAAACCTTACCAATCCGCCGTCGAGCGTAATGCAAATACTCCAGCAGGGCCGACCCTGCCTCGAAACGCTCGAAAAACTAATGAAAACCGCGACTCATCTTTTACCTCTCGACTCCGTCAAACTGCTCGCTCCAATCCCCAGACCGCCGAAAGTAATCGCTCTCGCCGGAAACTACAGCGAGCACATAAAAGAGGCTTCCGTCAAACGCGGCTTCAAGCTCGGCCTGTCTGATTCCGCACGTCATAACACCGTACCTCGCCCTTTCCTTATGCCGCCAACCGTCATTATCGGACCAGAAGACCAAATTCCCTGGCCCGCTTTCAGCCGCGACATCGACTACGAAATCGAGCTTGCTGTCGTCATAGGCCGAAAAATCAAAAACGCAGACCCCGAAAAAGCTAACGACGCAATCGCAGGTTACACCATCGCAAACGACGTCTCAGCCCGCTCCGTAACATTCAAAAAAGAAAGACTCTCTCGACCCTGGGACGAATTTTACGATTGGCTGAACGGAAAATGGGCCGACGGCTTCCTGCCCACAGGCCCCTACCTGCTCACCGCCGACGAGCTTGATGACGTCCACAACCTCGATATGGAATTGAAAGTTAACAGCCGCACCCGCCAGAAGGCAAACACCTCTCAAATGATTTATCCCGTCCGCGACATCGTCTCTTTTCTAAGTCATTTAATAACGCTTGAGCCCGGCGACATAATCGCTACCGGAACTCCCGCAGGGGTAGCCGTCGCCACCGGAAACTTCCTCGAACAAGGCGACAGAATCGATTGCACCATCGAAAAGCTTGGCACCCTTACCAACACCCTCGCCGCCAAACCAAAAAATTTCTACGAACCTCTGGCTTAATACTTACCCCCCCCGAACCAACTCGAAGTGTTTATCCGTTTTTTCGTTTCAAAAGTTTCTTTTTCGTTTAGCCCCTAACTTTATGTTGGGGGTTTTCTTTTTTGTTTAGCCCCGTTGCTTGCGACGGGGGCATTTTAATTGAGTCTTCTCACCAACAAATTTCCTTATTGACCTAATGGTTAATTTGCTTATCATTTATTTTGGTATAATTTCAAAGGGTAGACAAAAATGGAATCACGCACAATCCAACTTACGCCTGCAGCTTTCAAATATGGCAATTTAAATCTAAGTTCCTGCGGCGAAGATTTCTTTCCCTCGGACGTCTTCGGTGGACCATCTAAAAAAGCTGGTTTCGGCACCCCAATCATAATCAAAGCCGATGGTTTGTCAAATCCCATCAAAACTGATATTCCTACGGATGGTAAAAGCCGAAAACCCCGCTGGATTTTCAGGGAAAGAAAATGGATAAAGGATTTCGTCAGCTGTAATAAGCTTCACGCGAACGATACGGTAACAATTGAACGTCTTGATGAAAGAACATACAGGCTCAGCCCTAATAACCACAACACACAGATAGTTGAAACGGAGCATAAAACTACCAAATGCAAAACTTCTACACCGCAATACTCTGTAACTAAAATTCGAAAAAATCTTCTTGATATTGGCTATAACCGTACGTGTAACTGTCCTGAAAATCATATCAATTGCCTTGCCGCGAAAGAATGGCTTAAATGCCAACTCGGTGTGTGGCAGTTTTCTTATGAAGGTAGGGACATGAGGAACAAAAAAGTTCATCCTGCGACCTTCCCAATTTCTCTTGCTCGCAAGGTAATAGAGTTGTTCACACACAAAGGGGAACTGGTCCTTGACCCGTTTGTTGGCAGTGGGACGACTCTTATCGCCGCTCAAGACTCTTCCAGAAATGCTGTCGGCTTTGATCTCCAATATAAATATATAAAACTAACAGAATCCCGCATTGCTGAAAACTCGCAACTATTTGGTGATACGAGGCAGATTGCCATCTGTGAAGATGCTCTCAACATACAAGATTATCTACCTGCTGAATCAGTAGCTCTAATTTTTACCTCTCCGCCCTATACTAACCTGCTTAATCGCAAAAGAAAAAACAAATCGAGACGCAACAGAAAAAATGAACAGCTTGGGAAAGTTGAACAATACTCTCAACACCCGCGTGATTTGGGTACTATGGCTTTAGAAGGGTATACCAAAGCAATGGGAGATATCTTTTCGAATCTTTTACCAATTCTTCGCCCAAAAGCCCATTGCGTAATTAATGTACCCGATATGTGGTGGGAAAATAAAAGAATTACTATCCACCTCTCTCTTATTGAAGAATTGCGCCGCAGAGGATATGAACTGCGTAATGTCATCATATGGGATCGCACAAATATAGTAAACCAAATCGGCATATTTGGTTGGCCAAGCAATTATATAACTATGGGCGTAACATTTGAATATTTACTTGATTTCTGGCGACCACCAACGCCAAAAGTGAGTAAAAAAATTCCCAGAAAAGAAACAGAATGAAGATTTATACAAAAGAAGAATTAATCGAAGAGCTAAAAAAAATAAGATCAATGGGTTGGATTCCAAATGCTAGGCGAAGGAACGTAGGGGGAGTCGGGAACACTTTAGAAGACTTACTTGGTATTGAAGAAAACAACTTGCCTATCCCGAACGCAGCTGAATGGGAGCTTAAATGTCAGAGAATAGGAACGACTTCTTTGACAACATTGTTTCATATGGAACCCTCGCCACGAGCGATAAGATTTGTTCCTCAGGTTCTCTTGCCGAAGTATGGTTGGAGACACAAAAAGGCGGGAACTCGGTATCCTGGCGAGGAAATGAGTTTTAGACAGACAATTACAGGAACAGGTAGGAGTGACAGAGGTTTTACCGTTGTCCTCGACAGAGAAAAGGGAAAGGTTCTTATTTCTTTTGACTCAAATGCTGTTGATGAAAGACATAAAGCTTGGCTCGAGAATGTAAAAAGTAGAGTTGGTTTAGGCGAATTGTACCCGCAACCATATTGGGGTTTTGATGACCTTGGGCACAAATCTGGAACCAAACTTTTAAATTGTTTCTACATCCAAGCCAGAACGAAAAGAGAGGCAGGGAAGGAATTATTCTCTTATGAGAATATTTCCATACTTACAAAGTTCAGCATAGACCGTTTTATCACCGCTATTGAGAGAGGATATGTTTACGTCGATTTCGACGCAAGGACAGGTCATAACCATGGAACTAAGTTCCGCCTGAGACAAGACAAATTTACGGAACTATACGGTAATGTACAAACTGTTTGATTGTATAAAACTACCTCAACCGACCAATGCTTTTCCCCTTTCGAACAAGATTCGTTTTCATATTTAGCTATCGCCGAAGGCTCGTTCAGCAACTAAGGACTAAACACTCAAAACTCGTTTCCTTAGATTCTTCGTGGCCTAAAAATCCGCGTCAATCAGTGCAAATCTGCGGTTAAATTTATCGAGTATCGAGCATCCTGTACCCATTTCCTATCCCCTGTCAAGCGATTGTTTTCAATTCTTTTCCCCATCAATTTTGAATAAAAATCGAAATTCTTGCTGACTTAAAAACAGTGTTACTTGTGCCTTAGGTAATCAGTTTCAAAAATTCTCCGCGTTCTCCGCGATTCTGCGGTTAAACTTTTTTAATTATATTATTAGTTTTGCATTGATTATATCGCCTTAATGTGGTATAAGATCAATAATTGGGGGAGGCCCCATTTCGGGGCTGCGGAGCTCCGCAAGTTTCAGAACAGCAGTTCAAGCGTAAACTCTTTATTAACAAGGAGTAGCGAATGTTCGACAACTTACACATTAAAAATGTATCAAGTTTAGCAGTCGCCGAAACGGCGACTTTGGTTAACCCCGCCACTTGTTGGCGGGGTCTTTTCTCACGAAATTGTCAAATCCATTTATTATCTTGTAAATCCTGTCGGAACAGAGCGCGCAAAAACAACAAAAATATGCAAAACAAAGCCAAATTTTCGCGCGCCGAAATGAATGTAACTACTTCTATAACAAAGGATTATGAAAATTTTCTCACCTTTTGTCGCCGAAAAAACAAAGCCAAACAAAGCCAAAACAAAGCCAATTTACAGAATGACAAAATGAACTTAAGTACTTATAAAACAGGCTATTATGAAAATTTACTCACTTTCAGCCGCCGTAAAAACAAACCCAAACAAACCCAATTCAAACCCAAAACAAACCCAATTTTAGCCCAAAATTGGCTTTGTTCCCCCCAATATTGGCTTTCACTACGTCTTCAAAACCCGCAAAATCTGCACTTCTGGCCAAAAAACAACGATTACTATCAAAGCCTAACCAAGAGATTCCCAAAAAAACCTGTATTTTTCAATATTTCTATAATCAAACTTAAAATTTTGGCCAAAAATTCGGTTATTCAAAAAACCTTCAGCTTTCCGATATATAAAGTTATGGAAATAGACCTGAAAGAAAAGCTGAAAACGAAATTATGCCCGTTTTGTGCCGAAGTTATTCAGCAGCAGGCTGTTAAGTGCAGATTTTGCGGCGAAATCCTGAGTCCGGACCGCATAAAAGCCGTCGAAAAGGCTGTGGCACCGGCTGAGCCGGGCAGCAAAAATAACGAGAGAATTTTGTTTGCGGGCCGGCCTTCACTCTGGGCAATGGCCGGCGCCTGCGTTAAAGCATTTATTGTCCTCGCATTTGCGTATTTTCTAATAAAGTACCCGCTCGAAAATCTGCCGGTTTTCGCAGAGGCAGAAACTGAAAGTCCCGTGCCTGCACCAAACTATAATGGTTTCGAAGCTGAAAATTATACCCCTGCCGACAACGGCACAGCCGCTGATTACGGGATGTCGGCGGAAGCTGAAAATACCCGAACTGTCGGACGCTCAGCCAGGCCTTTTTATATTATTGAGCTTACGGCAAATCAGATTGCTGCCATCTCGAAATATCGGGTCATTTTCGGTCTGGGCCTGTTTATATTTGTTCCGATTGTGCTTTTGTACAAGGCGTTTAAGCTAAAGATGATGCATTACGAGGTAACGCCGGAACGCATTGAGTTCAGCAGAGGCATTCTCGACAGAAAAGTTGATAATATGGATATGTTCCGCGTCATCGATTTGAAGATGCGGCGGTCGCTGCTTGACTGTATGGTCGGTGTCGGCACAGTCGGTTTGATAACAACCGACAAGACCGACCCGGTGTTCAATTTCGAGAAGGTCCGCAAAGCCCGCAGGCTTTACGATATCATCAAAAGGGCCAGCCTTGAAGCCGACCGCACGACCAACGTCGTTCACCTCGAATAGCACAAACGAGTTTTGCTATCAAACGCAGACAGCAGCCTTGTCGGAGCTGCTGAATCTGTGAATTGTCGTCAGCATCGGCGCCTTTATTAAATGATATGATATTTTCCAGGCGTTTAGATTTGAAGGGATTGTCACAGTAATGCTCCCGGTTATATCTAAAATTGATGTGCCAGTTGGCTTATGTAGTGTGATTTTGGCAAAATCCGGGTCGCCGCCTGTAATCTCAGGGTTGTCTTTATCTATTATACCATCATTATCGCTGTCATTGTTGTTTACGACAATGATTAAGTTGTCTTCATAGCTTACTCTACGGTGGTCCTGACAGGTTCTTCGCCTCGCAGGTCGATTATACCTGCTCCTTTAGGTAAAGGCTCATTTAGGCGCGAATTTACCTCTTCATAAAGCTCATTTCTACCAACTACTTTTGATATGTCAGTAACCTCAAACGATAATTCAATGAGGTTTGAATATCTATAGGTTCCATATTTAGTGAGCTTTATACCGCTTTTTTCAACAATACCGCTAGAAGTGGTTATAATTGAGGGTTTATCCATCCCATCCATCGTGAAAGTAGCTTCTCTTATAAGGTAGTCCGACTTAGGATCCATAGTTAATTCCCACCTGCCTTGTATTGCCGAACCATACGAGCCTTGTGAAGTCGTTTTCATCAGGCCTGAGGTCAGGGACTTTACTGACGTAATGGTGCCTAAATGCTTCGAGAATCCCCTTCCTATGGCCAGTTGGAATTGTCGGAACTCGTACATACTGTCGAGACTACCGATAGGCAAGCGATGAAGCTTTATGTTATCACCGGTTTCTACTATTTCCCCATTAGGATCAACAAAAAACACTCTTACCTTCTCAAGTGTGTCATTACGGTCAGGCGTCGAGAGGATGTATTTCTCCAAGGACCTCCATACGATTAGGTTACCATTAGCGTCATAATCGAAAGTTTTATAGCCATGGTGTGAGCCGTCCCCGGGTTTTGTAAGTGTAGCAAACACAGGAGGGTGTTCATAATGATTGGTTATCTTCATTGCAAATGCCTGGCCTGTCCAGGTAGCTGTGCAATCCATAAAGACCATGCCCTGGTTAGGGTCATTGAACTGGTTATCCTGTGTTGTTATCAAAAATGAAATATTGTATCCAGCAGAATTAAATATTTGGTCTTTATCAGTCAATAAGTTTTTTAATTCAAGCCCACTAATCGGAGCACACAATATCGTTGATGGGGATAACAATATTGCTATTACAAAGAGAGCTATGTTCTTATTTAAAAAAAGCTTTTTATTAGCCATTTCTTACTCCTTTCACTATTAACAGGCTTCGCCGTTTCGAATTCTGTGCCATACTTTACACTGCTATCCAGTCCTATGATTATTCACTGGTGGTACTCTCAATAGTCACACCCACCACATTTTTTCTTAGTGCCTCGAAAATTCTCTTTTATCATAGTGCCAGTGCGGCTTTCACCACCTATTTATACAGGATGGAAAAACGCTGTGGATTCTTTAAATGAGACTATTTGCTGTGGCTACTTGCCTTTTTCTTAATTTGTTTTATATGGTTTCAGAGCCAGCAATTTGATTTTTGCTTCTTTTGCATTTTCCTTCAACCTGGTTGCATAAGCTGCGAATATTCTCCCAGCCAAATAATCAACATATACACCTCCTCCGGCTCCAATCTCTCTATCCAATTCCACAGTCTGGAGAATTGTGCCATCTGCATCACATTCATAGACCCTTAAATTGCCAATGTTAACATTCGCGGCAAGAACGAAATGGTTCTGTTCTGTTGCACAGATGTCAAAAAGTGTCATCGGGGCCTTTTCTTTTTTTTTCAATATTTGCTTTTCATACAGAGGTTCGAGCTCTGGTGTGTATGCTTTCACACATAGTCCTGGGACTGTTCCAATCCTGGTATTATCATACACAACAAGCACAATACCGGAAGGAAGGCAAATAACCTTTGGAAAAATTCCCATAAGGGGAGCAATACCACCTTGAAAAAAATTGCTTTCTTTAAGTTCGCCATTGCTCCCATAACGCAGCGCACACACTGTAAGAGGCTCAGGAAGTTTCGTTTTATCAGATTTTGATAATGAAACGGATATTCCTGCAACATAAAAATTTTCACCGTCAGGGGCTCGGGCGACGCTGCTTAAAATATTGGTTTGACCATGGTTAAATATTTTTTTCCATACCACGTTTCCGGTTAAATCAGTTTTCATCACTATACCATTCTTACTTTCCTGTCCTACAAAAAACAGGTCGTCATTTTGGTAAGATGCGATATCATGTAATAAAAATGTTTCTGACCGTTTCCACCTTATGCCTAGTTTGGCTGTTCGAGACTGCATATTTCTGTCGGTAACAGATAATGAAATGCTGTTAACATCATCCAACTTTAATCTCACTATCTCGCCGGTATTTGGCTTAACCACTGCTTTTATGCCTAAAGGCCCTACCGTTAATAATTCGTAATTTGATGCCGGCCCTAACGATTTTTTATCTTTAAAAGTACCATCCGGGTCTATGTTCCACAACCAGAAATCAAGCTCTCTCATATGTAACCGTGCGGATGTGCCCAGAATAATCACATTGTTATTTTTACTATCGACCAGCATTGAGCCAGGCGTGCATTCCGAGTTTGAATCACAACTAAGCTCTTGTTCCCAAATAACTGCATCGGAAGCTATCGCAACGTTCACTATAATAAAACAAAGAATTGTTACAAAAATAGATTTCATGATACATTTCTCCTTAACTTAATTTTTTCAAATTTCATTCGCAGTCACAGCATGCACATGCATTAACCTGATCGTCTTCCCAGGCACCTTCACCAAACAATAAAACCGCACCTACATATTTGTCTCTCCACCAGAGACAATCCACACGACATTGACCACTAAGTGGATTACAAACGAGCCAAAGGTTCGAAGAGAATGATGCATCACACGACCCGATTCGATCGCTACCACATGTCTGATAGCAGGTATCATGAGCATCACAGGCTTCCAGAAAACTGGATGCTTCTCCACATTCTTCTTCAGCCGGATTATTGCAATTTATCTGGAAGAGATAACATATAAAATAAGGTACACTACACCCGTTCGTCTCAGGCTCAGTATCTGGGTCGTCTACTATTGTACCCGAACATTCCATCAATTCTTCATAGTCGCTGGGTTTGCTAAGACATGGCAGGCAGGTTCCCTCGACGCAATGTTTGCAATCCCAGTCATCGCAGCAGGGTTGACGACAAATGTTCCCGCCACAGCACATATGCGTGTAAAAATTAAAGCACTCGCCGTCGCAGCAACTCATATCGGGGTCACCGTTGCACATTACACAACTGCCTCCAATGCATGACTTACAATCATCTGGGTCACAACAATCCCCTTTACAGCATTCTTCGCCAGAATCGCAACAATAATGCCCATTCACCATCTAAGTCAATCTTATTAATCGGGTCATTTCCGCAATATAAATATTTATGCAGTGTCAATGGCTCCTTTTGTTCTCCTCTAACGGGATCTCTGGATGTTCAAATATCTGCTCATTTACAATATTACACCTATTTCACGGCGTCCATTTAGGCTTTTCATAGTACATATACGCACCCCCTAACTCACTTTTGAATCTTCGTATAGCTTTTTCTTTGTACCAGTATTCGGCAGTAGAACCATCTACAAATAACATTCTTATAAATCGTTTTGGATTGTATCGACTTCTCAATAAAGAAGCTGTGCCGTTTAAATTAAAATCTCCGTCCGCTTCGAAAAGTAATACTGTGTCAGGCGATATCTCACTAAGTCGTTTACCACTCAGGTTACTGTTAAAAGCAATATGACACTTTCCTTTGAGGCTCAAAAGTTCAGCTTTTGGGTGCCTGAAATTATCAGTAGTTAATTCAGGATTCTGAGCCATCAAAACATCACACCAATTTTCAGCATTAGGAAGATTTCCATCATTACTCTGAGCATACTTTTTCAATTCCGTCGCCAACAACTCCATATTATATAAAGCTGTATATTCTTTTTTTTGCTTCTCGCGGGCTTCTGCATCGCATTTAATACCATAGTATAGAATAATAAAAGGAGAGGCTAAAATAAGAGCCAGGACTGCGTATAAGTAACCCTTTAATACCCTTCGGCGAATCGTAATTATACAAATTGCCAAGATACTCAGAATACCAGCAGCAAAAGAAAAATATAAACCATCTATTAAAACAGCGCCTATGTCCATACCAAGGATTACAAACAAAGCCCACAGTATGCTTAGTCCAATTGATAGAAGGGCGCAGATTATAGAAGCAATAGCAATTAGACTAGTTCTCTTTATTTCTTGCTGTTTCATTAGCAACACCATCCTATGTAATCTACCAGTGATATGATGCAGGGCCTGCATTCCAAAATTCGGTTAACATAGTAATCTGATTCCACCACTCGTTACTGCCGAACTCGGCTTTGATCATCT
Organism: uncultured Pirellulales bacterium; assembly: GCA_964568365.1. Classification (GTDB taxonomy): domain Bacteria; phylum Planctomycetota; class Phycisphaerae; order Sedimentisphaerales; family Anaerobacaceae; genus CAYLMG01. The sequence goes on along the minus strand of CAZMQF010000003.1, from coordinate 3,175 downwards.
CTCCTCCACGCTCAAATCTGCCTTCAGATATCCGGTCGTATCCGAAACGCATAAGCTGAGATTTGGCATAAATGAATGTAAATATAGCTCCACTAGGACGCGGCCCTCCCTTCAAGAATCTATCGTCCATGGATTTCAATATACCTGCTGATATGAAATATCTGCTGGAAGGTTCATCAGACCTACCGGATTCTACAAGTGACCAGTAATGACCAGCACCTCTTGCGCCTAATTCTCCGGCCAAACCATAATTGTAGTAACACGTATAGCCCGCCAGATAATTACTAAATTCTGAGCCTTCTACGGTAGTGTTCTTCGTTATTTGAAATGTAAATGGAGTGTACTTGTAATCAAACTCTCCACCACGGCCAAAAAGGCGAAAGGCTTCGACGGGTCCCTCAATAAAATTGGTACCAACCAACTCATTTGCTCTTCCAATAATATCCTGCGTTGTACTCCAATTGTAATCAGGTCCACCTGCTGGAACATAAAGAAGTCCTAAGGGATCCATCCTATTAATGGGTTCGTTCTCACAATATAGATACTTATGCAATGTCAGCGGTTGTTCGAATTTGCCTCTTACAGGGTCTCTGGAGGTAAATCTACTGATATGTGGGTCATACATCCTGGCACGCAGGTAGTACTGGCTGATTTCATCATCAAAAAATTGCCCCGTAAACTTGAATGGATTATCAATAGTTTCGCTCGTTTCTAACATTTCGCCAAACGGTTGATAAGTGTATTTATTCTTGACATTACCGTCTGTATCAATCAGAAGCCTTACAGAGCCGAGCCTATCGTGAAGGTAGAAATACCTATCGTCTGAAGTGTCGCTGATGATGTGCTGAGCGAGTATCTGGCCGTTTGCGTAGATATATGTCTTTTCGATATTGAAGCTGTCATCCGGGTTCATTTCGAGTAATATTGTAGGCAATTCGCCAACAATATCAACTATATATTTTCTTTTTGCAGTATTTGCGCCATTGTCAGATGCCGGCTGGTTTGTGTGGGAGGTGTTTTGCAGGAGGAATATGGCGGGATTTTGGTGGGATTTTTAATATTTGACAATTTTTTTTAATTGCTTAAGATAAAGGGTTTAAGAGAGAAATCTGGAATGTATAATATGGTATTGAGGATATGAACGGCGAGAGTGCGAAATCCGGGATGGCCAAGTCGTGGGTCTTTTTTGAGAAGGCCCGGAGCGTGGCTGAGAAGGGCAACTACGATTACGCTATCGATATGTACATAGACGGTCTGCGCTGCGCGCCTGAGTCGGTTCTTGACGGTCATATGAAGCTTCATGCGCTTGCGCTTGAGAGGAAGGAAAAGAGCGGCAAGAAGCCTTCTATGATTGAGAGAGTAAAACGGCTACGGGGCAGGCGCCAGGAGCCGCTGGAACAGATGCTTAGTGCCGAATACCTTTTCGCAAAGGACCCGAGCAGTATATCTTATGGAGAGTCGATGCTGAAGGCGGCGATAGCCGGCGAGTATAAAGATACAGCGAGGTGGGTCGCAGATTTACTGTTTCAGATGAATAATGCCGCGGCTAAACCATCTTTTCATACATATATATTACTGAAGGATTGCTACTCACAGATAGAGGAATTTGACAGGGCGCTATTGGCAATTCAGTGCGCGATTAAGCTCAGACCCGAGGATGGGGACTTAGCAGACGAGTATAAGAGGCTTTCGGCGGAGCTTACGGTGGCGAGGGGCAAATACGACCAGGAAGGCGACTTCAGACATTCCATAAAGGACCGCAAGCTTCAGGAGAAGCTTCAGTCCCAGGAGAGTGTTGTCAAGACCGAGGATTACCGGATTACAGCGGTCAAGGATGCGAGGGATGCGCTGGCTGAGGAGCCGGATTTGCCGAGAAACATTTATAATCTTGCACAGGCTCTTTTAGAGACGGAAGAGGAGGACTCAGAGAATGAGGCGATAGAGCTTCTGGAAAAGACGTATTTGAAGAAGAGCGATTTCAGCTATAAGCAGAAAGCCGGCCAGATAAAAATAAGGCAGCTCGAGCGCGAGCTGAGAGATGCGAAGTTTGAATTGGAGGTGGAGCCGGACGACGCGGAGGCGAAGGCGGCAATTGAGCGGCTTGAAAAGCAGTTGAAAGAGGTGAGCCTGGAGCACTACCGTCTTTGTGTTGAGAATTACCCGACGGATTTGCAGGCTAAGTACGAATATGGGAACTGCCTGGTTGAAAATGAGCGATATGATGAGGCGATACCTTTATATCAGGAGGCGCAGAAGGACCCGCGGCACCGGATAACATCGATGGGTAAGATTGGATTATGTTTTTATCTGAAGGGGTGGTATACAGACGCAATCGATGTTTTCAAGCAGGCGATTGATTCCTACGAGATAAAGGAAGATAGTGTCGCCAAGGAGCTGCGTTACAATCTGGGCAAGTCTTACGAAGCCAGCGGCGAGGAGGACAAGGCACTGGAGATATATCGCAAGATAGCACAGCTTGATTTTGCATACAGGGACGTTCGCCAGCGAGTTGACCAGTTAAGAAAGAAAAAACAAGAAGGCTGACCTTTTTTGAGTCCTGATAGATTGTATTGTTAATAGAAGAATTGTTGTATTGAAAGTTTAAGGTGAATTTAGGAGATAGATGTGGCACATTCGTTATCATCGAAGAAAAGGGTAAGGCAGAACGCGAAGAGAAGAATGATTAATCGCGCCCGGAAGAGTCAGATAAAGACACAGACGAAGCATTTCGAGGAGCCGTTGTCGGCCGGCGATGCGAAAGCTGCCGAGGAGCAGCTTCGGCTTGCAGCTAAAAAGCTTGATAAGGCAGCTTCGAAGAGCACGATGCACAAGAGAACTGCTGCGCGGAAAAAGTCCCGTCTTGCAAAGAAGCTGAATCAGCTCAAGGCCCAGGAGAGCTAAAAGTTGTTAAAATCGATTCGTCGGATTTTAGATTGAAGAAGACGGCTGATTTTTTCAGCCGTCTTAATTTATGTTCTACTTTAATAATCCGAGCTTCTCAGGTAACCAGAGAGATAGAGCCGGTATGTAGGAACATACAAATAGCATTAAAACCATTGCAGCATAAAACAGCAGTATCTGTTTCATAACTTTTGTTACGCTGGTCTGTGCAATGCCGCAGCCCAAAAACAGGCAGGTTCCTACCGGAGGCGTGCACAGGCCGATACATAAGTTC
>CAZMQF010000002.1:0-42460 GCA_964568365.1 uncultured Pirellulales bacterium | reverse complement strand
GTGCACACATTTGATTGTGATTGTGAACACAAATACAAAGTATGCCTAAAAGGTGAAGTTAATATGTTTGCTTATATTAAAATCATTATTAGCTCTATCATTAGGATTGTTATTAATGTTATCGTTAAAGTTATTATTAGTGTCTCTGAATTTTGATTGTGAATGAGTTGATTAAAATATAAGCTTAAACAAAAATGTTTAACAGATATTGCGAAGGACTGAAAATGAAAAGGGAACAGATATTAGATTTCATAAATAAAAACCCTGTTTTTGCCCTGGCTACTGCTGATGAAAATCGGCCACACGTCAGGTATATAATGATGTACAGGGCTGATGAGGAAGGGCTGATATTCAGCACCGGGGAAAATAAGGACCTCAACAACCAGCTCAAAAGAAATCCTATGGTTGAAATGTGCTTTTACAGCAACGAGGAGCAAAAACAGATAAGGGTCAACGGAACGGTAGAGGAACTCGAAGATATCGCATTAAAAAAGCAGGTAGTTGAGGACTATCCATTCCTGAAAGAATGGGTTGACAGGGAAGGTTATGATGTGCTTGTGATATACTCGTTAAAAAACGGTAAAGCAACAGTATGGACGATGGAAACGACCTTTGCTCCGAAAGAGTATATTGATTTGTGAATAAAAAAAGAACATCGAATAGCAGACGGGAACCCAAAGAATATTTAATTGACACAAAAAGAATTCTATAATATTTATGTTGGCAACGTGAAGCATTAATACCTATAGGATAGGTCTGGTATGTATAACCGAAGTTCAGAAATTCCATATTATGTAATCTACTGCGATGAAAGCTGTCACGAGTGGACTCCGCTTGAAAATCATAAATATATGTCGATCGGGGGTTTGAAGGTTTCCCATAATAAAAAAACAGAATTAACAAGCAAGTTGAAAGTGCTTAAACACTCCTGCGGATTAAATTCTGAACTAAAGTGGAGTAAAGTAAGTACAAAAAGGATTCAGGACTACAAAAAGGCAATAGACTTTTTCTTCGAATATCCAGAAATGTCTTTTAGAGCTATCATCGTTGATCAATCCAGAGTTCAATTAAAAAAATTTCATCATGATGACAGTGAACTTGCATTTTACAAGTTCTATTATGAAATGCTTGAGAAATGGCTACAGACGGGCAATGAGTATCTGATACTTCTCGATTATAAAAACAATCGGGGGGCTGACCGGTATATGAAACTTAAGGAATGTCTTGAAAATAAACTCCGAGGCAGAGCTCATATTAGAGATCTTACCGTAATCAATTCGAAAGAAACTCCGTTGGCCCAATTGTGTGATGTTATGGTTGGTGCTGTTGCTGCAGCAAATAATGGAACGAAAAAAAGTTCTGCAAAAGAAGATTTAGCTGACTATATTAAGACTCGAGCGGGCCTTGCAAACTTGTGTAGATCAACTGCACCTGCAGCGGAGAAATTCAACATATTCAAAATGGATTTGAGGCAATAGGTGGATCCGAACCTTGCTACACTATTATTAGACTTAAGTGATCTGTCAGACGAAGAGGCCAAGGATTTAACATATCGGGAATACATAAAGAATTACATGGATCAAGAAACCCGCAGTGGTAAGATAGGGCTCCGTAAAACACATGATGGGGAATATGTAATATTTTTTGAGGACCGTTTTTACCATGCTTTTTTTACAAGTATTGAAAAAATTTCACGTCCATATAATAAGGGAATATTTGACAAAGAGCGGGCAGCTCGAGTCCGCTGGATAGGAGAAGTTATTAGCGGGAATATCAACGGCACCTCTTGCTGGTATATCTCAGAATCTCCTAAGAGTATGAAAAAAAGACTTTATGTTGTCTGGGATGAGTATTACTTAATTTGGCTTAATTCTCGAAAAGAAGGTGGTTGGAAGTTTTCTTCGGCATATTTAGCTAGTCAAAGATACATAAGAGGAAAGACAAGAAAAGGGAATTGTTTCTGGCGCAAAAAATAACCCCGTGATTTACTGGCTCACGGGGCAAGAAGCCTTATCCTAGACCATAAGGTCAGGATCAAACTGCTTCACAAGAAAGCATCATAGATATTATACGGCAGGTTTTTAATGATTCCTAAGGATTTCTTAGAATTTTTAAAGAATTCTAAGATTTTTTTTGGTTTTTTATTGTTTTTTGCGTTTTTTGCCGATTTTTCAAGTTTTTTTGCTTAGTATTTTCTGCTGATTGATTTGGCGGGGCGGGTGTGGTTGATGAAAAAGTAGCGGAGGGCATCGATGGGGTGGTCGTAAACGCCGTCCTTTAAGGGCAACTCACGGTCGGAATCGGAGGCATTTTCCGGATAATGATAGCACTGCAAAGCCTCAATAAGCCGGGGACATTTCGGTGAAATAAAAAGCGAGGTTCGGCTGTCACCGGAACGAACAGCTCTTCTGATAAGCTCTAACCCAGCGAGGATGGAGCTCCTGCGAAAACGAGTGCGTATGCCGAGAGCGTTTAAGCTTCTGACGGCACTTGTGCCGGTGACATCGTTTGCGGCTGAGCCTGATGGGTCGCAAAAGGTAGCAGCGACCTTATCTTCGCTTACGGGTGTGCGTTTTTTGATTTCGTCAGCGTGATTGTCAATCGTAACTCGCGAGCGGACGTATTCGTCGATGACATAAATGCTGCCGTCGGCGTCGGTTTGAATCCATAAGCAGACGAACGGATTTACAAAGCCGAAATCGATAGTCCGATAAAGAGCAAGATTGGGATTGAAATCGAGAGGTCTGACGTTGACGGCTGGGTCAAATTCGTCGAAGACGATGTTTTCGAGTGACGGTCTTTGGCAGAGCATCTCGGACTGCCAGGTAGCTCTTGAGGAGCGTTTCATAGCGGTAATAACGTCGTCAATTTTCAAATAGCCGACAGCTTTTTTGGCCCTGCCTTGACAATCGCAAGACAGGGGACATTGAGAGCATTTTCTGACGGTGCATTTTTCGATTGTTTCCCAGATGCACCATTTGAAGACGGGGACATTTCGCTGATTAGCACCGGTAACGATTTTGTGCATCAGGCCATAAGGTCTGTGCATAGTGCTGATGGATTCTATTGCGGGGACAATGTTGTTTTTGGAAATTGTAGTGAACTGGGCGGCTCTGAAGACGTCTTCGTCGAAGAGTTCGACCTCGTCGCAGCGGAGCTTCTGGATATGCTGGCCTCGGACCGAGGTGTGCGATTGTGTGAGCAGCTCGACGGCGGAGCCGTTGTTGAATGTGCAGCGGTCTTTTTTGACAGGTTCGGCGAGCAGATTTTCGTAACCTTTTGGCAGAAAAGAGGTTAGGTATTCGTACATTCTCTGGGCCTGCTCGGCAGAGCCGGCGAGGATTCGCGTTTGACAGCCCGGTTTGAAGACCGAATCGAGTAGAGTAGCGACGGCGGCGAGCTGGGTTTTTCCGCCGGCACGGTTCGCCCAGATTACTGCGTCTGCGTTCGCCTTTTTTGAGCTTGAAAAATCGGCATTAAAACTGTGCCAGAGGTAATCGAGCGGTGAGTTATGTCCGGTGCAGATACGCCTGTCAGGAATATCCAGGTTTAGAAAGATTTTTATATAGTTTTTTAGATGCTTTTTTGTTGCCGGCCTGGTGAGCCTTAAGCTCTCATAAATATGCGAGAGTCTCGCAAGAGCTGTCGATTTGTCCCTGTTTTTTTTCGTTTTTGTCATGGTATTTTGTCCCCGTGTTAAGCTGGTTAAAGCTGACAGAAAAGAATGAAAAAATATTTTACATTTTACTTTTTTTATAGAACACTTTTCGAGTACCGACATAGGAATTAATAGCCAAACTTTTTTGAGACGTTCATTTGGCTTCGGCTGGGTGACACGATAAAATAAAAAGTTATGCGGAAAGAGAGATCAGTCTTACAAAAAGCGAAGGCATAAAGGGAGACTGGATTCTCTCTTTCTTATTTAAAAACGGCTCATACCTGCTGGAATGTTTTCACTTATAAGCATCAGGTTTTTTTAGTTTTCAATTTCCGATTTTTCTTACGCACACATTTTGATTGTTGTAAGTAGAAATTAATAGATAAGCTGAAACGGCAAAGGCAACCTGGTTTCGAAAAGGTGATGTTTTGAAAAGTTAAGCTTATTTAATAGAGAGACCAGTCTAGTAAATAATTTAGAGCCAATTATCGTCCACTGAAGACTTTGGTCTCTCTTTTTTATGCGCTGATTTGTTTTCTGCTCGAGCATTTCTTTTTTACAGCTTACGACTATTCGCCGCAGGGTCCTGGTGGTAGAAGCGTTTGAGCTCGTTATAGAGTTCGCCGTGAGCTTTTTTGAGCTGCTGCGGTTTCTCGAAGAAGAATTCCGTTGGTCAATAATAAGGCGGGTTTAACACTGTGATGTTATCGTACAGATTCGAATATGCTCGGGAGCTTGTCGAAGATATTTGTGAAAATCGGCTCCTGCTCTTTTATGGCTTTTCTCTTTTGCTCCATAAGCTTACGAACCTGCTTTTTGATTCGTGTAATCACTGCCATCTGAATCGCATCTATTTTGTGATACTTGGGCCCGAGTATTCGGAATCCTTTCGGCAGGCCGCTGAACCATCCGATTTCGAGCAGCATAATATCGTCAACATTTTCGACGTAGGTAGGCTCCTGATCGTTAACAAACCGAACATACAATACATCAGCATCTTTGTCGTAGGTTTGTTTGGGCTTTATTGTTCCTTGGGCCATAAAAGTTTTCCTTTTTGCCGCTTTTTCTTACTGGTATATGCTGTTCTTATTCTGTTTGTATTCCAGCTTACTACCATGTCCACATACGCTCGTCCAAGCACAGTATTACTGATATAAAAATCGTCAAAAAACCCTTCGTAGATTACTACATTTTTCTCTTTTGTGCTTTGTCTTACCTGCAACGGTTCTTTGATTGTCTCGATGATTTTGTCGAAAAGGTATTCAAAATAAGCTCTTTCTCTTTCCTGAATGATGTGTTTCCACGTATGCTCTGGTAATTCAAGTTTTCTATGAGCATAATCTTCTATTATGAATAAACCATTCTTGAATTTAGGTTTTGCCATCCGTGGATAGTATTTTTTGAGTTTATATGCCTCATATCACGAGACTATTAACAATATACCAATTTTTATTCGAAAGGTCAAGTCTCTTTTTATGACTTTTTTTCAAGAAAACTAAAGCTCTGCAGGGTCCTGGTTGTAGAAGCGTTTGAGCTCGTTATAGAGTTCGCCGTGAGCTTTTTTGAGCTGCTGGGGTTTCTCGAAGAAGAACTCGGTTGCGACGGCGAAGAACTCAGCTTCATTTGTTGCGGCGTATTTGCTCAACAGTGTCGGCCGGTTTTTTGAGACAGCCCTTTTGTGCTTTTCAAAGTCTTTCTGCAGCACCCTTGCCCAGGCGATATAGCTTGAGCGTCTTTTAAGGACCTCGGAGCTGTCGGACTCGCCGCAGGAAGAATCTATCTGATGCGCGAACTCGTGAAAGACGACGTTCTGGCCGTCGTGAGCGTCTGCGTATGAGTGTTTGACATCGTCCCAGGACAGAATTACCGGGCCTTTTTGCCAGGATTGACCACGAAGCGGGATATTGCCCTCAGCGATGATGCCGCCGGGAAGATAACTTTTGTGCGGGGCGACAAAGGTTTTCGGATAAACGAGTATCGAGCGCAGGCGGGGATAGTAGTCAGTTTTGCGGTGCAGCAGAAGTATGCAGGCGTAGGCGGCTATGGTGACCTTTATTTCGTCGGTGATTTTAAGCCCGCCGCAACCTTCGAAACGTTTTTCCGACAGGAAAATCAGGATGTGCAGCTGCAGCTCTATTTTATCGTCGGGTGGCAGCGAGCTGTAGTAGGGGACATTCGCCTCGATGATTTTCAGCCAGTCGCCGCCGAACGGCTTTTTTTTGATTCGATTTCGCCTGAAATTTTTGAACAGCCACATAAGTTTTCTACCTATTGCCTGAAACAGATGACAGTATTTTATCAAATTTTACGAAAAAATCAGCACTGATATGTAAAGAGGCATTTTCAGCTTATTGTAATCAGGTGCAACAAGGTCATTTCTTATTGTAAATTTTGGGAAAAATTACAATATGAGCTTATTTTCTTTGTTCGGCGATGGTTGCGAGGAGCTTTTCGGCGAGGGCAGGGGCTATCTCCGGCAGTGTGCTGAGCTGCGGCTCGGCAGAGTCGGGCCTGGTCTTCTGATTCTCATTCTTCAGCAGACTGATAATATCCAAGCAAGCCCTTCGTGCGGTCTCCTGATTGGCAGAATCGGTCAGCGCGATAAGCTTCGCGGCTGCAAGTGATGCGTACTTTGCGATTAAAAGTCTGCTGTTACGGCCGAGAAGCTCGATTCGCCTGTCAAGCTCGGCGATGTAGCTGTCATCACTCTGCCATCTGCTGTAAAGGTTTTGATTCACTCTATGCTTTTCGAGTATCTGCTCAGCCGAGAGGTCGCTTGCGAACAAATCGTCAAGTACGGCAAGCTGTCTTTTGCTTAATTTTTTTGACATTTAATTTTCCTCCAACAAATAAGTCACCCCGCACCTATTTTGAAAAGACAACCGAAATAAATATAAACTCTCAAATGCCCCCTCAATACTTCAACCGGAACTCTCTGCTAAGTATCCAAAATAGGTGCGTGGTCCGGTAAAACGAGCTTCAAGTGACAATGGTTACGTTCAGGTCGATTTTTTATCATCTTTTTTGGGATTTGGTGATTTATTTTTTATATTTTCAATAGAGGACAAAGCAATTGAACCGCCGAGCCTTGCCGGGAAACCGAAACTTACTTCGCCGGGGAGGGGGATAAAAAGTTTTATCTCCTTGTAAAAAGGCAGACAGGCCAGCCGGTACTAAATATTACTAAAAGAGCCTGATCTGCCTTTTTTATTTTTAAAATTAACCGATGTTTTCGCACATTCCACCCTGCGGTTATGTATTGTAAGTTGTTATTTATAAGACCGTTATGAAGTTGCGTTGTGATTGTGCAAATTTAAATAGGTGGCTGGTGATTGGCTTACTACTGTATTTGCCAGTTGTTTGCTAATCGTGCCAAATCCAGAAAGTCAACATCCTTATCGCCGTCAAGGTCGGCGCCGCCACAGGCGGGGGAGTCGATACAACCGGAGCTAAGCCACTGAGCTGCAAGCCCCTTCAGGTCTTCGATACCTCGAACGCCGGAATAGATATTTTCTACTTTAATAGCCAAAGCAGCAGTACCATCAAGACCGCCTGCATCTTCTGCTCGAACCACAAATATATTCCATCCGGTATCCGAATCCGACGGAGTTCCGGAAAGCGAACCGTCGGGCGCGACATTCAGCCAGTCCGGGCCGGTGTCCCTGCTGAAAGTCAGCGTATCACCATCCAAATCATACGCATAGGCAGCCAGTGGCAAGCCTGAATAAGAAGAGTCCTCAATAGCATTGTCGTTAATTAATGGGTCGCTGGTAAAAGCCGGCGGGTTGTTCGCCGCACCGTCGGCCAGCATAGCGATATCGTCAGGGGACAGTGCGTAATTATAGATACGGAAATCATCAATACTCCCGTCGAAAAGCGGGTCGTCACTCCACTGGCTGTCACCGATGTAGTTCAAGGCTGGATTGAAATCGGAAGGATTGAGTGACATACTGCTGTTGGTATTTTTCAGCTGGCCTCCGACATAGAGCTTTCCGACATCGCCGTCAAGCGTGACCGCCACATGCACCCATTGGCCGGCGGTTAACTGCGTAGTATCAAGCCTCTGCTCGGCGCCGTTGCCGGCGGTGGTAATGGCAAAGCGCAGCGTGTTGCTGTAGGAGCTCGGCGAGAGGAACATATATTGACTGGTGCCGTTTCCGAAATCGAAGATTCGCTGCCATATCCCGCCGCCGTCCCAATTGACCCAGGCAGAGATTGTAATATCATCGGTATTAACCAGGCCGGCGGGCAGTGTTACGTAATCCTCGGTCCCATCAAGGTCGATGGCCTGTCCGATTTTTCCCGCCGGGTAAGTGACGGTACCGGTGACAGTTCCATGGTTCGAGCCGATACTGTCATTGGCGTTGTTCTCAAACTTATAATGCGTTTTGAGGCCGATGCCGAGGACCGTAATATTGAGCGTGGCGTCGTCGTAGGCAGCGCTGCTATCGGTAACGCGGACGGTGAAACTGTTCTGGCCCAAATCGCCGAGACCGGGTGAGCCGGTAAGCTTGCCGTCGGTATCCACATCCAGCCAGTCGGCCCCTGCCGTCTTGCTGAAGGTCAGTGTTTCGCCGGCGTCGATGTCGCCTGCGTTATAAATCAACGAACCGATGAAAGAATCCCCGGGCAGACAGGCAGGCTTATTGATAGGGTCGCTGGTGAATGCCGGCGGGTGATTGCCGGGTGAATCTGCGGCCAGCGCGGCGATTTGCGTATCGGTCAAAGCATAGTCCGCGATGCGGAGCTCGTCGAGTCGGCCATTGAAGTACGGGTCACTAACAAACTGACTCCTGCCGAGATAATTATAGGCCGTCTTGAGAACCGACGGGTCGAGTGTCATTGAGGTGTTCGTAGCGACGGGTGAGCCGTTGACAAAGAGTTTGCCGGTGTTTCCGCTGATGGTGACAGCCAGGTGCGTCCACGCACCTGCGGTCAATTGGGTTGTCTCCAGCCTCTGTTCATCGTTGTAGCTGTCTATCGAGATTGCGAAACGGAGCGTGTTGCCGTCCGAGCGAGGCGTAAGGAACATATAATATGTTGTGCCTTTTCCGAAATCGAAGATACGCTGCCAATATCCGCCGCCGTCCCACCAGACCCAGGCGGCAAAGGTGAAATCGGTGCTGTCACCGAGGTTGGCTGGAAGTGAGACGTAATCGTTCGAGCCGTCCAGATTAATCGCCTGGCCGATATGACCAGAGACATAAGTCGGTCCGCCGTACGCGATGCCGTGATTGCCGCAGCTCGTGCTGTCCAGTGTATCGTCGTCGAGCTGATAATATGCGCAGCCGCCGGAGCCATCCGTGGGCGGCTGAATGTAAGCTATCGGCGCCTCGTTATCGCGATAGACCTCGCCGGCAGGAGTCAGAACGCCGCCTGTAATCAATTCCCGGCTCGTGCCGCAGGCGTTATAGACCGAGTAACGTTCCACAAACGGCGCGTTGTCCATCGTGTCAATGAATTGGCCTATGATTAGCGCTTGTTCCTCGGGAGTCGATGGCTCGCAGCCGGTCCAGTTACAGCCGTTGTTCCATTCCGTCACCCAAAGCGGGCGTCCCGTTCGCTGGTGGATGTCCCTTAACCAGTTATATAATTGCGAGCCGCTGAAACAACCCTGATAAAAATGTACGGCGACGAAATCGACCCGATAGTTTAACACGTCTGCCTGGTCGATGAAATCATACAGCCACGCCAGGCCTCCGTCACTTGTTGCAGGTGAACCGATTCGCAAACCGGATGCAACCAGGTTTGGCCACTGCCCGATGGCTTCGGCTACGGTCATGTCCGCCTGGGGGGGTGGCCTATCGGGTTCATTGAAGCCAAGCGCAGCGGTGGATTTTTGCTTGTTGTTGATGTTGGAATATGCGTTCCAGTTCATATTGTGCCGCATCGGGACGTACTCGGTGTCCATCGACGAAACGACGACATTGTCATAATCGTAAAACCAGGCACAATTCAGGGCTTCGTGCACATCGGAACCGCCGCCGGCCCAGCCTTTCTTGTTTGTCCATCGCCAGGGAAAGACACGAATGAAAGAAATCGAATAAGACAATTCCTCCGGGATAACCTCAATGTCGATATCGGCATCCTGTGTGACGTAAACTTTGCTTCGGCCGGTGCCGCCTTCATTCTGAGCGAAGGTGGCCATATAGCCGCGTTTGAGCTTGAAGCTGCTCACGTTATCATTCAGAGCGCCGAGCGAAGCCGAGCCTCTGTAGTAAGTGTACAGACCGAGTGACATCGACGAGCCGCCGAAATAAAAGTCACTGTAGATTTGCAGAGGCTCGTAACTCGGTGTGTGCGGAATGACGACCGCGCCGGAAACGTATTGGTCAACGCGGACATTACTGTTCAATACCGCCGGCGAACCGTCAACCTGGACCTGGCTGAGATATGTCGAGACAACGTCGGAAGGCTTTATCTGCTCTAAGAAAAACCAGGAATCCGACGAATTGAGATTGATTTGGCAACCCGGTATCGGGTCGGTCCCATCTGTGATATGCAATTCTGACTGGCCGCTCATGTTCACGGTCGTATCGGTCAAACTGCTGTAGGTATGGATTTCGTCGTTGATATCCAGGATATCAGCGTCGGCTGTCAACGGGCATAAAAAGAAAAACGCTATTGCCAGAGCCCCCTTCAGCCATTCACAATGTTGCATTATTCAGGTCCTTTCGTTTAAGTAACACGGGCTTCCAGCCCGTGTTACAGGCCGATTCCTACCTGCCTACACAGATTCTGTCTGTATCGGGTGGAATTGGATTTTTAGACAGAAAAACCTAAGTGATTGTACTAAAAAAAGTTGCATAAATCAAGCATAAACTTCGGTTTCGAAAATAAAGGGATTGAACAGGTAGCAGTTACATCTTTGGCGGGTAAAAAACTCCGAGAACCATAAATTGGTTATGGAAACGCTTCATATTGCCAACGTAAAAATACACATCGTTTTTATCCGAACAATTTCTTGTCAGCCATCTTTCTTTGATTTTTTCGAGCAGCAAATTCCCTGTACCGTATCTGCGCGGCCAGTCACGGTATGCTTGGCCGAGTTCCCAATCGAGTATAAGCAGCTTATGACCTGGACAAGACTGTTCGTTTTTGCATTTGAAAGTATAATAAAAATTAAACGGGATTTGCTCGATAACCTGTTTCTTCTTGTCAAAGAAAGAAAGCTGTAAATAGCAAACTTGTCTCTTATCTTCATCTTTCAATGCTGCTTTTTCCCAGTGAAAACAAATATCGTGGGGCTGAAATACACCAAGCGACTCATTAACATCGATATCCATTAAAATCTGACAAAATGATTTTTTTACGGTAGGCAGCACAATTTCACTTCTCTTCTTCCATTTATCCTTTGTGTCATAATGGTCTATAATCTGTATCGAATCGCAATCAACTTTGTAGCTTTCGATACGATGATCTTCGCTCTTTTTGCAATTGACTTTTATTATATTATATTTTTTGAACTTTTTAGATTCGTCGAGATCTCTGTGTGGTATTGGGTAAAGTCTAATCCAATTACCTGTTTGGATTTCTATTCCTGCGCAACACACAGTCTCTCCGTATTTTTTAGTTGGATTCGGATACGCTTTTACTGTAATCAAGATGGTTTTTTCTTCAAGTGCCAATTAAATTCTCTCCGCTTGTTAAATGTGATTTATTTTCAGGCCGTTGCCGTCTCGCTGTTTGATTCTATCGGCAACTATTTTCCTGTGACAGCTCCGGGCGAGATGTTCAAAACACATCAGGCAGCTTCTGTTCGTAATCGCATAATTATAAGCAAGCTCTATCGCTTCGCTCTGCGTCTGCAGATATTCCTCCATCTTTTCAAAAAAGCTTGAATAGTCACCTGTCAATTTCAGGCGTTCCCTCATAGATTTCGGGCTGCCAAGCTCGCGAAAGTGAATGTAATTAATGTTCTCGCTTTTGAGTTTTTCCGAAAGAGAGCTCTTCGAAAATCCTCGTTTTCTCGAAATCGGCGTTCGCCTTACATCGATAAGAAGATTAATGAAATTGTTTTTCAATAGAGTAATAAACGAATCCAAATCGTGACCTTCGTAGCCTATTGTAAATAAGCCTCTCGACATCGACGATACCTGAAAAAATGTTTTTAAATAAGGTTTTGTCTTTTACCCTTTTCGGCTGACACAAAAGAATATCATAAATATTTCTCTTGTTTTCGAGTATTTTACCTATAGGCTTATTTTTATTATACACTATCAATATTCTGAGTTAAACAAAAATCGGTTTTCGGCAGGGGGTTGAAAAGTCTGGTTTCCTTTAGCCACTGGGCCAGCTCCGGGCGGTACTGGCAGTTCAAAGCTGCGAACTCGCCGAACAACTCCGCAGCCCGGTCGTCGTAGGCAATCGCAGCGTCAAGCTCATAATCGAAACAGCCGATGTGAATATGCTTTCCGTTAAAACCGATTATGGCAGCCCATCTCTTGATGTCACTTCGCCAGTAAACGCCTTTGTACCTGCTCGTACCCTTCTCCGAAGGCAGGCGGTTAAAACAGTTCTGCGCGGGCGTACATATTCGCAGATTGCTTTTGCGATTGTCTAAAGTGTTATGGTTTTTGTGGTCCACGTACATGCCGGCCGGCGGCTGCAATATGTCACGGTGCATCTTTATCATCCTGCCGCCCTCGTTGCGTCTCACATACAGGTAGCCGCCCGAGCGGATGCAATACCACCTGTACCTGCTCAGCTTGTCATAATCGTCGGCATCGACCATCGCAAAGCGTCCCCTGTTCAAAACTATCCGCCGAAAACCAGCACCGCCCGCCGACTTCGCCGTCAGTGGCCCGCAAGCAGTCTTTGGTATTGAATATGAAATTCCATTCTCCATTTTTATAACTCCTTTCAAATATGGAAATTAGATTTAAGAACAAAAGCCGAAAATTGATGTGCCGATACTCGATGTTCAATAATCAAAACTTAATACTCGATTCTCAATAAAATCACATATATACGCTACCTGTTAATGACATATACTGCATTGCAGTATACTGTATGGCAGTGTACTGGATACTTATATAGCGCCGCTTTTTTTATGATGATATGATAAACAGATAAACTCATACGCGGATATACTCACGACGTGTTTCGCAGCTGTTTTATTATCATCTGCTTTCTCTGCTCGAACTCTTGCGGTGACATCCGCTCGCTTTTTTGGCCGACACCAAACCTCTTCTTGAACTGCTCGACCTTCGAAAGTGCTGCTGCCCTTCTTTGTTCGAGCAGACGACTTGCCTGCCCACCGGCAGGCATAGGCAAGTCGGCTGCAGTCTCTGTATTAGTCTTTGTATTAGTATATGTATTAGTAGTGCGACAATTCTGTCGTAGTCGAAATACAGGTTTTGTCGTAGTCGATTTACCAGTTTTGTCATAGTGACTATGACAATCTTGTCGTACCCCCTGCTGCTGATTGTTAATTCTTTCAGGCCTGATTTTAGATACTTCCGGATGAAACCTTACCCAGATCGTGCGATAGTATCCCTTTGGATTTTTTACATATATATGACCTTTGAGATTTGCAACTCTTCTTGCGATCGTTCTCGGCGTCGTCATAAAGATTGTTGCCAGTGTCTTATTGCTCTGGTAACAGCCTTTCGCTGCGAAGCTGTAGAAATGTGCAAGCAGCAGCTTACAGCCCTCGTCGAGAGCGAAAAGATTGAGTATCTCGTTCGGCACCCATAAGCCGTCATTATTCTTTTTGTTATTTTTTCTCTTATGCATTATTCGCATCTTTCGTAACGATGTATGTGTTTCAATTCCGAAGCACTAAATCCGAAATCCGAAACAAATTCAAAATACGAATGTTCAAATGTCAAAAACGTTTCGGGTTTTGAATTTTGGTTATTCGATATTGTTTCGAATTTCGATATTCGGATTTCGTATTTTCAGCTTTCATCCGTCCTCTGAATTCCCTCGCTATCCTTCCAAGCGCATCGGCTCTTCTCTTCGCCTTGTTGGTTATAGTTTTGTCTTCAGCGATGTCAATCGCCTGCTCGATAATCTCAAGCTGACCGTTCGTGACAAAGAAAACCATCGGCTTTGCAAATTCAATGTCACCTACATTTGCACCCAGCTCCGGACGTTTCAGGTTCGTCAGCTTTTCAATTTGATTTTTTGTGTAAGGCAAAAGTTTTGAAAGCTCTTTCAAATCGAATTCAGCCTTGAGCTTTTCTAAAAGCTTAAGCTTTTTGTCCAGTATGTCACTGCCTGCAAGTCTGTTAAGCGTCGCTAAAAGTACCGCAGTCTGCTTATCATCGACGTCCCAGACAACGCAATCGCACTTTTGTAAGCCGAGCTTCTGTAAGGCCTTAACGCGATGATGGCCGTTGATAATCTGATAAAAGCCTTTTTCTTTCGGATGCGGACGAACGACGAGAGGCTCATATTTGCCGCTCAGCTTTATATTGCGAACGAGCTTATTGAAATTCAGCTCGCTCATCCTGTTCGGATTATCCGGATGAGCTGTGAGCTTATCGAGCAAGATTTGTTTTATGTCACTTGACATATCAAGAAATGAAAATAATTCTAAATTCGAATACCGAAATTCGAAACAATATCGAATCGCTAAAATTCAAATTACCAAAACGTTTTTGACATTTGAGCATTCGCATTTTGAATTTGTTTCGGATTTCGGATTTAGTGCTTCGAATTTGACGGGTTGAACCAGATATAATACACCGGTCTTGCGGTCAGCTTATTTAGGATATATCGTGTTTTCTCGAGGCCGGCCGACATCAGCCTTCGCTTGCCGTAGCTCTGCAGAAACTGGCGCATCTGCCTCTCAAGAAATAATGTTTCTTTTCTGCCGAGCCGCTCTATTTTTTTCTGAACCTTTACAGCATCGATTAAGAGATTTTCTTTTACACCGACATAATCAAAGGCTTCTTTCATCTGCACACAACGTGCAGGTATCGGTGCTTTGTATGCTGTCATACCCGCCTTCTCGAAAAAGGGGTTGACAAGTCCCATCACTGCCATCGCCTCGATTATAGGGACATCGAGCAAGCCGAGCGTCTCTTTTACAATAGCAGTAGCAAGGCCGAGATTCCGAAATCTCGGCTCGATAATCACTCTGCTGATTGTCCTGATATTTTTATTGATGACCGACAGCCTTGTCCTTTTGTCCAGGCCGGTGAGTATGTCACTCAAAGCAATACTTCGCAGCTCGAGCGACATCGACGGCATAGTATATACTATCACGCCGACAGCTTTTTTATTCAGAGACAGAGCGAGCCTGCCCGTCGGCTTTAAGATATAGATTGCAGCGTAAGGGCCGATTTTAGTGTCACGGTAGTGATACATTGACAGCTGCTCGTAGTCTTGTCTTCCGCCTTCGGCTATCTCTAACCTGTTTATTATGCTGCACTTACGCATATTTTCTCAGCGTATCTTTATAAATAATATTGGCCGGCCCGCAAAAATCCTTCACCACCAGAACGTCAGCAGCCAGATCGAGCAGTATGTCCTCGTGACTCGATGCAAGGACAAATATTGTCCCCGTCCTGTCTGCGAATTTTCTTATGTTGTGCGAGATGACGCACGCCGTTATTCGGTCAAGACCTGAGCAGAACTCATCGGCAAATACGTATTCAGCTTTTTTGCTAAGTGCCTTCGCCAAACGAAACCGCCACTTCTGTCCTTCACTTAATCTCGCCGGCCGATTCAGTACGCAGAAAACGTCATTGAGTCCCGCAAGACTGAGAATCCTTAATCTGTCTATTGTGTCACCATCCATACAGTCGATAACCGCCTTGTCTCTGGAAAGCTCTATCTGTGAAAGGTTAATCCTTTTTTCAGGCTTGATTTGTCTGGCAAGCTCTTCGAGAAGAACACTCTTTCCCGAACCGGAAGGACCTGTAATATATACGATGTCACCTTCTTTTATTTTCAACTCACAGCTGTGTTTAACACTTTGCTCGTCGAGCCGGTCAGCGGTCAGCCCGAACATCCTGCAGACCCGTGCAGCACTGTCAGACAACTTTCTATTCCACCTGAATTGCTTTGATATCGTGAATGTCACCATACACCGATACACTGTTACACTGATACACTGTTACACCGATACACTGTTACACTCATACACTGATACACTTCTTTATATTTCTCACCGACTTTCGGACGAGGTGATAGCTAATCTTCTTTTTCTCAGCTATTTTTGTCATCGGCAGAGCGTTAACGAAAAACTCCTTTGCGATCTTCAGCTCAATCGAGCTGAGCCTGTCACGGTTTCTAAGGCACAGTATGAAGTAGCCGTCCAGCAGTCTTTTTGTGATTTTGTTTATTCGTCTTGCGACAGTGCTCTCGTTTACGCCGGTAAGCTTTGCAATCTGGCGAAAGCTGTTCGAGTTCTCCAGGTACATTGTCATAATGATTCTGTCGTCGCTGGTAAGAAGCTGTATTCTGTTTCGCAGCAGCTCGATTCTGTCTCGATTTAATTGCCGAAGTGAAAATTCGCCTGGGATATTGTCGTGTATTCTTTTCATCACTGCCTGATTTGTCTTTCATTTCAACCTCCCTGTCGCGCCTTTGAGAATTTAGAATTGAAAATTAATGATTAAGATTCCTGTTTCCGGAAGTCGCAAATTAGGCTTAATATTGACTCAATACGCAATACGAGATACGAAAAAAACCTCTGGTTTGCCGGGTTGAAAAACCCGCTTTTTTAATTGAAAAAACAACTTTCAGACCAAAAACTATGCCTGGTAACATATTGTCAGGCCGGTCAGTAACATGTTTTTTCGTTCAGTTTTTACTGCTGACCATAACAATATATGTTATATACATATCAAACATAATTACAATATTAACACTTAACTTAACTTTGTCAAGCTTTTTGTATACTTTTTTACAAAAATTTTATATTTTTATGCACTTATCAAACTTTAACGCAAAAAACGCATTTTCAAGTCAAAATGGTCGTAAAATCGGGCTTCTTTATGTAAAGGCTTGCTAAAAAATCATTGATTCAGAATGAAATCTGACCTCTTCGCTAACCATTTGGTGAAATTTGAATTGTAACACGGGCTTCGAGCCCGTGTTACTTTGCTAATTATCAACGATACGGTATCTTTCTATGTAAATCATCAGCCCCGCAGCGAACGTATCAAGCTGAACTATACGCGCCTCTCGCATAGCTACATAGTGCTCCCCTTTTTTGATTTCCTCAGCTACGAGTTGTTTTTTCTTTATAATCTCCGTGAAATCACTCCTTGAGATGTTTCGCACCGGCTCGATATAGTACGCACCGCGCATAGCTTGTGGAAGGTTTCTTCGCTGATATAGGTTAGGCCTTCCATAAAAGCTGTTGGAGAGCCCGAAACTGCTCAGGGCAATATCGCCCTGCATCGACTGTTCTTCACAGCCAAAGATAAAAATAACGCAAAAAACAAATATCAGCAGAGAAAATACCAAAATGCGAGCATCAGATTCCGAGAGGCGCTTTTGTGTAACCATAATACCCTACTTCCCTAAAAAGTGTTAACAATCCGTTTTGGGTAAGGCTCGACTGGTAAGACTTAGAGTAGATTTCGGCAACTTTGTTTTCTTTTGATAATTTTTTAACGTAAAAAACACCACAGTAACAAAAATCTTGATTAAGAAAAATTTTTTCAAAATTTTTTACTCTAAAAGCCGTTCGCATAAAACCCTTTTTCGATACTGATAAAAGCGAGACGTATCCTTACTTTGCCCAGTTTCAACATCTTGCCCATCTTTACTTCAGCCAAACTTAAGCTGTTATAAGCATCAAAATCGAAGCTTCTACGTCGTCTCTCTCGACCGAAGAAGAAAAAAAGCGGCGGTAATAAATCTAAAGAAAAATTTCTCGAAAAGACGATGAAAATCTACGGTGCGTAAAAATTTTTGGGGAATAGTACAATGAAAGCTTTGCTTTTAACGCCGGCAATCGTTATGCACCTTTTGAAGTTGAAATCTGTCGGCAGCGTATCTATGCTCGAATGCTGTCGGGACAGCTACCGCAACGCAGCAGCCGCACAAGGGCCTGACAGCCAATTCAGGATGGTACAAAAACAATCAATACTCAATCACATACGACCTCCGCCTTGAGACGAAGGTGCAGTGATAAATAACGCTGCATCAAAATTATCCCAAAATACGCAAGTATAGTAGTATAAGTGCAAATAAATTTAGGAGCCTTTACAAAAAACCATAATGCTAACCGGCTGTCAGATGAGAACTGACAGCCCTTTTTATTTATTGAGATTTGAAAATTAACTGATATACTGATACACCGATAAACTGATACACTCAAAAAAGGGATTTTGAGGTATATATGTTAGCCAGGGTACCGAAGGTAGTCGTAATCGGGGGCAGTTACGTAGATATTATAGTCAAATGCACTCAGTTTCCTTTGCCGTCTCAGCCGGTCATCGGCAGTGCTCTGTCGTATAACGTTACAGGCCCCGGGCCGAACCAGGCAGTCGAAGCAGCGCTGTGCGGTTGTCAGGTGCACCTGATAAGCAAGGTCGGCGGCGACTCCTTCGCCGAAAAAGTAAAATCCACACTTGCCGAGTATAAGGTAAACACCGATTACGTATTCACGGCCGAGGCCAAAAACACCGGCGCCGTCATAACAATGGTCAGCTCAATCGGCGAAAACGCATCGCTCATCTGCGCCGGAGCAAACAGCGCTTTGCATACAAACGATATCAAGCTCGCAGAGCAGGTAATCTCCGAAGCTGACATTTGCCTGATTCACGGTAATCTGCCCGAGGACGCAATTGTTGCAGCTATCAGCTGCGCTAAGGTGCACGCTACAAAAGTCATACTCAATCCCGCCAGACCTCTTGACAAACCCGATAAGCGGTCCGAGCTTCCGATGGAGTATTTTTCTGCTGATGTCCTGATACCCAATCTTTACGAGGCCGCCGACATAACCGAGCACTCAGCCGCGAACATCCGCACAGCCAAGCTTATCGGCTCGGACCTTGTCGCTCGCGGCGTCGGCGTTGCGGTTATAACGATGGGAAGACGCGGCTGTATGGTCATCGACAGAAACTCCGCAGACCACATACCCGCTTTCGAGGTTGAGCTTGTCAATCATACCGGCACCGGTGACGCATTCGCCGCTGCTCTGGCCGCCTCGTTTGGGGCTAACGACGACATAAGAAAAGCTGTGAAATTCGCCTGCGCCGCAGGAGCTCTCATCTGTACCAGGTTCGGCTCGCTCGATGCTATGCCCACAAAAGCTGAAATCATCGAGCTTCTGCAAAAAGAAAGCTAAAAGCTCGATCCCGAGCATCCAGTATCGAGCATCCAGTATCCAGTATCAAGTATCGAGTAATAATTATTTATTAACCTTCAGCTCGATGATACCTGCCGACCATTCATCCTGCAATTGAAGCTCGACTCGCAGACCGCCGGTCTCTACCGGCTCGAAGCTGGTTTTATTAAATTTGTCCTTATTGACGCCGTAACCACTTGCGTTCGAGACCTCTTTGAATCCCTCGCCGTCCTTGTATAGCAGCTTCCAGCTTTTCGGCACACGGCATTCGCCTCTGCCCGTATCGTCGTACCAGTAGAGCTCGACCGATGATACAGTCGCCGGCTCGTTAAAATCGAGCTGCACCCACTCCTCAGTCCCTTTTTTCGGCCACCAGTGATAATATGAGTGTTCACCGTCAATGGAGTTTCGGGGCTTGAAGCCGTCAACGATGCAGCGTCTCGGCCCTTGTCCTCTCGATATTCTTATTCTGCTTTCCGAAGCAATTGTAGGTCTCTTTATTGGCTCAGCCGCATCTTCGTTTCTCGCCAGCCAGACCGTCATCTCGCCCCTGCCTCGATGCGCCCAGGCGTAATAGGGTATAAGCACGAGCCCCTGCTCCGTCTTTATGATTTTCTCACCTTCACCTTCCTTTGTGGCGTAGGCCTTGCCTCTGATAGTAAGTATTCCGCCGAGCATATCGTTAGGCTCAGCTCGGAGTTTCACGTCATCTCCCAGCATCAGGTTAAGCACGCGATTGTTATTGTCCGGCCATTCCGCACAAAAAACGATAGGCCCGCGCTCTATCGCAGTTTTTCCTCTATCTGCCTCCACCTTCTCGTGTGCGATAACGCGTCTTATCGGCATCGGCAGCGACAATTCGATTGTATCAGCTTTTTTCCAGACACGCTCAAGGCTGACGTAACCTTTATCTATATTCAAATCTACCGCTTTGCCGTTCACTTTCAGAGTCGGCTTCTCGTCGCTTTTGTTCAGATAGTGATAAAGGTCGGTGGGCACAACTTCGTTTCTCGCCCAGCCGGGAATGCGAACCTTGATTGTAAACCTTGATTCGGTCGCAGGCTCGATTGTCATCTTAATATCGCCGTCCCAGGGATAGCGGCTCTGTTGTGTAATCTTGACCTTATTATCACCGAGCTTGATTTGGCCTGTCCCGCCGGCAAATAAATTTACATAAATCTCATCACCCTTTGTCGCATAAAGATAGCCGGGCACGGAAGCGACAAACCTTGCTATATTCGACGGACAGCACGCACAGCCGAACCATTCGCTTCTGGAGTGCTGGCCACGCGATGCAAGCGGATTCGGATAGAAAAATCTCTTGCCGTCCAGTGACACGCCGTCGATTAATCCATTATAAAGCGTTCGTTCGAGCACATCGATATACTTTGCGTCACCGTGCAGCATAAATAATCGGTGATTCCAGAATGCGTTTCCTATCGAGGCGCACGTCTCGCAGTATGCGGTCATATTCGGCAGCTCATAGGCATCAGCAAAACCTTCGTGACCGCCCGCAGCACCTATTCCGCCAGTGATATAGAGCTTTTTGCCGACCACATCCTCCCATATCCTGTCGATGGCATCGATATATCTCTTGTCGCCGGTCAGCGTTGCGACGTCAGCCATACCCGAATACATATAAGTCGCCCTCACAGCGTGACCTACAGCCTCGCTCTGTTCGGTAACTTTCTTGTGTGCCTGAGCGTAAGTGCCGTAGTCAGGTCCCCGCGTATCAAGGAAAAATTTCGCAAGGTCGAGATATTTTTTCTCACCCGTTGTGCGATACAGTTTGCAAAGTGCCATCTCGATTATCTGATGACCGGGCCAGTATTCGTTTTTACCAGGCCCGAAAGTCTCACACAGTAAATCCGCATTCTTGATTGCAATATCCAGCATCGACTTTTTACCGGTCGCCTGATAATGCGCGACAGCCGCCTCGTAAAAGTGACCCATATTATATAATTCGTGACTCAGGTCTCTGACTTTCTCCCATCGTTTTTCCCCCGCCCATTCGTGAGGATGTTCGGGATTAATCGTCCTTGCTGTAAAAAGATAGCCGTCCGGCTCCTGTGCAGCGGCGATTTTCTCAATCAGCTCGTCGAGATATTCTTCCATTTTGGCATCTGCCTTTACTGCCAAGCCGAACGAAGCTCCCTCCATCGTTTTATAGAGGTCAGTATCGTCAAAGCTGTAACCGTGAACCCTGTTATCTTCGAGCTTTTCGCCGCGAAGAACTTTGGCAGCCCTCTCGAAATTCTCCACCCTGTCGGTTTCCTCACACTTCTTGAAAGCGTGCGGAATCGTAGCTGAGCGGTTGGTTTCAATCCGCGGCGCCCAGAAAACATCATTAAGATGAACATCGGTAAACGTAACCGATTTGATGGTATCGAGCTGCTCTGTTATCTTGACAGACTGCTTTTCAGCGGCAGAAGCCATCTGAGGATTGCTTGAACAGCCGAAAACAAGAATTAATAAAATGAAAAGTAAGATTGATGAGCTGACGTACTTTGATGATTGATTTTTATTCATAACATACTCCTTAAATTTTACTGAGAACACAAATCAGGCTGACATTTTAGCAGATAATTAACAAATAATCAAAGCAAAAATTGCAAATCAACACAAATCACAAAAAAATTTGTTTTGTTTTTTTCTCTGCGTCCTTTGCCTGTCCTGAGCTTGTCGAAGGGCGTTCTTTGCGGTTTATTTTTCGAGATACGATTCACGCAAGGGCATTTGTGATTTTAACATAATCGCCGGGACTTAACTGTGCAGGCCTGCCATTTGGGTCTATGTCGCAGCCCTCAAAGATTTCAAGCCAGTTTTGAACTTCTTTGATTTTCCCCCGCGCCAGTTTTGTTATAGATTTGAGCATCTTTCGACGGTGCTGCATAAACAAGTTTACAATTCTGCAGAGCTGCTCGATGCTTTTTATCTGTTCAACCTTTTTACTGCTGCGAACAAAACTTACCATAGCTGAATCGACTTTCGGTTGAGGCCAGAACACAGTCGCCGGCAGAATCCTTTCGATTTTAACATCGCCCGCAGCTTCTAATAATACACTTAACGTACCGTACTTTTTCGTCCCCGCTTTGGCGGTCATTCGCTCAGCAACTTCTTTTTGAACCGTTATATACATACCATCGGCAGCCGGCGAGCCGGTAAGCAGATTTATAACCAGAGGCGAAGCGACATTGTAAGGCAGGTTAGCGACGAGCAGGAATCGGCCGGCAAACTTTTTTTGAAGTGATTTTATCAATTTAATAATGACGGGATTGATAGCGCTTTTTTTCTGCAGAATGTCGGCGTTGATAATCTGAACGTTTTTTTTGTCAGCCAGCTGACTTTTCGCAATTTCAGCTAAAGCACTATCTATCTCAATGGCGATGACGACCGCTGCTCTTTCGGCAAGCTCTTGCGTTAACGACCCGCTGCCGCAGCCGACCTCGAGAACTACATCGTCTCCGGTGATATTCGCAGTTGTTAAAAGAAGCCGCATCAGGTTAAGGTCGATAAGAAAATGCTGACCGAGACTTCTATTTGGGCGCATTCCCGCTGATATTAGGAGTCCCCGAATTTCCATTTTATTCTGCATTAAAATAGCCTCAGACTTTTTTTGAAGTATTATAAACCCGAATTTATTCAAACTTAACTGAATAATTATCGGTACTTGTTGACTTAAGAAAGTATTTGCTTGCATTTTGAAAAGATACGTTTTAAAATACAAGCATGATTAAACGAAGAATTACAAACGATATAATAGAAACTCTGCGGGATTTTCCGGTGGTTGGCATATTGGGAGCTCGGCAGGTAGGTAAAACTACCCTTGCAAAAATAATAAAAGAAACCAGCTGGGAGAATGCTTTGTATCTTGATCTGGAGAAGATGTCAGACCTGCAGAAGCTTTCGGATCCGGAGCTTTATCTTGAAAAACATTCGGATAGTTTAGTGATAATAGATGAAATACAAAGAAAACCGGAATTGTTTCCTTTAATAAGGTCGCTGGTTGACTCAAAATTTAGAAACGGCAGATTTTTAATACTTGGTTCAGCATCGCCAAATTTATCAAGGCAATCTTCAGAAAGCCTTGCGGGAAGAATTTGTTACCACCAGCTTACCGGTTTTCTGCTGTCTGAAGTCGGCGGCACAGAACAACAGAAATCCTTCGAAAAACTCTGGCTGCGAGGCGAATTTCCAAGAAGTTTTCTTGCAAAGTCCGATGAAATGTCCTTTACCTGGAGAGAAAACTTTATCAGAACGCATCTTGAAAGAGACATACCGGGGCTCGGCATTTCTATTCCGGCTTCTATGCTTTTAAGGTTCTGGCAGATGCTATCTCACTGTCACGGTCAACTCTGGAATGCAAGTAAGATTGCAAACAGTTTAGGGATTTCGCCGCCTTCGGCAAGAAAGTATCTTGATATATTGCAGGATACTTTTATGATTCGCCAGATTCAGCCTTACTATACCAACATAAAGAAGCGTCTTGTAAAATCTCCGAAAGTTTATATAAGAGACAGCGGATTGCTGCATTATCTTTTGGGTATTCCGGAATTAGATTCACTTTTAGGGCATCCATCTGCAGGTGCTTCGTGGGAGGGCTGGTTAATAGAGCAGATAATGGCTTTGATTCCGAAACACTGGACAGCTAATTTCTACCGGACGGCAGCAGGGGCGGAGATCGACCTTGTTTTGCAGCCGACACAGCTAAAGCCGCCGATAGCGGTTGAATTTAAATATTCGCTGGCGCCGAAACTGACTAAAAGTTTCTGGAATGCCTTTGAAGACCTCAAGCCGCAAAAGGCTTATGTAATTTATCCCGGCGACGAAAGTTATCCGCTGGCCAAAAATGTCTCGACCCTGCCGGTATCACAGTTACATAATATTGTGGAGTAATTTATACAGAATAATACGCAGCGGCAGTTTTATTCATTCCTGTTTTTCAGTTCTAACTTCTCACTTCTCAGTTCTAACTTTCTTTTCTGAATCACCATATTTATAGCGGTTTTAATCGCAGCTTTCATACTCGTCGGGTTCGCGATATTTTTGCCTGTGATATCGAACGCGGTTCCATGAGCGGGCGACGTCCTTATAATCGGTATGCCGATTGTGATATTAACCGCGGTATCGAACGCCAATAGCTTGATGGGTATCATAGCCTGGTCGTGATACATCGCAACCACGCCGTCGAATTCGCCGCGAGTCGCCCTTAGAAAAAGCGTATCAGCAGGATACGGGCCGTAACAGTCGATACCCTGGTTCTGAGCGAGAGTGACAGCCGGTGTGATTATGCGTTTTTCTTCATCGCCGAATCGGCCGTCCTCGCCTGCATGGGGATTTAAGGCTGCGACGCCGATTTTCGGATTCTCAATGTCGAAGTACTGTTTCAGAGCATCGTTGAGCAAATCTATCGGCTCGAACACACAGCCGATAGTAAATTTATGGCGCACCTCAAACAGCGCCTCGTGTATCGTCGCAAGGGCAAGCTTCAGGCTGTCGGTTGCGAACATCATCGCTTTTCGTTTTGACCTCGTTTTCTCGGCGAACATTTCCGTATGTCCCGGCCATTTCACAGACGCCAACTTCCAGCTTGTTTTATTTATCGGTGCGGTTACAACTGCGTCGATTATTTTTGCCTTTGCAGCCTCGATTGCGTCGAGGCAGAATCTAACCGACGCCTCGCCTGCGACTTTGCTCGGCCCCTTTATCCAGGGCGGCACCGAGTATTCATCGTAGTCGGCTACCACAACCTTATAGGGATATTCTCTGCTCAATTTTTCGTGCTGGCATCTGCCCCAGAACGGCTCTATCTCCGCCCTGTCGGCTGAGAATAAAAGCTGCTCGTTCATTCCGAATATAATAAACTTCGCAGCCTTTCTTATCTCGGGCTCAGCTAGTGCCTTGATGATAATCTCCGCGCCTATCCCCGCGGGGTCGCCCATCGTGATACCTATCACCGGCTGCTCCGTTATCGAATTGTTATTAAAATTATAATTCATATTTTTCAGTTAAAAGCCGAGGTTTTTTAGTTTTTCGACGGTTAAGCCTTCTGTCGGCAGCAGCTTTTCCACGTACTTCTTTATCGTCTTTATTATTATATCAGTTTCGATATTTACTTTATCGCCGGCTTTTGCAAATCCCAGCGTTGTGTTTTTCAGCGTCTCCGGTATCAGTGCGACCGCGAAACCTTTATCATCCATTTTTGCAATCGTCAGCGATATCCCATCAACAGCGACCGAGCCTTTGGTAATCATATCATCGAGCAGGACCTTATCCGCAGTGAAAGTCATATCAGCAAATCGTCCTTTTCTTTCAATTTTTTTTATGGCGGCTGTGCCGTCGGTATGGCCGAGCACAAAATGGCCGCCGAACCGGCTGTCAGCTTTCAGACTTCTTTCAATATTGACCTTCGAGCCGCTCCTCAATCTGCCGAGATTAGATTTTGAAAGCGTTTCGCCGCCTACATCAAAACTGGCTGCCGTGTTCTGAAGACCCGTTATGGTAAGGCAGACACCGTTTACACTTAGGCTGTCGCCCGCTTTACAGCCCTCGGCAAGTCTGCTGAGCTCGATTTTTAGCTGCAGCGGACCCGTATCGGCTGAGCCGGTCGCCAATTTTACTTCGCCCAGGCCTTCTATTATTCCCGTAAACACAAATCCAACCACCTGAATCAATTAAATATCGAGTTTGCTGTTGAAAAAACGCAAACAAAATATAAAATTGATTATAAGTTATTGTTGTCAAATAATCAATAATCGTCAAAACGACGGTTAAAGGCTATTTCGGAAAGGCGGGTTATGTTATGAGAGATAAATTGATTGGCACGGCTCTTGCTCTAACGCTCATAATTTTTGTTATTGGGCCTGTCGGCTGTAAGAAAAAGACCGAGTCTGAGAAAACATTTTACGATATCGCAGCCGAAGACGATGCGAGGCTGCGGGCTGAGCCGAAACCGAAACAAGCTCAGCCGACGGAAACTGCCCGGACGCAAGACCGAATTCAGCAGACACAGGCACAGCCCACGCAGCAGTTTCGCCAACTTACGATAGAAGAGGACGTCGAGGCACAGCGGCTTCTGGAATGGGCTATTCAATCGAGAAAGATGGGCAGACTCCCTGTGATAAGTTACAAACAGACTATCGATGCCTGCAGACAGATTATAAAACAGTTCCCGGATACGGAATACGAGTTCAAAGCCAAACGGATTCTTGCGGATATCCCTGAGCAATACCGCAGCCGATACAATATTACAGAAGAGGAAATCGACCTCGGCAATCTCAAATAGGCAATTTTAACAGGTTCACGGAGGAATAATATGGCAGCAGCAACATCAATAATGCAGATACCGGTTATAAATATTACCGCGGATTGTTTACCCGAAGCGTGGGAGAAGGCTGTCCTTGCGGTCTGGGATAACGGTCTGCAGATAAAGACCGAATATGACAAGCCGGGAGAACCGCTCAGCAGAGATGCGACCGTTATCGTAACAATCGCAGAGCCATTCGCCGAGCCGAGAATACACAAGAATTTTCCCGGCGGACCGGCAGAGCTCGAAGCCTATCGCCAGGAAGTCGTCGACGGCATTCATGACCACTGGATAGACCCCGCCGCCGGCAAATGGACGTATACCTATCACGAAAGATTGTGCGCGTATTGTCCAGTCGAGGATTTGCGAATAGCTGATTCGCCGAGGCCGTTCGCAAAAGTTAACCAGATTCAGTACATCATCGACAGCCTCTCAGAGGTCGCTCATACACGCAGGGCACAAGCGATTACCTGGATGCCGAACGCCGACCCCAAGACGGACGATCCTCCCTGTCTGCAGAGGATATGGACTCGGCTGATAGATAACGGAAGGGGGGGGAGTTGGCTTAATATGAATACACACTGGCGAAGCAGAGATTTGTACAAAGCGTGGTTTATGAATGTCTATGCGCTTACCGATTTGCAGAGAATAATAGCGCATAAGATTTCAGAGAAAATCGCCAAAGCTGTCACCGTCGGCAGATATGTCGACATAAGCGATTCGCTTCATATTTACGGCAGCTATTTTGACAGCGTCTCTAAGGAAGTGGAGAAGATGCGGTCGGGCTCGTTTGAGCAGCGAAGCTGGCGCAGCGACCATCCTGCTTTTGAGATGATGACGAAAGAAGCCCGCGAAAAACTGGCGAAAGACCCCGACTGGTTCGCAAAAGCACGAGGATAGTTCGTTACCCGTATCTCGGTACTCGCATCTCTACATTCGGATTTCGTATTTTTTATTTCTAACTTCTACACTTACTTTTATCGGTCTGAGGAGAATCGAAATTTTTTTTAGATGTAGTTTGTCCATTTGCGATTTTTATATTAGACTTTGTACGGATAGGTAAATAAAGGGGGTGTGGCCGGTAAAAGCCGGCAGCTCATCAACTACATAACAAGTTTTATTTACCCTTTACGGGGGTCCTGCCATGGGGGGGAGTTACGGACTGCCCGGGCAGGATTGAAAGATGTGTCCTTACGCAGTATAAGGACTTTAAGATATTTATGGGGGCCATAAAATTTCTTTCCGGGTGTAGACCCCTGTGCTTTTAGCACAGGGGTCTTTTTTTACAAGAATAAGCCCTGACAAGGCGCCAATCTTTTTTTTCACCTTCCGCGTATGAATTAACACTGCAGGACCTTGCAGATAATGTGGCCGACAGCGTCCTCCGGAAAATATAAAAATTGCAAATTTTCCTTTGACACACTACATATTGAGCGTAAAATTCAGGAGTTGACAATATATGGTGTTTTTGCCGAGGCAGGTTTTCTCGTGAGGTGTCCTTTTTGTAAAGAAGATAGAGATAAGGTTGTTGACTCTCGGGCCAGCGATTCAGGCAGAGTAATAAGAAGAAGGCGCCAGTGCCTGGCCTGTGAAAGGCGCTTTACAACTTACGAAAAGATAGGCGAGAGTTTTAAGTTATACGTAGTTAAAAAAGATAATTCGCGTGTTCCTTATGACAGGGAAAAAGTTATTGCGGGATTGCAAAAGGCCTGTTATAAAAGACAGGTCTCAGCAGAGCAGATTCAGCAGATCGCCGACAGAGTTGAGGAAGATATTTTTCGGTACTTTGACAAGGAGGTGACAAGCGCATTTATCGGTGAAAATGTGATGAAGCACTTAAGAGATGTCGACAAGGTTGCGTACATTCGTTTTGCAAGTGTCTATCGTGATTTTAAGGATGCAGGTGATTTGATTGATGAGGTAAGGCAGGCTATCGGAAGAGCTGAACAACCAGGTCAGCAAAAGCTTTTTGAAGGTTAACGAAAGTGAAAGAAAAAGTTTTGGGCTCTTAGACGTATTGTGCAGGGAGGCTGAAGGGCCGATGAAAACACAGCTTAAAGTAATAAAACAGGACGGCAGCAGCGAGGAGTATCTGTACACCAAGGTTATAGCAGCTATCGGCAATGCTCTTGCGCTGGCGGGTGAGCCGGATATCTTAGCTGCCGAGCAGCTCGCGGACGTGATAACATACACGTTGTATGAAAAGCAAAAAAAACGCAGCATAAGCAGTGGTGAGATTTTATCTGTAATTAAAGCCGCTCTCTCGGCGACGGGCTACGAAGAAGCTGCGATTTCACTCGGCGACCACAATATGGAGCGAAGGCTCAAGCGTTCGCGAATTGATGTCGTCTCAGTTGATATGAACAATTTATCAGATGCTCGGCAGTTCGGCGAAGAC
Organism: uncultured Pirellulales bacterium; assembly: GCA_964568365.1. Taxonomy (GTDB): domain Bacteria; phylum Planctomycetota; class Phycisphaerae; order Sedimentisphaerales; family Anaerobacaceae; genus CAYLMG01. The sequence goes on along the minus strand of CAZMQF010000002.1, from coordinate 13,839 downwards.
GGCGACTCTGTCACTAGGAGCCGCTGGGACAAGTCACGAATAGTCACTGACCTGATGGAAAAATACGGTGTTGAACGTTCAGCAGCCCGCGCAATTGCTTCGATGGTGGAACAAAAGGTACTGGCGATGGACTTTACACAGGTACCAGCCAGTTTAATAAAGCAGCTTGTTCTAAGCGAGGCGGCTGTTATGCTCCGTGCCCAGAGCCGGCTGCAAAAAACATAAACCTTTCTGCTTAATTGGTTATCTAATCCGAATTTACTTGAAACCGACCGAGCCCGGAGTAGTTTAAGGTTTATAAAATCTCTTTAACGCGGGCGAGGATGTGTTCGGGCAATTCATACTCTTCGATATCAAGCCAGTTTATGACGGGGAAGGTTTTGAACCAGGTCCGCTGGTGCTTGGCGAGATGTCGCGTATTTTTTTTGATTAGCTCGGCTGCATCTTCGAGAGTAGTTTTGCCTTCCAGGTAATCGATGATTTCCGCGTAGCCTATCGCACTGCGGGCCTGTTTGCTCAAGGATTCGTCCTCGGCTAAAAGGCTTTTGACCTCATCGACCAGGCCGTCATCAATCATTTTTTTTACCCGGCTGTTGATTCTGCGGCTTTCGATTTGCTTTTGTCTTCGCAGAACGATGATTTTGAATTTGTGAAGCATATCCTGTTTTGTGTTTTGAAGTCTCGGCCATTGCTTCTGGAAGGTAGAGATTGGTTTGCCGGTGAGCTGATAAACTTCCAGCGCTCTGATAACTCTTTTTTCATCGTTCGGGTGTATTCGCTCTGCTGCGTCGGGGTCGATTTTTTCAAGTTTGTGATACAGTTTCTCCAGGCCGTGCGTTTCTGCCTGCTGTCTCAGTTGTTCTCTTGTTTTTTCATCCGAGGCCGGCCCGTCGAATAAGCCATACAGCAGAGCCTTTATGTAAAGCGAGGTTCCGCCGACAGCGATTACAGTTTTGCCTCTGCTTTTGATATCCTCTATCGCCTCATTTGCCAGCTCGAGGAATCTGCCGAGGCTGAATGATTCGCTCGGCTCGACGATATCAATGAGGTGGTATCTGACTTTTTCTCTTGTCTTTATGGGCGGCTTGGCTGTTCCTATATCCATCCGCCTATAGACCTTCATCGAATCGACGCTGATGATTTCCGCGTCGATTTCAGAAGCCAAATCAAAGGCGAGTTTTGCCTTGCCTGAAGCCGTTACGCCGGTTATCAAAATCATATTTTTTTCCATAGTAATAAAAAAGAAAAAAGAATATGGGAAAAATTTTACCTCTTGGAGTATAATTCTGGTACGCTGGTTTTGCAATTTGAATTTTTAGAGGACTGATATGACGGTTGCCGAGCACATACACAGCGATTTTTATATTGAGCTCGAAAATAAACGCAGACTTGCCAATACTGCTCTGCAGAGGCTTTTTGCCGAGGCTCGCGACATTAACCGTGATTTGCGTGAGGCGCTTCGATACACAATCGAGGGGCAGGGCAAAAGAATAAGAGCAGCCCTTTTGATGTGGTGCTGCGAGCTCATCTCAGGCTCGGTCAACAGCGACGCAGAGATTGCCGCTGCCGCCGTCGAGATGATACACACATCTTCGCTTGTTCACGACGATTTGCCGGCGATGGACGATGACGATATGCGGCGGGGCAGACCTACCTGTCATAAAAGATTCGACGAGGCGACAGCGATACTCGTCGGCGATGCGCTTTTGATTTTTGCGTTTGAGTCACTTGCCAGACACATAAGCAACAGCAACGTTGCTGTTGCACTAATCGGCGAGCTCGCCTCTGCTGCAGGTCCCGAAGGGATGATTTCAGGCCAATTGGCGGACCTGAAGGCTGAGAAAACAGAGGGCAGTAAACAGATTCTTGGGTATATTCATACGAATAAAACTGCGAAGATGTTTCGCTGTGCCGCTGCGATGGGGGCGATATGCGGCGACGCTATGGTCGAGCAATACGATTTGCTGTGTGATTACGGCCTGAAGATTGGGCTGGGCTTTCAGATTGCCGACGATATTCTCGACGTAAGTGAATCGAGCGAGCAGTTAGGCAAAACCACAGGCAAAGATGAGCAGGCGAACAAGGTAACATACCCGTCAGTTATCGGCCTTGAAAAATCGAAAGAGCTTGCGAAAAGACTCGCCGACGAGGCTGTTGCCGTTCTGGAGCCGTTCGGAAAAAAAGCTAAGGTTTTGCGTCAGCTCACGACAGCTCTTCTGCAGAGAAAAAAATAAACTCAGAATTCAGCTTCTCGATGCTCGATTCTCGATACTGGATTCTTGAGGCTCGCTCGTCTAAAGTTCATTTTATTCGGTTCAGTCTATTTTTCTCGGTATTCAGGCTGTTCTAGCAGTTCTAGCAAATTCTAAAAAGTTTTGTTTTTACTATGACTCCGAGCAGAAAGTTTATTAACAATATAAGAATTGATAGATCTCCTAGAACAGCTGGAACATTTATCCTTATAAATCAGGCTCATCAGAACTTCTAAAAACTAGCTTTACGCGACCGAGCAATGGCATAATTGACATAAGTCCTTTTGGAAAAAGGATTTTTGCTTTTAGTGCGGTTTTTGCCTATTGAATTTTCGCCTTTTTCGTTGTATTATGTATCGGTGATAAAAATGCTGGAAACAATCAACAGCCCGCAGGATTTGAAGAATCTGCCTGTCAGCCGATTACAGGTATTGGCGGACGAGATTAGAAGCTTCATACTTAACTCGATAAGCAGGACTGGCGGCCATCTCGCAAGCAGTCTCGGCGTGGTGGAGCTGACGGTGGCTCTGCATTACGTGTTCGATTTCAGCAGGGACAAGTTATTGTGGGACGTCGGCCATCAATGTTATGCTCACAAGATAATCACCGGCAGAAAGGATAAATTTGCCCGCATACGCCAGCAGGACGGCCTGAGCGGATTTCCCGACCCCGCTGAGAGCGAGTATGACCAGTTCGCGGTAGGTCACGCCGGCACATCAATAGCAACAGCTTTGGGTATGGCGCTCGGCCAAGAGCACCACAAGAGTGACGAAAAAATTATAGCTCTTGTTGGTGATGCGAGTATCGTTAACGGATTGTCGTTCGAGGCACTGAACAATTTAGGATTCGTCGACAGACAGCTATTGATTGTTCTTAACGATAACTCTATGGCTATCGACGCCACGCAGGGTGCTCTTGCGAAGTATTTTTCCAAAATCAGGCTGAGCCAGACATATGAGGATTTGCGAAGGACTACCAACAACATTTTGGAGCATATGCCTGTCATCGGCAAAAGCGTCGAGGAGGCGATTGAGAAAATCAAGAAAAGTATTCGAATGGTTTTACCTGCCAGCCAGATGTTTGAGAGTCTCAACATTCCATACTTCGGGCCTGTGGACGGTCACGACATTGCTTCGCTGGTGAAATTGTTCGAAGCTCTTGCGAATTTGAACCGACCTGCGATACTGCACGTTTACACAAAAAAGGGCAAAGGTTTCGTTCCCGCCGAAGAGGATAAGCCAAGATTTCATTCGACCGGGCCTTTCAAGATGAATGGTGACAGTGCCGAATCCGATTCGGCTCTGCCGAAGCGCAGCTTCACCGATGTATTCGGCGAGTGCCTGGTCGAGCTTGCGGAAAAAGACGACAGAATTGTTGCTATCACATCCGCTATGCGTGATGGGACAGGTTTGAGCGAGTTCAGTAAGAAATTTCCCGACAGATTTTTCGATGTGGGTATAGCAGAAAGTGCGGCGGTTGATATAGCTGCGGGGATGGCGAGGACGGGTTCCAAGCCGGTGGTCTGTATCTATTCGACGTTTCTGCAGCGAAGCTTCGACCAGATATTTCAAGAGGTCTCACTTCAGAATCTGCCGGTAGTGTTTTGCATAGACCGTGCAGGTTTTGTCGGCGCCGACGGTCCTACACATCACGGCCTGATGGATATCGGTTACCTGAGGATGCTGCCGAACGTAGTGCTCACGGCGCCTGCGAATGAAACCGAGATGAAGCTCGTGCTTGAGTATGCGGTCACCGCCGACAGGTGCGTTTGCATCCGGTATCCGAGGGACATTGTTCCGCCGGCAGAGTTCAATAGGTCGGCGTGTAACCAGCCGTTCAAGACCGGCAAGAGCGTGACAGTAAGAAAAAGCAAAAAGTCTTTAGCAGTTATTGTCAGCTACGGCAGTATGCTTTATGAAAGTCTCAAGGCTGCTGAAAAGTTGAGTGCCGAGGGAATCAAGGTTGATGTTGTCAATGCGAGGTTCGCGGCACCGATTGATGAGCAGATTTTGTTTTCGCTGCAGGAAGGCAAAAGTATAATTACCGTAGAGGACCACAGCGTCGCGTGCGGATTCGGCTCTGCAGTGCTTGAGCTGGCAGCGGCAAAAATGGCTGATTTCGCAAATAAGAAGACAAGTGCTGCGAAGTTATCGGCTAATCAGATTCGACTTTTAGGCGTTCCGGCCAGATTTATAGAAAGCGGCTCGAGGGCAAAGCAATTTATGCAGGCCGGAATTAGTGCCGATAATATTCAAGAGGCCGTAAAACAGATGATAACCGCAGCCGGCAGCAAAAAGAGAAAAAGCACAAGGAAAAAGGTGGTTACCAGATGAGTGGGAAAAAGCCCAGGCTGATAATTTTTGCCGACACGGAGAAAAATAACGTCGGTGCTGCCGTGGACAAATTTGCAGAGTTTGTCAAAGGCAAGGCTGAGATAGTTGACAGTTGTGATGTCAGAAGCTTCAGACCAGAGATTCTCAAAGGCTGCGACTATGCGGTAGTCTTCGGCGGTGACGGCAGTATTATATCCGCGGCGAGGGCACTTAGCGACAGCAAGGTACCGGTTATAGGAGTCAATCTCGGCAAGCTCGGCTTCCTGGCTGAGTTCAGCGTCGACGAATTGAAGGATTATTTCGACCAGATTACGTCAGGCAAGGCCCGCATCGAGCGAAGGATGATGCTGAAATGCTGCGTTTTGCGTGATGGACGACAGATTTTCAGTTCCAAAGCGATTAACGATGTTTTCATAACGGCAGGAATTCCCTTCAGGATGATACAGCTTCAGATAAAAGTTGACGGCCAGGCTCTTGCGGGATGCGTAAGTGACGGGCTGATAATTTCCACGCCGACCGGCTCGACGGCATATAATCTGTCAACGGGCGGGCCGATACTCTCCGGCAAGATGGAAGCGATGGTGATTACACCTATATGTCCCCATTCACTCAGCTTCAGGCCTATTGTTATAGGCGGTGACAGTAAAACCGAAATCGTCGGGCTTCAGGTTAATGAGGGCACTGCTGTTTCCATAGACGGCCAGCTATCACAAGGCCTGTCAGCAGGTGATGTTGTCGAGGTCGCAAAAGAGGGCGGCTATTTTCTTGTGGTTAATAACCCTATAAGGAGTCAATGGGATACAATGGCGGCTAAACTCGGATGGGCAGAGAAGCCGAAGTATAAGACAGAGTAAGGACATATTGATCCGCTTTTCAAAGCCGCCAAAGGCGGTTCAGAATTGATTATGAACATATTTATTTAGTCATTTGTATATATTATATTGAAAAGATGATAATATGCTGAAAGAGGTGGTTCAAATGAGTACGCGGGGAATTAAAATCCTGCTTTGTGCGTTATTATTGAATTGTTTTCCTGTTTTTAACTCCCAGGGAGCAGCCGGTTCCGGCACGGGCGGCCTGGGAGGAGTTGGAACAGAGGGTATTACAAATCCCGTGATAGGCAGTGCGAGCGGCTCGTTGACCGAGCCGGCGAGCACTTATGACCCGACTGCTTTTACGGTACCCCGCTCGAATGTAGCCAGCGGCAATATGATTATCACCGGTAATGTCGGCGGCGGAAGGCACTTTCGAGGGTACGTCCCTTACGCCAGCGTAACAGATATTCAGGCAAATCTTGAATCTACATCATTAGATTCGTTTTTGAGATATTCGAGTGCACCCTCCCAGCCGTTCTATTCCCCAACAGGTTCGCTCGTTTCCGTTACAGGGTCGGGTGCACCAGGCGCTTTTCGGCCGGTATCGCAAAAGGTAAGAGGTTACAGCGGGTCGGAAGAATATTTTGTACCATATTCTTCATTAACGGCTGCTCAACGAGTTATGTCTCCGGTGACATCAGGATACGTAACAATACCCGCAACGGGATACGGTTACAGCCAGTCTCTTTTGGGCCAGGTTCAGGGTTATGGAGCTGCCGGGCAGTTCCTGCGATTGAGCAATGAGTTAGAGTCGGCTTCCCGTTCTGAGCAGGCAAAGGGCGGAGAGCAAATTAGTCTGCTTAAGTCTAACCTCGAATCAACGTTTGCATCTGAGAGACTCAAAGCGTTCGAGATTGCCGAACCGGGCGAGCAATTAGAGACTGGTGAGCAGATTGATGTCTATGAGCAGATGAAGGAGCAGTTCGGCATTTCTGAACAACTTTCCGGCGAGCAGGTCAGTCGAGCTGAAGCGAATGAGCGGATTCGAAAAGCAGTCGAAGAGCAGTGGAAGGCCAAGGTAGAGACCGCCAAGATTGATACGGAAAAGATTTTAGAGCGCAGAAAAGAGCGGCGGGAGGCAATGCAGCAGGCCCGCAGCAGCGGGACAGCTCCACAGGAGGCAGAAACAACTGAACGCAAAAAATATAAGACTTTCGCAAGCGAAAGTGGGGATGAGTTTAATCACTATATGGAAGCAGCGGAGCAGTATCTCAAGGAGGGCAAGTTTTATCAGGCGTCAGACGCATATTCACTGGCATCAATATACAAGCCTATGGACCCATTGTCATACGCGGGCAAAAGCCATGCCTTGTTTGGAGCAGGCGAATACCTTAGCAGTGCACGATTGCTTTCGTTCGCCCTGAAGATTTTCCCGGCTTATGCAAATGTTAAGGTTGACCTTGTAGAGATATTCGGGGACAAAAAGCTTATCGACCTGAGGATAATAGAACTTGCAAAATGGGCTACCGAGAGTAAGTCGGCTGAGCTTCACTTATTGCTGGCTTATATCTTTTATCAAATGGATGAGCAGACTGCTGCAGAGGCTGCTATTGACGAAGCTTATAAAAAGATGCCCGAAGATGAAGCGGTTCTGGCGCTTAAAAAAGCAATAGAAGGCTCCCGATAACGAGTTCAGGAATCAACAATTATGAATTTAGATACTCGATGCTCGATATTAAAGAGCCTGCTTTAGACAGACGAGATACAATTCACGAGATGCGAATCGAAGGTGAGAAGCTGTGAGAATATTTTGGATGTAGAGGGTGTTTTCGGCAGCGGGGGATTACTTTCTCGTGCATTTTCCGGTTTTGAGTATCGTGCTGAGCAGATTAAAATGGCTGATGCGGTGCGGCAGGGGCTTGCCGGCGGCAGACGCCTTGTGGTCGAGGCAGGTACCGGAGTAGGAAAAAGTTTTGCATATCTTGTTCCTGCAATAGAAGCCGTCAGCCGGAAAAATCCCAAAATTCTCGTCAGCACCTTCACAATCTGTCTGCAGGAGCAGCTTATCGATAAAGACATTCCTTTTCTTCAGGCAAACCTTGGGGTTAGTTTCAATGCGGCACTCGCCAAGGGCAGAGGCAATTATCTCTGTAAGAGAAGGTTAAAATCGGTCATCGGCAGGCGCAGGATGCTGTTCGATGAATGGGCAGACGAGCTGGACAGGATTTATGAATGGTCGGTCAAAACAAGCGACGGCTCACTTAGTGACATACCGTTTTTGCCGACACCGGTTGTGTGGGAGGCAGTCAACAGCGAGAGAGGCAACTGCGCGGCGAGAAAGTGTGAGCATTTTGCCGACTGCTTTTACCGAAAAGCCAGACGCAGACTCGAATCGGCTGATATTATTGTTGCTAATCATTCTCTTATGTTCAGTGACCTTGTGCTAAAGGAACAGGGCTTCGGGCTGCTGCCGGAATATGAAAACGTGATAATCGACGAGGCACATAATATCGAGCACGTCGCCGAGGACCATTTCGGTATCGACATCAGCAGCTATCGCATAAGGCGGCTACTGAACGAGCTTTACAATCCTGCAAAACATAAAGGCTTCTGCAGCTTCAAAGGGGCGGAGGCTGCGATAGATATTGTTCTTCGGGCAAATAAGGCGAGCGAGAAATTCTTCAGGCAGGTCAGAAGCTGGTACGAAGCACACGAAAAAGCCTTTGCCGGCAGATGCTATAAGAATTTCGTCGATGATTTTATTTCCGGACAATTAAAGCAGCTGCGAGTCGAGCTATCGGCTATTGCAAACAAAGAAAAGAACGTCGATGATAAATTTGAGCTTATTCGCTACGCCAATCGCTGCAGCGAGCTTATCTCAGAGCTTGACAGCTTTCTTTTGCAGAAGCTTGACGGCCATATCTACTGGGTGGAACAGTCCGGCGCCGGGCGGAAAACAATTCACCTGAGAAGTGCGGCACTCGATGTTGGGCCAGATATCAGAAGGTGTTTGTTCGACAAGTTTCGGTCGGTCGTGATGACAAGTGCGACGCTTAGCACCGAAAGGTGTCCCCTGCGGGACAGCAACGGGTCGAATGAAAAAAGCGGTTTTGAATTTTTTGCAGGCCGGGTCGGGCTTGAAGACTTCGAAGCATTAAAGCTCGGCTCACCCTTCGATTATAAAAAGCAGGTCAAGATGTATATTGAAAAGAGTATGCCGGACCCGAATGAAGAAAAGTTCGTGAGCTGCGCTGTTGATGTAGTGAAAAAATATCTGCTTGAGACTGAAGGCCGGGCATTTTTGTTGTTCACGAGCTACGAGATGCTTGAGCGAATGGCCTCTGAGATTGAAAAATGGCTTGCAGAAAATGATATTGAGCTTTTGCAGCAGGGCAGCGGTGTCGACAGGAGCAATCTTTTAAGATATTTTAAGAGAGGTAAAAGAAAGGTGCTGTTCGGGACAGACAGTTTCTGGCAGGGAGTGGATGTTCCGGGAGAGGCCCTCAGCAATGTGATAATAGTAAGATTGCCTTTCGCAGTTCCGGACAGGCCTTTAATCGCGGGCAGAATCGAGCAGATACAGCAGCAGGGCGGCAATGCTTTTGTAGAATATCAGTTGCCGATGGCGATAATAAAATTCAAGCAGGGGTTCGGCAGACTGATTCGTAATAAAACCGACAGGGGGATTATCGTTATTCTCGACAGCCGAATAATAAATAAGCGTTACGGCCGGCAGTTCTTGTCGGCTATACCAGAATGCGCAATAGAAGTCACAGGCTCATAACTCAAGCGCCGTTAGGCGTCCTCCGTAATACCGTAAGGCATCCTGCGGAGGAGTCCCCAGGACTGTGGAGAGCAGACGACTTGCCTGCCCACCGGCAGGCATAGGCAAGTCGGCTGCTGTCTCTGTATTAGTCTCTGTATTAGTATATGTATTAGTAGTACGACAATTCTGTCGTAGTCGAAATACAGGTTTTGTCGTAGTCGATTACCATTTTTGTCGTAGTGACTATGACAACCTTGTCGTACCCCCCTCTTCTGATTGTTAATTCTTTCAGGCCTGATATTTGAAAATTTTTCAGAAATTTATGTGCATATGGCCGATTTGTCTTAATAGCGTTTTTCTGTATTCGGGTACTGATTTTTAGTTTAGAATCCGCCCCTTCTGGCGCTTTACGGTTAAAGCCTTTTCTTCAGACGCATTGATATTATTGCAGCCCAAACTTTATTTCTAAATTATTATTTTAGATAAGCAGGTTTAGGTTTGTAATCGATGATTAGCCTGTTAAGCTCAGGCAGCTCTTTTCTTAACCGATTGATGTACTGCTGGTTAACTCTTTTATATGAATGAATCTCAAGTCTCTGGATTCGCTTTAAGTTATGTAAATATTTGAAACCCTCGCCGCTAAAGTCTGCTCCGCTTATCCACAAATCAACCAGCTTTTCCATACGCGACAAATACTTCAATCCCTCATCATCAATTTTTGAATTCAGTAACTGCAGCCGGTTTATATTTGTGAGGTTTTGCAGATGTTTCAAACCCTCGTTGCCTATACCGACTGTACTAATTGATAAATCTTGAAGGTTTTTTAATTGTGAAAGACACGCCAAATCTGAATCTCTTAGCCTGTTGTCCTCTTTATTGTGTGAACCTATAGCCAGGATTTTTAAGTTTTTCAATCCTGATATGTCCATGCCGGTATTATCCTGCTGTACGCAGTATAAGTCTAATCTTTCGAGATTCTCAAGACTATTCAGCGACTTAAGACCGCTGATTGTTATTTTTGCATTAATTGGCAGGGCAAGGTCCCTTAGCTCTTTCAGTTTGCCGATATGAACGAGTGACTGATTGGTCATCTGCGGAGCGGTAAAAAGCCATAGCTTTCTCAGCTTCTTTAGATTGGTTAAATAACTGACTCCCTTATCTGTAAATAAAGTGCCGCCGGTTACAAGCTCTTCGAGATTAGTCAGTTTACTTTGGTACTGTAGGGTTAAATCCGATAAAGGTGTCTTGGAAGCTCCAGATGCTTCTAAATTTCTGAGATTTGTTAATTTACTGAGATGTTGAACACAGGAATCTGTAATGCCTACACTTGGAACATCCAGATACTCAAGGCTTTCGATCGTCCCAAGTGCTTCATAGCCGCGTTCGGTCAATTTTGAATGTCCGATATCAAGCATCCTTAAGTTCGCAAGCTCAACAAGGTATTCGACGCCTTTGTCGGTAATGTTTTCCATCCAGTGAGCCCAAAACCGTTCAAGCGTTTTTAGCTGCGAAACATACCTCAATCCTTCATCACTGATTTTGTTATCATTAGAGTGTGCCCTTATTATCTTGAGTGCAGGAATGTCTATTAAATTCTTTAATCCTTCATCTGTAAAATCAACGCAGATATGCAGATAATAAAGATTGGGGCAGACAGCCAGAAACTTAAGGCCTTCATCTGTTACGTTCGTACCACTGAGGTCCAGCTCTTGTAGTAACTTAAGTTCCTTTAGGTATTTTAAATCTTCGTCGGAAATTCTGCTTCCGTTAAAGTACAGCCTCTTCAGATTCGAAAGCTTAACTAATTCTTTCATCCCGTCTTCATAAACAAATTTCGGTGCATATAATTCTTCCAGCTGCTGCATTCCCGTGATGAACTTGAGGCCTTGACTATTCACACTTGCGCCGCTCAAATTAAGTTCTCTTAAACTGGTAAGATGTGATATATATTTCACACAAAGGTTAGTCGGCTTTTCTCCTGCGTTTAATCCCGCCTGCATAATCACAGAGTAAAGGTCATCTTTGCCGATTTTTTCCAGTGCCGAAAGTTTTTTCGGCTGTCGATATAATGACATGCTTACCCGCAGCTGAACCCGCTTTCCCGCTGGAACTTCAACATCACCGATAGCTCGTGATAAAAACTGCCACTCTGCTCCGTTTATCCAGAAGTGGAAATCTTCTATCTGTCGCTTTGCGGTTTTTTCCTGAATATAAACATCCCCGAGTGAATATTCCTTCGGAAAATGCAAAATAAGGGGCTGTGTATTAACATTTGCTCGTTCAGCACTAAGGACTGTTGAGATTAGTGTTAAAAAGACTATTGCAAATAATGCTGTTTTGGCCTTTTGCATATCTTTCTCCATATAAATAGTCGTCACTGATATGTAAATGTAACATAAAAAATAAAGTTTTTTAAAAAATTCGCCCGCAGTTTTTCCATTTTTAATATTAGTTTTTCACCCTCCAACTTCCGTTGTCCGTCCTCCGTCGTTTATCATCTGTCCTCTGGTCTCTGTCTTTTATGAGAATTTTTCAGCAATTTATGTGCATATAGCCGATTTGTTTTAATAGCGTTAGTTTTTAATCGGATTCGCATTTTTTAGTCTCAAAAAGCCGGAGAAAAGAAATGAAAATAAGGATTTGTCTTATATCAGCACTTTTAGCGGTGAGTTTTTTTGCAGGTTGTAAGCCCGCTGCGAGGCGTGAAATTGAGCCGATATCCTACGACAGGCCTTTAGGGCCGGGCGAGCAGGCGCTTCGAAAGATAACCGAGCCGTGGCAGGTTCCGGATTTCACGTTCGGCTGTACAAATTTGAAAAATTTGAGAGCGGCGGTCGGCAACAGCCTGAATTACCTTAATAAGCCTTCGAGTAAAAGATATTATCCGATAAGCGGGATTACACATTCGAGGGTAGTTGCGAGCCTTAAAAAGTTTGCAGAGCTTCTGGATTCCGGATTAGTCGGTAAGCAGCTCAACGATGCGATACGAGAGAATTTTGACGTTTATACGTCGGTCGGCTGTGACGGGCAGGGGACAGTTTTGTTCACCGGTTACTATACGCCGATATTCGAAGGCTCAACGGTACAGACCAGCCGGTTCCAGTACGCTCTTTACCGTCAGCCGGAAGATTTGGTAAAGGGAGCCGACGGGGAGATTTTAGGCCGACGCGGAATGGACGGACAGGTGACAAACTATCCTTCGCGAGCTGTGATTGAGAATACGAATATGCTCAGGGGCAAAGAGCTTGTGTGGCTGGGCGAACCGTTCGAGACTTACGTCGCTCATGTACAGGGCTCCGCGAAGATTCGCATGCCCGACGATGAGGTTGTCGGTGTAGGTTATGCCGCTAATAACGGCTGGGAGTATAAAAGTATATCCAGGGCGATGGTTGCCGATGGTTTGATAAGTGAGAGTCAATTGAGCTTGTCGGCGATGATAGACTATTTCAAAAGGCACGCGGATAAGGTGAGAGAATATACGCGACGGAATCCGCGTTTTGTTTTTTTCAAGGACGAGGACGGTCCGCCCAGAGGAAGCTTGAATGAGCCGGTGACGGAGATGCGGACGATAGCGACGGATAAATCGATTTTTCCGAGGGCAGCTTTAGTTTACGTTTCGACGTATCTGCCGCGAGAGAACGGCGGAGTAATAAGTAAATCGGTTTATAGCGGGTTTGCACTCGACCAGGATACCGGCGGAGCGATAAGAGCTCCGGGCAGATGCGATTTATATATAGGGGTAGGCGATACAGCGGGTAAAATCGCGGGGATGACATATCAAGAGGGCAGGCTTTATTATCTTTTTATAAAAGAAGATAAGGCTTATGCCCTGTATCGATAGAAAACAGCTTTTAGTTGGTTATTCGAATTATAGCCGCGAATTTGCACGAAAAAGCACGAATTACCTTCGGACTGGATTAAACCCGTGAGATATGAAATTATCTCAGTGGCTGAACACGGAATTACAAAAAATAAAGCTGAAAAAGGTGAATTTTTTGCTTGACGTAACCGACAAACAGCATAAACTCGCAGGTGATGACTGGGGGCATATTGATAAAAGGAGATAAGGTTTATGAGAAGGGGTGATGAAAAGAAATAGTGAGAAGGTGTGGTGAGAAGAAGTAGCGAGAAGCGGCGGTGAAAAGAAGTGGTGAAAAGAGAGGCAGGGTGATTTTAGTAGCTAAGCTAATCTTGTGTTTACCAACTTCAAACAGGAATAAATTCCTGTTATACGTCAAGCCGATTTCTTCGAAACTTTTTTGAGCTGTGAAAAAGACAATAACCCTTTATCTCGACATAACAATATGTCCCCCTTTATATTTTGCATACTCTTTGATTTGCGGAGAAATAGTGCCAAATCTGTCTTAATACTTTATCCCCGGTCTTGCAATGAATGAAATGTTTGATGTATCTTTGCCTATTGTCCGATAAAAACCCACTTTTTTGCTTGACATAGTGGATACGGGTTATTTATAATGATTTTGAGTTGGGGGGGATTTGTGGAAAAGGAGACGGGAGATGAGAAGAGAAGAGTTTTCAAGTCTGTTTGTTCATTCAGTAATAACCCAGTCTATAATTGTATGTATCTTCACTATTTTTAGGCGGAGAAGGTAGATGAGAAAGCAGTTTATTATTATGATAGCCGGTTTTTTAATGTTGGCTGGATCCGGCCA
>CAZMQF010000001.1:0-52551 GCA_964568365.1 uncultured Pirellulales bacterium | reverse complement strand
TCGGATTCGAAGATGGTGTAGTATTTGTGTTCCTTGAGATGCTCATCAAGATATTGCTTGGTTATCTCATCGAAACCGATAATGCCGGATTTAGCGCCGGCCTCGATGGCCATATTTGTGATGGTCATTCTGGCTTCCATAGACATATCTGAAAGGGCAGGGCCTGTAAATTCCATAGCCTTATATAAGGCGCCATCGACGCCGATTTTGCCGATTACGGCCAGTACACAATCCTTGCTGTAAACGCCGTTTGGCAATTTGCCGTTGAGGACAAATTTAATCGAGGCAGGGACCTTGAACCACAATTTGCCTGTCGCGATGGCTGCGGCGGCGTCGGTTGAGCCGATGCCGGTTGAAAAGGCGGCGAAAGCGCCGTATGTACAGGTATGCGAATCTGGTCCGACGATAACTTCGCCTGGTCGGATGTGACCCTGCTCCGGCAGCAGCGCATGACAGACGCCGGCCCGGCCTATCTTATAGTAATATTTGATATTGTGTTTTTTTGCCCATTCGTCGAGTCTTTTGTGGAGCTCGGCACTTTTGATATCCTTTGCCGGCTGAAAGTGGTCGGGTGTTACGATTATTCTTTCGGTATCGAATACCTTGTCGATGCCTTTTTCGGCGAGCATAGAAATAGCAGCAGGTGCGGTGACATCGTGACACATAACTATATCGATTTTTGCATCTATGAGCTCACCCGGCGTAACTTTCTTGTTCCCGGCCGCTTTTGCCAGTATCTTTTCTGTTATTGTCATAGCCATCTTGGGCAATCCTTTCGTGTGATTACACCTTATCGGTGATATCAGTTTCCGTATCCTGTTTTTTAGTTGAGAGCATTCTGTTTATGGCGTCAACGTATGCCTTTGCACTGGCTTCGATGATATCTGTTGAGACGCCTCTTCCTATGAAGATCCTGCCGTTGTCTTTTATTTTTACGGTGGCTTCGCCGAGCGCTTCCTTTCCGCTAGTGACAGCCCTGATGGAATAGCTTTCGAGCTTCGGCGACAGGCCGGTAGACTCTCTTATAGCTTCGTAAGCTGCATCGACAGGTCCATCGCCCTCGGCCTGTGCCTCTTTTATTCCTTCTTTGCTTTTTATCTTTATAATCGCCGACGGCGATTCTCCCGTCTCTATCAGCACTCGCATATATTCCAGCTCAAACGTATGCTCGACCATGCGCACCTCATCATCGATAATCGCAGCGACGTCCTCATCGAAGACCTCTTTTTTCTTGTCGGCTACCTGCAAAAATCTCTGATACGTTCGCTCAAGCTCCTCTTTGGTTAACTTATACCCTAACTTTTTGCACCGGTCGGTAAAGCCGTGCCTGCCTGTGTGTCTGCCGAGTACCATTCGCGAGCCGGACAGGCCGATTGTTTCGGGTTTCATAATTTCATAGGTCAGTTTTTCTTTAAGGACCCCATCGACGTGGACGCCTGATTCGTGAGCGAATGCGTTGGCACCGACGATGGCCTTATTCGGCTGAATGACGAAACCCGTCAGCCTCGATACGAGCTGGCTTGTGCGGTGAATCTCTTTGGTGTTTATGTTCAGGATGGGTGATTCGGCACCCGGCTTTGAGAAGAAGTCGGTTCTTGTATGTATTGCCATAACTATTTCCTCAAGCGCAGCGTTGCCTGCGCGTTCACCGAGTCCGTTGACGGCACATTCGACCTGGCGAGCGCCGTTACGCACGCCGGCAAGCGAGTTTGCGACGGCCATACCCAAATCGTTATGGCAATGAGTGCTGATAATGCAATTTTCGATGCCGGGTACCTTTTCTTTGAGCTGTGCGATTATTCGGCCGTACTCATAAGGCAGGATGTAGCCGACGGTGTCGGGTATATTGAGCGTTGTTGCACCGGCTTCGATGGCGGCGGTTAAGACTTCAATCAAAAAGGGCATCTCGCTTCTGCAGGCATCTTCGGGTGAAAATTCGACATCGTCGGTGAAACTTTTTGCCAGCTTTACTGCGGCTACAGCCATTTTCAGAACTTCATCGGGACTCTTCTTGAGCTTGTATTTCATATGGATGGGCGAAGTTGCGATGAAAGTGTGGATTCGTTTCTTTTTCGCCGGCTCAAGAGCTTTCGCAGCGGCCTCGATGTCTTTATCGTGTGCGCGTGCTAGGCCTGCGATGGTCGGGCCTGTGACCTGCCCGGCGACAAGCTTTGTAGCCTCAAACTGTGCGGGCGATGAGACGGGAAAACCCGCTTCAATGACGTCGACGCCTAAAACTGCAAGCTGTTGAGCGATTTCGAGTTTTTCATCGATTGAAAGAGATGCGCCCGGCGACTGCTCGCCGTCTCGCAGTGTAGTGTCGAAAATTATTATCTTTTCATTTTTTGTGTCAGCCATTTTTCTTACTCCAAGTTTTTTGCTAATCGTAACTTAACACGGTTATTATGCACGAATAGAAGCAAAAATTCTACGAATTTATGCGAAAAAAACGAAATTGAGATAGTATGTGTATGTAGTGTGTTTATTGCGCCTTGCGGCGCAAAAGGAGCAGGACCAGGCCTGACAGCCGGGTGAATGAAGAACAAACTATGCGGTTTTGTTTCATATTTATTATTATACAAGGCGCTGAGTTTATTGCAAGTATTTTTTTTGGTCGTCGAAATAGGCTTTTCTATAAAAAACAATTGGTTCTTGAGGTTGGCTGCGACGGTTATTATAATTCGTTGAGTTTTTTAAGGCCTTGCGGCCGTATCGGCTTTTTTATAGGCCCGGTTGAGGAAGGAAGGATAAAAATGAAAACAGTTCATAAGCTATTGATAGTTATTTTGGTTTGCGGTTTTTTTGTATTTACGGGTTGTGGCCAGCCGTCTCAGGTAAAGAATGTTGAGCGGATTTGCCTGACCGGTCTCGACAGAGCTAAGGCGGTCGAGGTATCGGAAGAGGTTCTGCGTGATATGAATTTTACGGTAGCGAAGGCTGAGCCTGAGTTGGGCTATGTGCTGAGCAGACCTCTGGCAGGAGGACAGTTTTTTGAGTTCTGGCGAAAAGATAATGTGGGCTCTTTGAACAATGCCGAGGCTAATCTGCACAGTATTCGCAGGACAGTCGAGCTGAGAATGGATGAAGAACCCCGGGAGGTTTGCATCAATTGCCGGGTCAGGGTCGAGAGGCTTAGTCTGTCAGAGCCTGCAGAAGAAGGAGTCGGTATTAAATATGACAGGATTACGGGCCAGAGGATGAGAACCTCGATGTTGAAGCTGGAGCTTGAGGCGGAGCAGAAGCAGTGGATTGAACTGGGCAACGATGAGGAACTCGCAACTGCGATTTTACAACGGATTGAAAAAAAAGTTGCCAAACAATAGAAAGGGTGCAATGAGAGTATTAGTTTGCGGCGGTGCGGGCTATATCGGCAGCAATATGGCTGCGATGCTTGCGGCGGGGGGGCAGGAGTCGGTCGTTTATGACAATCTGAGCAAGGGACATAAGGCGGCTGTTAAGGGTATAAAATTTGTCAACGGCGATTTGGAAGATTATGAGCTGCTTGTTGTAACGCTGAAGAGATATGAAATCGAGGCTGTTATGCACTTTGCAGCATTTATTGATGTAGCTGAATCCGTTGAGCAGCCTTTGAGATATTATCATAATAACGTATGCGGCACACGTACGGTTTTGGGGGCGATGGAGGCTGTGGGCGTCGAGAAGTTTGTGTTTAGCAGCACGGCGGCGGTGTATGGAATTCCGCAGCGTGTGCCTATAACCGAGGATTTGCCAACGCAGCCTATGAATCCATACGGGCAGACGAAGCTTTGCTGTGAGCAGATGTGTCACTGGCAGAGCGAGGCGGGAAGACTGCGTTATGCGTCACTTAGGTATTTTAATGCGGCAGGTGCCGGTTTTGACTGCAGCCTCGGCGAAGACCACAGGCCGGAATCTCATCTGATACCGCTGATAATTTTTGTTGCGATGGGCAGACGTGACAGTGTAAAAATTTTCGGTACCGATTACGATACACCTGACGGGACAGGTGTCAGGGACTATATTCATATTGAGGATTTGTGCCGGGCGCACTTGCTTGCGCTTGAAAGGCTCGATGAGTCGAGAGAGCTGATTTATAATCTCGGCAACGGGAGGGGTTATTCGGTTCGCGAAGTTATGGATACGGTTCGAAAAGTTTCGGGAAAGGACTTTAAGATTGTTGAGGCCGACAGAAGGCCCGGAGACCCGCCGGTCTTGACCAGCGATGCGAGTAAGGCAGAGCAACAGCTCGGCTGGCAGAGAAAATACCCTGACCTCGAGAGTATAGTTGAGACGGCGTGGAAGTGGCATAATAAGTTTCCCGACGGATACCCTGAATAGTCTTTAGTTTTGAGTTTTTAGTCCACAGGATAAATTTTGAGTTGCGGATGAGCGAGATACTTATTGGCATTGATTTGGGCGGGACGAATATCAAGGTCGGCTGTTTCGATGGCGAGCTTAATCTTTTGCGTAAGATATCGGTGGCGACAGAATCGGATATGGGGCCGGCAGTTGTCGTTGAGCGGATGACCGATGCAATCATCAGCCTTGTCAAAGAGGCGGGATTTAGCCCTGAATACATCGCAGCGGCGGGAATAGGGACACCGGGGCCGGCGGACTACAGGAGAGGGATAATAATCAATTCAACTAATATGCCGACGTTTAAGAATGTCCCAATCAGGCAGATGCTGAGTGACGCTCTTAATTGTCCTGTTGCATTTGACAATGACGCCAACGTCGCCTGCTTCGGTGAATTTACCGCAGGTGCAGGCAAAGATGTCAATGATATGGTATTTTTTACGTTGGGGACGGGAATCGGAGGCGGGATTATCTGCGATGGTAAATTAATCCAGGGCAGCGGCGGCAATGGAGCTGAGCTCGGCCATATCATAATTTATCCCGGCGGCAGGGGCTGCAATTGCGGCCAGAAAGGCTGCGCCGAGGCCTATGCATCGGCAAGCTCGACAGCTAAAAGGGCAGCAGAGGCAGTTCAGGCAGGTGCGGAATCAAGCCTTAAGAAAGTGCTCGATGAAAAAGGACGGATAGGCTGCAAGGATGTTTACGAGCATTTGAAAAAAGGTGATGCGCTTGCAAAGAAAATCACCGATGAGACTGCCAATGTGCTTGCGATTCTTTGTATTAATATGCTGCATACGACTGAGCCGAAAAAAATAGTCTTTTCGGGCGGAATGATTAATGCAGGTGACATACTATTGAACAGGATTAAGGATTATTTCAACCGGCAGATATGGAAGCTGAAAAAAGAGAGTGTCGAGATTTGCTTTGCTACTCTGGGCGAGGACTCTGGAATAATCGGCGCCGCCGCTCTGGGAAAAGAGTTGGTGTAAATCAATTCATTTGAGTTTCAGTGCCTCATTCAGTGAGCCGGAGCGGAAGCCCTGTAAATCAATAGTTACATATTTGAAGCCGAGAGATTTGATTTTTTTGATTATCTTCGAGCGGTTAGGCTCTTTTGTAATTTTATTGAAATCTTTGGGGTGGACTTCAATTCGGGCGATTGTATCGTGATGGCGGAGACGAAATTCCACAAGGCCGAGCTTTCTTAAAAAATCTTCAGCATGCTCGATTTGTTTTAATCTTTTCTCCGTGATAGGCAGGTTATAACTTATTCGCGAGGCAAGACAGGGCGAGGCGGGCATATCTGCGGTGGGAAGATTTAGCTTTCTGCTCAATTTGCGGATATCATTTTTTGTCAGTTTCACATCTGCCAGGGGGGAGCCGATTTTATATTTTTTTATTGCGAGCAGGCCCGGCCGATAATCGTCTTTGTCGTCATAGTTATGGCCGCAAATAACGTTATCAAAATCCCCCTCTTTTGCAATTCCGGTTAAAAGCTTCATCAGGTGAGTTTTGCAGTGGTAGCAACGGTCGGGTTTGTTGGCGGTGAATTTTGAATCGTCCATTTCGTTAGGTTCGACAGTTAAAATTTTCGCACCGATTTTTTTTGCGACCCTCAGGGCCTGTTTGTATTGACTTTCGGGAAGTGACGGCCCTGCAGCTATGCAGGCGAGAACGTTTTTAGTGCCGAGCGTATCAACCGCTGCTTTTAATAGAAATGTGCTGTCCACTCCGCCGGAATAGGCTACGACGACTCTCTCGAGCTTCTTTAAGATTTTTTTCAGAGATTTATGTTTTTGGCTGATAGTCATAGTTTTTGGCCTTGTTATCTTTACTGATGATAGCGTTAATTTGTTTGTTTGTAAATTGTGAAGGCTATTTAATCTGCGGCGGAATTTTGCTGTTGATTTTTTTTAGCATGACAAACAGGACGAACATAATTGCCAGTGCTGTTATGATTGTCCATATCCATTTCAGGCCCAAAGCTGCGGGCAGGTAGCCGCACAGAAGGGCAAGAGCAGCTACACACAAACTATAGGGTAATTGAGTGCGGACGTGCTGAATAAGGCCGCATCGGCTTGAGATTGAGCTTAGAATGGTGGTGTCAGAAATCGGCGAGCAATGGTCACCGAAGATGGCGCCGTCGAGTACAGCGCCGAGGGAAATCATTGTAATAAGGCCGTAAGAATTGCCGTCGAGGGCAAAAGCGACAGGTATCGCTGTTGGAATAAGTATAGCCATTGTCCCCCAGCTTGTCCCCGTTGCAAAACTTGTGATAGAGGCGACGAAAAAAACAAGAGCGGGAAAGAGCAAAGGCGGGATATTGTCAGCGACTGTCGAGATAAGAAACTCGCCTGTACCCAGCAGGTCACAGGATTTTTTCAGCGACCAGGCCAATATCAGAATTGAGACGGGCAGGTAACTGTTTTTAACGCTTGAGAGTGCGGCTTTGAGAATAGTAACAACTTTTATTTTTTCGACGAAGAGTGCAAAAATGGCAGCCAGGCAAATACCGAATGTCGATGAAAAGGCCAATATCTTTGTGCTGTCTGCATCAGAGATAGTCTGCCGCCAGTAGGAAAGGCTCATAGGGGACAAGCCACTCGAGATTTTGTCTAAACCACCTCCTCCTATCCAGAGCGCAGTTATGTGGAATATCAATAGCCCGACAATAGGGACAATTGCGCTTACAGGTTTTCCTATTCTTTGCTGTCCTGTTACATCAGAAGAGGTGTTGTTGGTATTATTTTTTTGATTATCGAAATTGCTATTGGAATCTGCATTTTTTTCTGCGGTTTTCATCGGGCCAAAATCGATGTTCATCAGAATATGCAGGAACATAAAGATGAGCATCATCACACAATAGAACCTGAACCGGATTGCATCGAAGAACATAGAGTAACCGCTTTTGTTTATGCCAAGCTCGTTTGCCACACCTTCGAAGAGGCTGACTTCGGTGGCAATCCAGGTGCTGATTACAGCCAGGCCTGTGACCGGTGCACTGGTTGCATCGACGATGAAGGCGAGCTTTTCACGGCTGATACGAAAGCGGTCGGTGATGGGTCTCATTGCCGAGCCGACGATAATTGCGTTGGCATAATCGTCGATGAAGAAGCAGACGCCGAGAAGTGCGGTGACAAGCTGAGCGGTTTTTTTGCCCGTGACTATTTTTACAGTCAGCGTGACCAGGCCGTTAAAACCGCCGCTGACGATAAGGATTTTTAACATAATGAAGATAAGAACAACGAAGCTGAGAATCCAGAGGTTCTCTATGCTTGCGACCGAGCCTGTTACAAATGTAGCGGTTGTTTTCAGGGCTTTGAAAATGGCAAAGGGATTTGAGGTGTAAACCTGAGCCTGTGTGAGCAGGCCGCCGGTGATGATTGCGGCTGCAAGACTGAGCAGGACATTGTGAGTGACAAAGGCGAGCAGTATGGCAAGGACGGGCGGGATTATGCTATACCAAAGATGTCGGCTGGCAGGGGGCGCAAAGAAAAAAGCCAGCGTGCATATGACGCAGAAGATGATGAACGCTATTAAATATTTCGTTAAGCTTTTTGATTTCAAAAATTTTCTTTCTGTTTCAGAGTTCGGATTGCAGAGTATAAAAATTTTGAAATTTTAATTTTTACTTATTAAAAAGCCGATGGGGGGAGTCGAACCCTCAACCCCGGCTTTACGAAAGCCGTGCTCTACCATTGAGCTACATCGGCAGCAAGCTACATCGGCAGCAAGCTACATCGGCGGCAAGCTACATCGGCAGCAAGCTACATCGGCAGCTTTTCGATATGATACAGGCTGTCGGCAGGTTTGTAAAGTGCAGGCTTGCCAAGGGGAATTGGTATGAAAATTGCTTTACAAAACACAATGTATTTGATATAATACAAAATTGTGGCGGGAGAGAATGAAGCCTTTTTAGTTTTTTCATTATTTAAAGGGATTTTTAAGTCAGCAAAGGTGTTATATTTTATGCATACTCAAACTGCAATCAGAGGGGGTAATTATCACAGGCACACAGTTATTTTTATATTAATTATTTGCTGTTTGTTGTCCGGTTTTGGCATTAACAAAAGTTTCTCAGAAACAACCAGCTCTGGTAAAGAAGGTGTGAAGTCACTCACCGAAACCTTTACGTTTAGATTGGAAGATATCAGCATCGAGAAAGAAGGTGTGTACGAGAAAATAAGACTCAGGGGGACAAGCGTCAATCAAAGCAGGCCGGGCGAGCCGGAGCTTCCGGAAAAAAATATCAATATTCTTTTGCCGGCCGGTGCTGAGGTTATCGGATTGGAAACCTCGGCCAGTGAGATTTTAGTTGCTGAAGATATTTATCCTTATCCTGTTCAGCCTCCCAGGATGGTCAGCTCGACCGAGCCGCCAGAATGGGTGGAGCCTGATTTGGATGTTTATTCAAGTACGGAAATGTTTCCATCCGATGTCGGATTTTTAACCAGCGGAACTCAGAAGATGCGCGGCTGGCACATTGCCCAGATAAAGCTTCGTCCTCTTCGATATCTGCCTGCCCAAAGGCAGCTTTATCTGGCAACCGAAATTGTTGTAACGGTTAAATATACCCTCTCCGAAAAGAAGGTAGTTGTGCCGAGACACGGCAGCAGAATTTTCGAGCAGGCAGTTAAAAAAATTGTTATTAATCCCGATATCACTGATGCCGCACCCCAATTAGGCTCAGTCGGCAACCTAGGTATGTCAGATGAGAGCTTCTTGCAGGTTGATAGGTCAGATGTTTCGAGTCTTGATGTCAATCCGCCCGGGGAGGGTGAAGTTGATTATCTGATTATAACGCCGCAGAGTTTTGTTTCTACTTTCCAGACTCTGGCGGACTACCGATACCTATCCAATGGCTTTGATAGTCTTGTTTTGAGCACCGAGTATATTACATCGAACTATACCGGTATTGACAATCAGACGAAGATTCGCAACTGCATAATTGATTATGTTAATAATTACGGCACCACTTTTGTTGTTCTCGGCGGAGACGATACCAAGATACCCGTTCGATACTGTTATGTCTCGCTGTCCGATGGGGATAATTTGCCCTGCGATATGTACTATGCCGGTCTTGACGGCACATGGGACCACTGGGATAACGATGGTGTTTACGGCGAGGTTGATGTCGGGGGCAACCCGACTCATGATGAGTACGATGTATATGCCGATGTTTACGTTGGCCGGATTCCTGTTCGCACGACGAGCCAGGCTTCCGCTTATATCAATAAGCTAATCAGTTATGACTATGCTCAGGACGATTATCTTGCGCATAAAATTTTACTTGGCGGCAGCGAAGCCTGGGATACATACTCTGGTAGTGCCCGGCCGAGCGGTTCGGTATGTGACGGCCATATAGGCTTTCGAGACGACTATCATCCTATTGTCAGTGATTCCGAAAAGTGGGGACGTGAAGATTACCGGGACCTGGTCTGCGGCAACAGCTGGCCGGTATCGCAGGTTAAGCTGCTTTTTGATACGATTAATTCGTGGGATAATGACGGTTCCAGCGTACCAACACAGGTTCTTCCGCTTTCTCGATCCAATATAATTAGCCGACTTAATGAAGGCTGGAATATTGTTCATCATTTTTCCCATGGCAGTACAAGTGGACTGAGTATAGCAGGCGACTTTTCATATTATAACGCGGATGATTTGTCAGGCTCGACTAATTTCTGGCATACCGGTGCCTGTCTGACAGGTGGATTTGATATCAGAGAGCCCTGTTTCAGCGAGGCACTGCTGCGCAATCCCAATGGCGGGGCAATTGTTTATATGGGCAACAGCCGGGTGAACTGGTCAGGTATTGCCCAGGAGCTTAACGAACAGTTCCTGCGTCTTGTCACTGAGCAGCAGCTTACTAATATAGCGGAGATTTTTTATGAGCATAAGCTTGCCTGCAATATGGGTAATCCCTGGGAACGCTGGACTTTTTACGTTATGAATCTGCAGGGAGACCCGGCCCTTGAAATATCACCGAGGGAAAATAACGTTACCGCCGAGTCGATGGATTTTGTCGCCTGTGAAGGCGGTTCTGACACAGCAACGATTGAGATAAGGAGAAATTCGGCATTAGGCGAGCTGGAAGTTGGTTTTCAGTTAAGCGGGACGGCTGAGCGAGGCGAGGATTTTGTGTTAACGCCGGACAGCAATGTTGTTGTAATTCAGAACGGCCATACTACGGCTACATTAACGGTGACTGCTGTCGATGACAATGATATAGAAAACGATAAAATCCTTGTTTTTGACCTTGTTGATGGTAACGACTATTTTGTAAGCGAACCTTCATCTGCAACGGTTTTGATTTTAGATAACGACCTTCCGGGAGATTTTACCAACAACGGTTTCGTCGACACAGGGGACGTTGAATTTTTTGCCGGTAGCTGGCTGGCAGAAGGTTTTGATTTAAAGGCAGATATTTATTCAGACGAAGTGGTTGATTTTCTTGATTTTGCACTCTTTGGGGACTACTGGCAGGAACACAAGCCGGTTGTTATAAATATGACATCTCTGAAAGATGGCGAAGTTATTCCTTACGGGTTGAATATTGTCATATTGCTCCGTACGAGAAGTTTTATGGGCGATGTTGTGAAGGTTGACCTTTTTGCAAACGGCGAGATGCTTGCTGAGGATATTGAAGGTGACAGCGGCTGGTGGGGTTACCTCTGGACTGATACAGCGGGCCATTACTACTTAAGTGCTGTGGCTTATGATGATGTGGGTAATGTTAAAGCTCTGCCGGCTATCGAGGTTGATATCCTCGATTCACCGTAAAAGCAGCTTTCCCTGGCAATACTTATATTTAAATTTCCTTGAAAATGACACCTATTTCAGGTATAATATACACGAGCAAAAAGGAGGAAAGAGTGTGTTTTGGTGCTTCCTTTTTGCGAATTATCAGCAAAGGAGGCTCATTAAAAATTAGGGTGAGAATACTGATGTTCAAACGCTATTTTTTCCCCGCGCTCACTTTGTATCTTTTCACAGGTTTTGTCGTTCAGGCGGAGACTTTTACAGATAATTTCGACACACCTTATAATTACCTTACAGGTGGGAAGCGATTCGACAATAACTTTAGAGAAGCTTTAAGAGACTAAAACTTTTTTTAGAAAAAAATAAGGATTTTAGCCGGGGAAAATAAGGCGAACAGAAGTTATACTGCGAAGTAGTGAATTATTAGGAGGACGTGTTATATCCTTTGGATAGAGAGGATTTGGTAGTGATTTTATGAAGAGGCATTCAATAGAAAAGGCTATTTTTTGTTGTTTATTTTTGTTTTTTCAGGTTTGCATTGTAAAAGGCGACATTTTTACCGACTCCTTCGACAGCACTCACAATTACCTCACCGAAGGAGTGACGGGTACCGGCTGGGACGGCTTTGTAGGTCTCGGCGCCGGAGAGACCGTAAATGAGCTCAATGCCTCGATAGATCGTGCAGGCAAACTATATATGGAATCACAAGGTGCTTACTGGGAATCTCCATTTAATCCGCTCGGGCCGTTCTTGTACAAGATTGTCATTGGTGATTTTACAGCAACGGTTAAAGTGGACGAAGCAGAAGATGAGCAGTGGAACTTAGTCGGGATTATGGCAAGAGTTCCTTCGCTTGAAGACGCAGGAACAGGTGAAGATTTTGAATGTGTAGATCATTTTATATCCATCGGTGGTAATATGGTAAGGGGAGTTGATAACGGTGGAGAGCAAGAAATATCTTCAGGAACTTTAAGACAATATCTTCGTCTTCGGCGTGTGGGCGATACATTTTATCATGAAGCCAGCGATGATGGTACAAGCTGGACTCTATTAGATGGCTCGCCGAGAGTGAGAACAGATATGGTTGGTCTGGCGTTACAGGTTGACCTGCAGCATGCTAATTACAATCCTAATACGACTTATGTTGTTTATGATGATTTCAGCATTCAGGAGACTGTTCCGGACGCGAATGCAGATGTTTTGGATAATTTTGAAGATTATAACGACAGCAATGAGTTGAATAACGCGTGGGCGCCCGTTGGTTCGGGTACGGTAACACTTTCTACTGATGTATCTCATAAAAGCGAGAAGTCGATGGAACTTCATTTTGATAACGACAGCGGTTTTTACTATTCAGCTGCAAAGATGGCTTTCGATTCGAATAGCGATTGGACGTTGGATGGAATGGAGTCTATGTCTGTTTATTTCAGGGGTAGTGCCGGCAACGATGCAGATGAATTATTCGTCGTTGTCGAGGATAATGACTGGATACCGAGCACATCAATGGTACGATACGACGGCAATGCAAATGATTTGAAAAATGAGTACTGGCAGAGATGGGACATCAATCTTGATGAATTTGTAGAAAAGAATCCGGCATTTCGCCTTCAAGCGGTGTCCTCAATCGAGATAGCAGTCGGTGACATTACGAATGTACAGCCGGGAGGGACGGGGACGATTTATATTGATGATATAACATTTAAGGGGATTCGCTGTATCGATAAAAATAAAGCGGTTGCAGATTTTGATGGTGACTGCGATGTCGATATGGATGATTTGAAATACCTTTTAGACAGGTGGCTGGGGACGGATTTTGATGCGGACTTGATAGAAGACGAAAGCTTGGATTTCAAGGATTATACGGTTGTTGCAGATAAGTGGCAGGGTGAATATGAAAACTGGCCGGTTCCTCTGGATACTGATAATTTCCTTACTCCTGTGCCTTTCTATGATGTGAATATAACAGGGGGTCTCTGGGCTGAAAGAATGCAGGTCGTCCGGACTGTTACGATTCCGCACTGCTGGCAGCAGTGTGAGTCAAGCAGCGTTGACAGTGTGAACCGTATCGATAATTTCCGCAAGGCAGCAGGCCTGATGGGCGGCTCATACGAAGGTTATGTTTTTAACGACTCAGACATCTACAAGACTATCGAGGCTACAGGTTATTCATTAAAACTGTTCCCGGACCCTGCCCTTGAGGCCTACACCGACAGCATTATAGACATCGTCGAAGCAGCTCAATGGGAAGACGGCTACCTTAATACATATTATACGCTTACGAACCCCTCCAACAGGTGGACAAATATCAAAGACAATCACGAACTATATTGTGCAGGCCATTTGTTCGAAGGCGCCGTAGCCTATTACCAGGCGACCGGAAAAGACAAATTGTTGAACATTTCCGTCGACTTTGCCGACCAAATCCTCGACGAATTCGGGCCGGGCAAAAATATGCACCCGCCGGGACATCCGGAAATCGAGATTGGTTTAATGAAAATGTATCATCTGCTTGCGGACCAGCGCTACTTTGACCTGGCTAAGTTTTATTGCGACCAGAGAGGCAACGCCGAAGGCCACACTCTCTATGGAGGTACTTACTACCTGGACCATTTGCCTCTTGTTGAGCAAGATACCGGCGTCGGACATTGCGTGCGGGCAGCTTACCTTTATACAGGCGCTTCTGATGTCGCTCGGGTAAACCTTGACCAGGGCTATATGAATGCACTTGTTAAAATCTGGGATAATATTGTCTCGGCGAAAACATATATAACCGGTGGAATCGGTCAGCCTGGTGGTGACAACGAGGGATTCGCGGCGGAATATCACTTGCCAAATGATTCATATTGCGAAACCTGTGCATCATTGGCATTTGCCAAGTGGAATCACAGGATGTTCCTGCTGACAGGTGACGGTAAATACCTCGATATGATGGAAAAGTCAATGCATAATAATGCGCTTTCAGGAATTTCTCTTTCAGGTGACAGGTTCTTTTATCCGAACAGGCTTGAGAGCAGCGGTGCCACAAGACCTGTTTGGTACGGCTGTGCATGCTGTCCGCCTCATCTTGCAAAGTATGTTATGAGCATTGGCGGATACGCTTACGCACATAATGACCAGGCTCTCTATGTTAGTTTGTATATGAACGGCACTGCTCAGATACAGCTTACGTCAAATACGGTAAATCTGTCTGTTGATACGAATTATCCCTGGGACGGTGATGTTGAGATTACAGTTACTCCGACTCAGGCAGAAAATTTCCCGATTTACCTGCGTATCCCGGGCTGGGCAAGAAATATTCCGATGCCGGGTAATCTTTATGGTTATATAAATGACAGCAACGAGTCAGTGATGATTGAGGTAAACGGTTCTGCTGTTGAATATGATATCGTGAAGGGATTTGCGAAGATAGAGAGAGTATGGAACATCGGCGATACAATAGATATTGTTCTTCCAATGCCTGTGCGCAAGGTTGTTGCTCATCCTTATGTTACTGCTGATGTCGGCCTTGTTGCCGTTCAGCGAGGACCTATTGTTTACTGTGCAGAGGCAATAGATAACGGCGGGAGTGTTTATGATTTAATTGTCAACGATGAACTGGAATTTAGCGCAACTTATGAACCTGGGACATTGAACGGCGTAGCAGTGCTGCGCAGTACCGATCCGGAGATTACATTAGTTCCTTATTATACCTGGGCTAATCGCGGTTCGACTCCGATGACGGTATGGCTTGGAGGGACATATGATTTTGAGGTGTCAGAGGGTGAGATGCAGGGTTACTGGAAGCTGGATGAAAGCAGCGGGACTTCGGCAAGTGATTCAAGCGGCAAGGTTATGAACGGGACGTGTATGAATGGCCTGAGTTTTACGAATGATTCTGTGCCCGGAGTTTTCGCAGATGCAATTGATTTTGACGGATTGGATGATTACATCGATCTGCCTGACGGCTTTTCAAACTTCAGCAAGGGTGTTACGGTTTCGGCGTGGGCATATCCGACGGCCGTGAAAAATTATTCAAGGTTTATTGATTTAGGTAATGGCAGTGCTTCAGATAATATTCTGTTTGGGCGTGAGGGAACGAGTAACAATTTGTTCTTTGAGATATGGGTAGGCGGCTCGAACGGCGGAAGAGTTGTTGCCGGCGAGGCAATTGAACTGGATACGTGGCAGATGTTTACAGCGACAGTTGATGCATCGGGTAATACAATGATTTACAAAGATGCCCAATTGGCGGGCTTCGGTAAGACGGGCATTCCAAATAATATTGCAAGAACGGCAAATTATATCGGCAGAAGTAACTGGGGCGGTGATGCGTATTACCAGGGTTATATGGATGAAGTTCGAGTGTTCGATTATGCGATGGATTCTAATGGAGTACAGGCCTTGTATTACGGTGGCAGGGCGGAGAATCCAACTCCTGCTCAGGATAGTACGGGCATATCTGTAAATACAAGTCTGAGCTGGATAGCAGGAGCAGCTGCGGTTAAGCATGATGTTTATATCGGAATCGACTATGATACAGTAGCAAATGCAACTGATACGTCACCTGAGAGGGTAAGCAGGCAGAGCGGAATAACTTATGTACCTCCATCACCGTTTGATCCGGCAACATTATATTTCTGGCGGATAGATGGGCTGACTGACAGTAATGATGTTATTGCCGGTAACGGCGTTGTCTGGAGTTTTACGACCACTGAATAATTATAAAGGTTGAAGGAGATTATAATGAAGGCTTTTGTCGTTTTATCATCGTTATTTTTGCTTTTTGTATCTCAGTCAACAGCGGAGGTATTTACAGATAATTTCGAGATACCTCACGACTATCTTAACGACGGAGCGGCCGGCACAGGCTGGGACGGCTTCGTAGGTCTCGGTGCCGGAGAGACGGTCGATGAGCTTAATGCCTCGATAGACCGTGCAGGCCAGCTTTACATTCAGTCAACCGGAGGAACGTGGGACCCACCCTTCGCTACGCTCGGGCCTTTCTTGTACAAAGTAGTTGAAGGCGATTTCATCGCCACGGTCACAGTCACGGAATTTGCCGGCTGTCCCCCTCCGCATGTTTATCACAACGACTGTTCGATTATGGCCAGAGTTGCTGATATTGGCGACGCCGGAGCGGACGAAGATTTTGTTGCAATGGTTTACTTTCCGACGTGGGTCGGGAATATGGGACGGACAATCGACGACGGCGTCGAGGCGGAGTTCGGCCAGACTTATCCTGCCGACCGCTGTACGGACACCGGCCCATACCTCCAGCTTGAACGAGCAGGTAACACTTTCCACTTCAAATACAGTTCAAACGGTACAAGCTGGACTGAGCTTTCGGGTTCGCCACAAGAGCGCAGTGATATGGATGGATTGCCACTGCAGGTCGGACTGGAGCAGGTTACCTACGATGTTACGACCGGTTACGCTGCGTTTGATGATTTTACCCTGACTTATGGGGATGTACAATACGCAAGAAGCCCGAATCCTTCCATAGGAGAAGATGATGCTTCCGTAAACGTGCAGCTTAGCTGGACAAGCGGAGATTATACACAGGATGTCAACGGTCACCGGGTGTTCATCGGTACCAATGAGCAAGACGTAATCGATGCAACCCTGGAAAGTCACCCGAATGTTGATTTGTATATTGAAAGCGATCCTGTCTGTAAAGTTGGCCAGCTTGAGACTAATCAGACATACTACTGGCGGGTAGATGAAGTCAATGAGCCTACTGTCTGGGAAGGAGATGTGTGGAATTTTGTAACCGAGAGCGGCAAGGCCAAAGAGCCCGACCCGTATGACGGTCATGATTCTGTACAGCCTGATTTGATACTTAGCTGGACTGCTTCGGGAGTTGCAGGCTCACATGATGTGTATTTTGGCAATGACGAAGCTGCTGTCAGCAACGCAAGCCGACCAGCCGGTGATGTTGACCATGATGGTGACGTCGATTGTAATGATATTTGGTTAGTGGCACAACAGTGGCTTTTAGATCCACCTGTTGACTCACTGCCGTCTGCGGACCTCAACGGTGACGATAATGTCAATTTTGCAGATTGGGCCATTGTGGCAAATGACTGGAGGGATGAGGCTGACAATGTCTTCAAGGGTAATCGGCAGTCAGCCACTTACTGTCCGGGTGTTTTGGATGTGGGCGTTGAATACTTCTGGCGGATTGATGAGGTCAACGAGGGCAGAATATGGAAGGGCGATACGTGGAGCTTTACCACAACTACTCCGCCGGTAAACTGGGTTTTTATAATTATCGACCCTGCGGATAGATTAATGAACGCTGCCGTATTAGGGGAATGGAGTACTCCGGGAGACCTTGAAGATTGGACAGGCGAGGATGTAACAGGACTGTCATCAGAAAGCGGTTATCTGACAGGAATTGGCTCGGCAGCTTCGCCCAGGGTGCAAAAGACAGGTTTCTCAGGTCTGGACCTGGATTTCGGCTATTTTGATTATCTGCAAATAAGGATTAAGGTGCCGGAGTCATTTGATGATGATATCATCATATATTTTGGCACTTCGACACATAGCGGCTTCGATTATTCGGGCCGGGTATTTACCATTCCCACCTCATTTATTCCGAAGGACGGCCAATGGCATACTTACCGGTTGGATCTTGGGCTGGTGGTATGGTGGAGAGATTCACTTACTGATTTAGAAATCAAGCCGCTGGGCAATTCGGGCAGTGGTCAGCAATTTTTTATTGATTACGTCGAAGTCGGTGATCTTCCGGATGATGTGTTACTGATTAACTGGGATTTGAATGTAAATACCGGAGAAGGCGAAACGATTGATGACTGCAGCTATATGGAATCCAAGCATGCGGTTTTCTGGTGGTCACCTCAAAGTTATGTACGATATGCATCCTTTAATCCGGCAGTTATGGGCAGAAGGGCCCTTCGGATGATGGAAGAAAGCTACCAGGTATATTGTAAAAAGCTCCCTTATGATGAGCCTTTCGAGAGCTTCGACTTGTGGCGCCGTGACGGCAACAGGTATAAGGTAAATCATGTAACCTGGTACGATGGTTTTTGGGCTGGCGGATGGAATGGTTTTATGCACGTTGGTATTAACGGCTGGGGCTTACTCGATGAAGGTTCGGAAAATCCTATGCCGCACGAATTTGGCCATTGCATACAGGGACATCAGTTAGGTTATTTGACGGGTGGTCACTGGGAATCTCATACAAACTGGCTGCGACAGATGCGCAATTATCACTATGCAGAGCTTTTTACGGACCTCGGCTTTTTGGAGGATAAAATATTCGAGGCAAGCAATTTCCGACAGGACCATGGTAAATTCATCTATGCCGACTATAGAATCCATCATGCGTTACAGGATTTTGGCTCGGAGCTTGGACTGCCCGATATAGTTGCCGATATCTGGAAAGTACCGCCGAAAGAGCAGACAGTTTATGAAAAGATTGCTGCAGCACTTTCACCATCAGATGACCTTGGTGATGTAGTTGCCAACGGAATGAGACATTGGCCTTTACTGGATTTTTCTTACGGCGATTCACTGAAATATATGCTCTGGAACACCAGTAATGACAAGGCTTGGTATAAATATATAAACGGCTCTCATTTGATTCCGTGCCCGGATAAGCCAGGCTGGTGGCGATGTCCGTTTGAAAGGTCGCCGGAACGTTTTGCGTATATGTCTCACGTTCTGGAACCAAATTCTACTACGGTAACAGTAGAACTGCAGGGTTTTGACCTTCTGGGTAGTACGGAAGACTGGCGATGGAGCTTACTTGCGGTTGACGGCAATGATGATGTCCGTTACAGTGACATATTTGATAACGGCCAAACCGGTTCGATGGTCCTAACTCCATCTGAAATAAAGGTATATCTTGTTGTTGTACCGACACCAACCGATACTTCTCTGAACCTGGAATGGACGGATAACAGATTGCCGGTTGATAAGTGTTTTGACCGCCTGCATTACGCATATGAAGTAAGGATTGAAGGCGCAACACCTGCCGTTAACCAGCTCGGCTGGACCAAGGGGACTGGCTCTTACCTGCCTCCATCGCAAGGAGGCGGCTGGAAGGACAGTACCGCAACAGTAAATAGTACTGCTTACGTGGGCCCTAATTCGATGGTCCTCGGAAACGCCAAGGTTTATAACTACGCCCGGATAGAAGATTATGCCGTCATAAAAGGTAACGCCACGGTTCAAGATTATGCGACAGTTTCAGGTTCTTCAGTCGTAATGGATAACGCAATAGTTCGCAACTACGCAAAGGTTCGCGACCGTGCGA
Organism: uncultured Pirellulales bacterium; assembly: GCA_964568365.1. Taxonomy (GTDB): domain Bacteria; phylum Planctomycetota; class Phycisphaerae; order Sedimentisphaerales; family Anaerobacaceae; genus CAYLMG01. The sequence continues at coordinate 33,197 of CAZMQF010000001.1, read as the reverse complement.
TAGTAGAAGATAGTGCAATAGTCGAGGAAAACGGAGTTGTCGAAGATTATGCACATCTTAGAGGTTCAACAAGAATTCAGGATTTTGCTATAGCCCGCGGCAGTTGTTTGCCGGAAGGGGGTACTATTTCAAATACTGCCATCCTCGATTATGATTATTCGATGACGGAGTCTCTTTCTGATGGCGTTCACTTTGCACATGTCCCATGGGGTGGTTGGTATATACCCTATTATGTAGATACAAAGGCAAAGCCTCGGGGACTGGCAGCTTCCTATCGAATCGAAGAGGCGGAAGGTGATGTTTGCTGGGATGAGTTCGGTGCCCAACACGCGGTTCTGCGCGGCAGCCCTCAGCGAGTCTATGATGCAACTATGAACAGCCAGGTTTTGCGGCTGGATGGAAGTACCCAGTATGTGGTCTTGGACCGCAGTCTTTGTGATTTATCGAACGGAAGCTTCGGTCTGTGGGTCAAGCCAACTGATAATACAAGTTCACCCCTGCTGTTTATGGGCAGCTCAGGAACTGAATACCTGCACCTTGCCCTTGTCGGAGGTTATGCAGAATTTACTATCACTTCCGGTGGAACAACTCAGGGACTGATATCTACTTCTGTTATACCGACTGGTTCCTGGACGCATATTGCAGTGACCCTCGACGGTAGTCAGGGCGCACTTTATGTAAATGGAGGAGCGCCTGAAGATACATCAGCAATAACACTGGTTCCTGGTGATGTACTTGGCTCGAATGACTACACTCAGGCGGAGGCTCTGTATGTCGGCAGAGACTACAGACTGTACGCGGGTGACCTTGAGGATATTCGTTTCTATAACGTCGCTTTGACTCAGGCTGAAGTGGACAATGAAATTCGCAGAGCCGGTGACGTTATCGGAGTATTCTATTACAATGCTCCGCAGATTTTCGATGGTTCAACCACAGAAGCTCAATCCGGAGTTAAAAATGGTCTGGAGCGTGTTCTTGAAGCCTCGATTTATCCGGACACCTCGGATAATGTTACTTATTACGAGGCCGTTCTTGATTCCACTGACGAAAGAGGCGGCGGCTTCGAGGGCAGCGGTTTCGGCCTTGACAATGGAGAGATTCTTGTCAGACTGGAGAATGTGGGCTTCTGGAGAACCGGTGTCTATGTAACTTTGGTGCAGTGGCAGAAAATCACCGTTGCATTTGATGGAAGCACGGCCCAACTATATGTAGACGACGTTCCGCAAGGTTCAACCAGCTATTCGGCTACAGAAGCTGATGTAGCCGGCAAGAATTATCGCATCGGCTTTGCGATGGATACAGGCAGTAACAAATACTACTTTGACGGCCAGATAAAGGATGTGTTCATTTACGATAGAGTCCCTTGATTTTATACAACTGTACTAATGCTGAATCAATGACCTTGAGGCAGCTGCCTGCTACGCCGATTTATGACAGTGAATTAGTTTACTTTCTGGCTTCAGCAGCTTTTATTGCATCAGCCAGCCTCAATGTCCCTTCGTATAAAGCTCTGCCGATAATTGCAGCTTCGATGCCGCCTAATTGGCTCAGTTTTTTTATGTTTTCGATGTTATTAACACCGCCTGATGCGATAACAGGGATATCCACAGCATCGGCGATTTGCTTTGTCCTTTCAAGATTTGGCCCTGCCATCATACCGTCCTTTGTTATATCAGTATATATTATAGCGGCGAGAGGCAACTTTGCTGCCTTGGTTGCGAATTCGAGCACAGTTTGTGAGTGCTCTTTCGTCCAGCCGTTTGTCGACAGCTTCGAGCCGCGGGCGTCCAGCCCAAGGGCAACTTTGCCGCTGAACTTTTCTGCCATTGCGGCGAACCATTTAAAGTCACTTACCGCCTTTGTGCCTATTATCACTCTCTGAATCCCGATGTCGAGCAGCTGTTTTATTGAGCTCTCTTTTCTTATTCCGCCGCCGACTTCTATTTTCAGCCTGCCGAGTTCTGCAATTTGGGCGATTGTCGCTGTGTTTACGGGTTTGCCGAGTTTTGCGCCCTCAAGGTCAACGATATGCAGCCATTTCGCACCATCAGAGATGAACTGATTGGCCTGCTCGAAAGGCTCTTTTTGATATGTAATCCGGCGGTTGTATTCGCCCTGAATCAGCCTTACACATTTTGCGTCTATCAGGTCTATCGCTGGTATTATATACATTTCGAAAGCTCCAGAGCATTTTTAACAAGCCATAGAATTTTAGCAGAAAACGTCCCTTTTGAAAATCAAAAACCTGTTCTGAGTACGGCACAAGTTTTTGCTTTTTTATTTATTACTCTTGATTTATTATATTATACAGCAGTTTCAAAGTCTCAACGTGCCTATTTTGAGATGTTAGCTGAAGATTTGGAGAGGTGTCCGAGCGGCTGATGGAGCCGGTTTCGAAAACCGGTGTCCCGATTAGTCGGGACCGCGGGTTCGAATCCCGCCCTCTCCGTTGAAGTTGCTTCCTTGAGGTCGGCGGGAAAAGAAAACACATTTTTTGAGGGTATCGCATGGGAAAAATCGATGTTGAAAAATGGAAAGCGGTTCTTATCGGCGTTTTGCTTGTTATGAGCGGCTGTATTAATACTGCCGAGAGTATAAACAAAAGCCGAAGAGAAATTGATTTTGGTTTTGACTGGAAATTTCACAAGGGCGATTTAAAACAAGCAATAAATCCCCGATACGACGATAGCGGCTGGCGGCGGTTAAATTTGCCTCATGATTGGAGCATTGAAGGGCCCTACAGTTCGGATTATGCGAGCGGAACCGGCTTTTTGCCCGGCGGTGTAGCCTGGTATCGTAAGTCCTTTCAGCTAAATTCGTCACTGAAAGATAAAGTCATTGTAATAGAATTCGACGGCATATACAACAACTCGGAGGTCTGGATTAACGGCCATTATCTTGGAAAAAGGCCTTATGGCTACTCAAGCTTTCAATATGATTTAACTGAATATATAAACTTCGCTCCCGAGACGAATGTTATCGCCGTACGTGTGGACCATTCGCAGTTCGCCGATTCACGCTGGTACACCGGCTCCGGTATTTATCGCAACGTCCGCCTGAGAATAACGGACCCGCTGCATATTGGGTATTGGGGAACCTACGTAACCACGCCTGTTATTGAACAATCGAAAGCGGAAATTAAGATTGAAACGACGGTCGATAACGATGACAAAGACCAAAGAATCTTTCAGCTTCAATCAGAGGTCATTAATCAACAGGGCAAAATTGTTGCCAGCCAAACGACATCGTATACCCTTTCCGAAAGAGAAAAAGAAGTTATTACCCATCAGCTCTATATCAGTGCCCCCCGGCTCTGGGACATTGAGTCACCGTATCTGTATCAGCTGAAAAGCACGATAAAATCAGGTATTGAAATTGTTGACAGCACAATAACGCCTTTCGGCATCCGACAGTTTCGCTTTGACCCGGATAAAGGTTTTTTCCTGAACGGTAAAAATATCAAAATCAAAGGTGTCTGTCTCCATCATGATGCCGGCTGTGTCGGTGCCGCTGTGCCTGTAAAAATGTGGAAGCGCCGGCTGGAATTAATGAAGCAAATCGGTGTCAACGCAATTAGAACGAGCCACAACCCGCCGTCACCTGAGCTTCTGGATTTGTGCGACCGGATGGGATTTGTTGTGATGGACGAGGCATTTGATGAGTTCACGCCGGGTAAGAACAAATGGATTGAGGGCCGCAATCAGGGAACTGCCGGTAGAGCGGGTTATAACAAGGTATTTGAGCAGTGGTCGGTACGCGATATTCAGGATATGGTCAGACGTGACCGCAATCATCCATCGATTATTCTCTGGAGCATCGGAAATGAAGTTGATTATCCCAATGACCCTTTCTCTCATCCGTCTCTGGGCGAGCGTTATGAGCCTAACAATCCACCAGCGGAAAATCTGACGAAATATGCAGGACCGTTGGTCAAGGCAGTTAAAGGGCTGGACACCACCCGGCCGGTTACAGCGGGACTGGCGGATGTATCGGTTTCCAATATTGTTGGATTTGCACAGCTTCTTGACGTCGTAGGCTATAATTATCAGGAAGGACGTTATGCAAAAGACCATAACGATTATCCCAGCCGATGTATTATAGGCAGTGAGAACAGCAGCTCACTGTCTGCCTGGGAAGCTGTGGAAGACAATGATTATGTTGCAGGTCAATTTATATGGACGGGTATCGATTATTTAGGCGAAGCAGACGCCTGGCCTAACAGGTCCTGGCCTCGGGGCTTGTGTGACCTGTGCGGCTTCAAAAAACCGCAGGCCTGGTTTCGCCAGAGCATCTGGACAGACGAGCCGATGGTTTATTTAGCCTGTCGAGGGAGAACAGGGACAGAGAGACGTGGACCTTCGTCCCGGAGCCGGCGTGCGATTTACTCGCACTGGAACTGGCCGGAAGGTGAACAAGTTAGGGTGTATTGTTATACGAACTGCGATGAGGTGGAGTTATTTTTGAATGGCAGCTCTTTGTCTTCCAAAACCAGTAGTGACGCCAGGGGACGCACGCTAAGCTGGCCGGTGCCGTTTGAAAGCGGCACGTTAAAAGCCGTCGGCAGGCGTAACGGCAGGGCGGTTTGCGAGTACAGTTTACACACAGCGGGAAAAGCTGAGCGGATTGAGCTGCTGGCGGATACAAAACAGTTAATCGCTGACGGCAGGAACATAGCTCATATTGAATTTCGCGTGGTCGATGCTAAAGGTGTTCTTGTTCCGGACGCTCAGGTTCCGGTGACATTCGAGGTTCAGGGACCTGCAAGAATCATAGGGGTAGGTAACGCGGATTCGAACAGCCACGAATCCCATCAGGCAGCCTTCCATTCGACCTGGCACGGCAGGGGACTGCTTATCCTGCAGTCAACTAAACAGCAGGGCACGGTTACCCTCAAGGCAAATGCACCAGCTCTCGAATCCGATTCAATAACAATTAAAACAAGATAGCACTTCGGATTTTACTTGTTGTATGAGTTACAAAGTACTCGTAACTCTTCAACTTAACTTTGATGTTTTTGGAAAGCTTCTGGTAACGCGTTGATTATGTCGGTAGCAATAAGGCTGATTTGTCCTTTGTTTCGAGAGGCGATGTCACCAGCCAGGCCGTGTATGTAAACTCCGAGGATAGCGGCATCAAGATGGCTCAGCCCCTGTCCTGTAAGTGCTGCGATACAGCCTGTCAAGACGTCACCTGAGCCGGCAGTTGCCATACCGGGATTGCCCGTCTTATTGATATACACTTTTTCCCCGTCGGTTGCGATTGTACCTGCACCCTTTAATACTACGATTGTTCCGGTACGCTCGGCTAATTTTACAGACTGTGTTTGACGGTCTGACGGCAGAGGTTCTCTGAAAAGACCGGCCCACAATCTTTTCATTTCGCCGGGGTGGGGCGTAAGTATCAGGTTTGCTTTTAGTTTTTCAGGCCAATCTGTTATTTTTGCAAGGTTGTTCAGGCCGTCGGCATCAATCACTATCGGTTTTTCCTGCTGAGTGATAAGAGTATAAAGGATTTGCTGCAGCTCACCGCCTACACCGACACCCGGGCCGAAGGCAAGGGCGTCATTTTCCTCGACAGCAGTTAAGATTTGGTTGATTGCCTTTTTTGATATTCGTCCCTGGTTATCTTCCGCAAGTGCAATAGTTGTATAGGATGGTTCGATTGAAGCGACGATAGCCAGGATGGATTTTGGCACAGCTACACGCACCAGCCCAGCGCCTGCTCGCAGAGCGGAACGTCCTGCAAGGGCTGCAGCTCCGCTGAAACCAATACTGCCGCCGATGATACATATTTTGCCGAAGTTGCCCTTGTGGGCGTCGGGTTTTCTCGTTTGCAGTTTTGGTATGGTCTCGATTATTTCCATATTAATCGTTCCTTTGTTCGATTCTTTTGTTTATTAATGTTGCGGTAAGGCCGGCAGAAAATCCGTTGTCGATATTAACGACGCTGACACCCGCGGCGCAGGAGTTCAGCATCGTCAAAAGAGCGCTCAGACCTTCGAAGCTGGCTCCGTAACCGACGCTTGTAGGTACGGCAATCACAGGGCAGCTTACAAGTCCGCCTACAACGCTGGCCAATGCGCCTTCCATACCGGCTACGACGATAATGACGTTTGCATTTTGTAGTTTCGGCAGGCTGCTTACAATTCGGTGCAGTCCAGCCACACCTACGTCACAGATAAGCTCGGTCTTCTGGCCCATAATTTCGCAGGTAACCTTCGCCTCGGCTGCCACGGGCAAATCGGCTGTACCTGCGGTGACAATAGGTATCGCATTCTTACTCTGCGTTAGCTGCTTTTGCTCAAGGATGATAGCTTTTGCCAATTTTTCGTATCGTGCGTTTGGCATCTTTTTCGCAACAGCTTCATAGACCTGCTCTGTTGCACGGGTAGCGAGGATGTTGCCGCCCTTTTCAGCCATCCTCGAAAAGATTTCGGCAACCTGTTCAGCTGTTTTGCCGGGACAATAGATTGTTTCAGCAAATCCTCTGCGGAGCTGCCTGTGATGGTCGATTCTGGCAAAGCCCAAATCCTCAAACGGCAAATGGCGTAGCTTTTCCACCGCCTCGTTGATATCGATTTGGCCGTCTTTGACCTGTTCTAATAATTTCTTCAGTTGTTCGGCATCCATTTCTACACTTTTTTATTCACTATGAGCTTTCGGTTCAACTGTTAAGTCGGCAAAAACCCCTGCCTTGTATTTATGATACGCTAAAGAGGCTACCATAACCGCATTGTCGGTGCAATATTGTTTAGCAGCAGTGAAAAGTTTAGCTGCCAGCCTCAGCTCATTGCACATTTTTTGCAGCTTTCCTCTTAAACTCGAGTTTGCAGCGACGCCGCCGCCCAGCAGGACTGTTTCAGCCCCTGTCTTTTCTGCTGCCAGTTTTGTTTTTTCGACGAGAACATCGACGACCGCTGCCTGAAAAGAAGCTGCGATGTCGGCAATTTGCTCTTTGCTCATCGAATCGACCTTGTTTTCACCTTTCATATCCTGGCCTCTGCAGTAATAAAGGACAGCGGTTTTAATGCCGCTGAAAGAAAAATCCAGCGAGTCTTTGCCGAGCATTGAGCGGGGAAATTTTATCGCTTCGGGATTTCCTTTTTTTGCGATTTTTTCTATTGCCGGCCCTCCCGGGTAGGGCAGTTTTAATATCGCAGCAACTTTATCAAACGCTTCTCCTGCTGCGTCGTCTATCGTACAGCCCAAAAGTTTCGGCTCAAGTGGCGATTTATAGTCATAAAGACTTGTATGGCCGCCGGAAACAATTAGTGCAACAGCGGGCAGATTGATATTTGCTTCGGATAGGATTGCTGATTGCATATGTGCGTGCAGATGGTCGATGGCGATTAGAGGTTTATCCCAGGCAAAGCTCAGGGTCTTGGCAGCAGTGACACCGATTATAAGTGCGACGGTCAGTCCCGGCTGATTAGCAACTGCGATTGCATCGATTTCGTCTTGTGTTATTTTCGCCTGTTCCATTGCCTCGCTTATTACAGGGTATATTTGTTCAATGTGAGCGCGGGAAGCGATTTCAGGGACAACTCCGCCGTATTTTTCATGCAGCTTGTTTTGCGAAGCGATTACTGATGACTTGACAATTCTGCCGTCCGCAACAACCGCCGCCGCCGTCTCATCACAGCTTGTCTCAATACCGAGGATGTTTATCGTCTCTCGTGACTCTCCGTCTGCAGTTTGTATCTGGTTTAAGGATTTACTTTTAGTTCGCATAAAAATAATATTATCTAAAAAATGTCCTTACGTCAACGCTAAGAGATTAGAGTTTGGCGGCGAGAAGCTCCGCAGGATTGTCTTGCTGCGGGTGCAGTGATTTGGTATGCTACCGGCGTTTGGTTTCGAAGCTTGTAATAAATGAGGCTTGCGTATGAGTGAAGAGCTTGAGGTGCTGAAAATGGTTACCAGCCGCTTAAACACAGCGGATATACCTTATATGGTTTCCGGTTCGATTGCTGCTAATTATTATTCTATACCGCGAATGACAAGGGATATAGATATTGTAATAGAATTACAGCAGAAAGATGTTGACCGATTTGTCGCTCTTTTTCAGGACGACTTCTACATAAATAAAGAAATGATTCAAAAGGAAGTTTTGCGACAGGGGATGTTCAATCTGATACAAAATCAATATATGGTCAAGGTTGATTTTATTATTAAAAAGTCCGCAGCATATCAGCAAGCTGAATTTTCTCGCAGAAAGCAGGTTCTGATAGAAAAATTTCCTGTGTGGCTTACCTCGCCGGAAGATTTGGTTATATCCAAGCTGATTTGGGCAAAAGACACTCGTTCTGAAATGCAGTTGAAAGATGTAAAGAATTTGATTGAAGCGACGGATGGTTTAGACTTGAAATATATCGATAAATGGATTCGAGAGTTGGGTTTGGAACAGCTTTATAAAGAGTTGAATAATGAATGACACTCATCCTGAGATTGCCGCCCTGTTTCGAAAATTAATGATGCAGAAAACCGGCGAGCAGCGATTGATTATGGGTTGCTCTATGTATGACGCCGCAAAGCAAATCGTTCGCAGCTCCATTTATAACAGCCGTCCCGGTATAACCGAAGAGCAAATGAGAAAAGAGATTTTTATCAGATTTTACGGACAGGAATTCAGCCAGTCCGACAGAGACAGGATAATTTCAGTATTAACATCTGTATAATCTTGATTGATTGTGTTTTTTTGCATGTGAAAATTAAACAAAGGTCATATCGTTGGTGGTTTTTATAGTGGATTGGAATGCGGATTGTCTAATTAGTGGTTGTCGGTGTATATACGGACTGTTTAATTTTTTCGGTGTCTAATTGCTCGGTGTATTTTATTAAATTTATGTAAAATTTATTAAATCCGAAACCGCCCTTGGTCATTTCTTCTATTGCCTGCTGTTTACCCCAGCCCTGCACTATGATTCGATAAATTGCGCACATCGTGCCTGTCCGGTCTGCCCCTCGCTGGCAATGGACAAAGACAGGATGATTGGATTCATCGGTTACTATTTGTAGAAAGCGGATGATTTCTTTATCTTCCGGATGCCAGGGTTTCATATAAATATGTTCGTACACAAAGTTGCTGTCGGCTATTTTGTCTCTGTCGGAATGAAATGAGCGCAGGTTTATGATTGCTTTAATACCGAGTTTTTTCAGTTGTTCTATTCCCTGTTTTGTCGGCTGAGCTCCCCGGTACAGCTCATCCGAGACCTTATGGAAATTCGGCAGTCCCGGCAGCTCAATTCGCTTGGCCCATTCTTGTCCTGACAGCCTTTGCGCCTCTATGTCGCGTTCCGCATTTGTGAAGAGGGATTCAATTTGCTGCCGGTAGGTATAGACAAAAAGCGAGGCTATTATTACGACGAGAAGGGCGGCTAAATAGAAACGAGTTTTAGTTTTTTGGGCAGGTTTGTTTTTTTCTTTCTTCATTTCGAAGAGTATTTTATCGATTGTTTTTATTTTTTCCAATGCCTGATTTGGCAAGCAGAACAATTTGTTTTGCAATACTTCTGCAGATGTGTGCGAAGGAAAATCTTATCGGGATAAGTTTTGGCAGTTCGAAATCGGTGCATGGTTTTTCAGGTAAGCCGTCACCGAGAATTTCAATTTTCTTGAAAACCGAGCAGCCGAAACCGATACTTTTTGCGGTTTTGATAATAGGCACGTCGTCGGCTTCGAGGTTTATCAGCTTTGCACAGACGATTTCGAGTGCGATGGGTTCTGTCCCGCTGATAAGATAGCCCAGAGGCCTGCTTCTGCCTCGGATTGGACCGCCGCCGTCCATCACGTACACGGCGTCTATAATCGTCAAAGCGGGATTGAGGTATTTGAAAATATCTATAAGAAAGTGACAAAACTTTTCCGGCTCTTTGCCCTTTCTAAAGTGCCATATTGGCTTTCTCTTTCCACAGACAGTCCCAAACATATTTTTGACAGCGAAGGTTGCAACAAGCTGCTGATGTGATTTGAATTTCGGCATGTTTATAATTACATCTGCATCGAGTGCCAGCGAGCTTATCCCGACGGTGTTGTCGCCGATTTTGCATTTTTTGGCCCTGTTTAGCTGTTTATATGGGACGTTGAGCTTTTTCAGGGGTTCCTGGAGTTTGAGTTTTTTGATGCAGTTCTCGACGTTTGACCAGGCGGGCGAGTCTGCAACGAATGGTTTTGCGCCGAAATCTTTCAGCAGTTTCGCAGTCTCGATTATAACAGCGGGATGAGTTTGTGTCGCGTGACGTGCCGAGCGCGGAGCGATAAAATTCGGTTTTAGCAGGACACTGTCACCTCGTTTGACAAATTTCTGCAGGCCGCCAAGAAGCTCAAAATGCCTTTGCAGGTTGTGTGATATTTTCGTGTGGTTATAATCTTCACATCTTGTGAGTATAACTGTTGCGTCGGACATATATGCTCAATCACTAATATGTGTACAGATGATAAGGAAACTGACAACGTATGGTCTCGCAGCGGCTCTGCTGAAGAACAGACTGCCTAATGAGTTTTGGTGGCTGATATATTGCAGAGGTCTTAGAAATATGAAGTCACCCGGGCTCATTTTCAGGCTGAAACTACAGGACTCAAAGAACGTATCATTGGATGCTGAGCTGTCGGATGATTTCGTGATTAGCTGTTTTAACGGCGAGGGGAATACGGGCACAAAGCTGACGTTGCAGACGCCTCTTAAGGCCGGAATTTTTTGCGCCTTCATTCGCAGTACAAGCTGGCCAGGCCCGATGGTCTCTGTCTTGATTGAACCGTCGGTTGAAGTATAGTAAATGCTTGTTCTGTCGAATAGTCTGGTAATCGGCAGGTCGTCAGACTGACCGTCGGAAAGTAATATAACTGTCGAGCCGACTCTTCTGGCGCCGGCTTCTGAAAGCATATCGAAGATTTGGTTGCCCAAACTTGTTCTGCCGAAGCTGACTGAAAATGAGTTGGCACCGAAGGCTTTGAAGTGTTTGAATCTGAATGGCTGAGTGTAGAGGATTTTTGAAATCTCGTCCAGTTTGACGTTGTTTTCAGCCGGTATTTCGAAGATATTAACTTGGAAATTTATGGAATCCAGTCGCTGTATTTGCGGCTTCTGGCCGGCGGGGGCGAGGTCGCCGAGTTTTACGTCTTCCCAGACGGGTTTTTCACGGGGCTTATTCTCGTTGCAGCCGGTAAGCAGTACTATCAGACAGAATATAACCGCAATATGAGAAATCCGAATCATATACAATAGATTATAGATTTACCGGTGGATTGTCAATGAGTGATGTGTTGATTGGATTGATATATAGCCCCGCAGTTCATTGCAGGCTCTTCTTTAGCCCTGCCTCCTGTCTGCTGCGTTGCGTCACAACGTGTGGGCAGGGGATGTTTTTGCCTGTGAGTATAATCAATCAGTGCAAGAAATTCTGCCGCAAGATTTTTGCGGTTGTGGTTTTTTATAACAAATTCCCGACCGTTTTTGCCGAGACTGCGGCAAAGGTCGGGATTTTGTGACAGTTTTTTCACCGCATCGAGCAGTTGTTTCGGATTTTCCGGCTCTATGCAGATGCCGGCTTTTGCCTTTTTTATAAAATCGGCTGCAAAACCTTCGACGCCGAGGATTATCGGTTTTGCCATCGCACAGGCCTCGAAGATTTTTGAAGGAAGAACCGTCTTAAACAGTTCGGTTTTCCTGAGGTGAATCAGGCAGGCATTAGAAACCGACAGGTAATCAGGTATAAGTTCTTTATCCACTCTGCCGGTAAAGATTATATTGTCGATATTTTCTTCGGCCGCCTTTCGTTGCAGACCCTCTTTTACAGCTCCGTCACCGACCAGCATAAAGACGAAGCCTTTGTCGTTTTGTTTTTTTAGCTCTCTTGCAGTTTCGATGACGACCTCAAGTCCGCCGGCCATTCCGATTGTCCCGATGTAGGAACATACGAATCTGCCTTCGAGGTTGTGTTTTTGGATTATTTGCCTCTTCGGCTGTGTCGGTTGAAAAATTTCCGGGTCAATTCCGTTGGGTATCACGGTGATTTTTTCCTCGGGAACGTTTTTTTCCAACAGTTTCTTCTTATAGCCTTCGCCGACGGTGATGATATGCTCGGCCGCTTTATACATCTTTGTTTCCAGACGTTCGAGCATTCGCAATGTCCTTTTGTTTTTAATTGCTCCGACCGCTGCGATGGATTCAGGCCAGATATCGCGCACTTCCAGGATGAAGGGAACATTTTTCAAACTGGCTGCTATAAGACCTGCCCAGCCACAGAAAAACTGCGGCGACGTGGCTATAATGACATCAGGTTTTTTTGAAAAAAGGCTAAAAAATACTGAGCTGAACATATACGACAGGTAATTTATTATCCGTTTCATTGTTCCTTTGTTGGCAGCTATATATGTCCAGACCCTAAGTACTCTGATGCCGTCCATCATCTCTCGCTTAAGCAATCTGTTTTTATAACCCGGGTAAACTATACCCTTGGGAACATTTGGTGCGCAGGTGATGACGGTAACATCATGTCCCTCTTGTGCCCAGAGTTTGCAGTGTTCATACGTCCTGTTGGCCGGGGCATTTCCTTCGGGTGCAAAATAGTGTGAGAAAAACAGGATTTTCATTTTTTTAGAAAAGGTTTCCAACCATTTTTTTTGCCATTTTTATCTTGTGCCTGAAGTCCTTGAAGCTTCGGATATTAAAAATATTATCCTTGTAAAATCTTTTATTGAGCAGAAAGTTCGCGCCGTATCTGGTTCTGAATTTTTTGCGTGCAAATTTGCAGTGCAGGTAGAAAAAGGCTTTTAGGATTTCCTGCCGTGTCATTTTATCGGTCCCCATTATGGGTTGATAGCCGGGCAGATACGTCGGCGCGGTAACGTATTTCGACCAGTCGGTAACATACAGCCAGCCGTTCTCCTGTGCAATTCGGTAAAGCTCCGTCCCCGGAAATGGCGTAGCGATGGCTATATAAATATCGTCCGTGTCGATTTGTTCCAGAAGCTTTCTGGTTTTCATAATCGACGTGAAGTCTTCACCGATATTGCCGACCATAACGAAGCTTCCGATACTTACCCCTGCCTGTTTTGCAATTGTGTGTGCGTTTTTAATCTGTTCGATTGTCACTGCCTTCTTTATGTTTTTGAGCACCGCCGGGTCGCCACTTTCTACTCCGAATTCGACTCTTACACAGCCGGCTCTCTTCATTTTTGAAAGCATTTCCACATCAACCGTATTGACTCTTGCGTTGCACATCCATTTGAAGTTACAGTTGTTTTTCAGCATCAGGCCGCAAAGCTCCAATATCCTGTTTCTGTTGACTGTTATGGTGTCATCTACAAAGTCGAACTGTTTTACACCAAATTTTTTATTCAGGTAAAGCAGCTCCGCGAAGATGTTGTTAGCGCTTCTAACCCGGAATTTCCTGCCGAATATTGTGTGGGAATCACAGAAGATGCACTGGTTCGGACAGCCTCTGCTGCTGATGATGGCAAAGACCGTTTCCGCCGTATTACCGCCTGTGGCAGGCACCGCGTATTTTTCCACTTCCAGCAGGTGCCACGCAGGCCAGGGCAGCATATCGAGGTCTTCTATCAGCGGCCTCGGTTTGTTTATATGAATCTGCCCGTCCTTTCTATAGCCGATACCCTTTATTTCGCTCAGGTCGTAATCTTTGCCGCTGACGAAATATTCAGCCAGTATCGCAGCTGTGATTTCACCTTCTCCGATAACTGCGATATCGAAGCAGTCCATTCCCAGTATTTCTCTGGGAAGAGCCGAAACGTGAGGACCGCCTGCAATAACAGGAATATTTTTATCGGTTTCTTTTACGGTCTTTGCTGCTGCCACCGCTTGGGCGAACTGGTTTGTCATAAATGATATTCCGGCCAGTTTCGGCCGGGTCTGCTCGACGAGCCTTTTGAGGTCCTCGATTTTCATATCTGTCGCCGACATATCTGCAATCCTGACCGTGTAGCCTTTGTTTTCCGTAACAGCCGCTATATAAGCCAGCCCGAGTGGCGGCGACTTCTTAGGGTAGGTATATGGTGGATATATCAAAAGTATATCGAGATTAGTCACATTTATCCCTCATAAAAGATTAATAATAAAATAGTTTGAAAAGGCATTTCAAAGTCAGTGCAGTATATCGATAGAGCCGTTTTGAATAATATTTTTCCCACTTTTGGGCGTATTTTTTGAATACATCCCTGCCGGTTATCCCGTGCATTGCCTTAAGCTGAACGATATGCAGTCTTTGGTAGTATGGGCTGACGACCATTTTCAGCCTTGTCGGCAGCAGGTGATAGACCGTCCAGAATCCGATGTCATATCTGTGAATATTATCTTCCAGTGTCCTTACCGCTTCGTTGAACAACTGCAGGGCCTTTTGGTTTTTTGTCAGCAGATAATAATCATATACGCCCCACGTCGCCCAGATAAAGCCGTTAAGAACATGAGTAGGGGGATTAAAGATTAGTTCCTCGAACCAGGTATAGCCGTTGTCGTCGGTGAATGTCACGCCGCCAGGTTCGGTGATTTCCTTTTCGAACGCCCGAAACGCCTTTGCTGCTGTCTGCTTGTAAATATCGTTTTTTGTCATGGCGTATGCACGTGCGAGCACTGATATTCCCTGTCCCTGTGCCAGTGCCGAGCGCCACGGCGATTTTAAGCCCTTGTGGTATTCGAAATCGAATTTATATTCCCACAGTCCAATATCACCTTCAATTATTCTTATACTTTTCACGAACCAGTCAGCCTGTTTAATAAAAATTTCTTTGAATTTTTCTGATTTTGTATCGAGGTAAAAGTCATAGAAGCCTAAGGCGTACTGGGCGATTGCGTTGGGATTATATTGCAGCCCGACAGCCCCCTTATAATCGAGGACGGGTATGCCTTCCGGATCGAACGGCCCACCGTAGCGAGCCTTTTCCTTGAAGTTCATATAATACCTGCCGAGGGCATCTGTGTTGTCGATTGTGTTTGCCTTAAGCGGCGTATGCCAGAAGCTTAAGTTACTATTTTTACTGAATAAATAAGCAGAAAAAATTCGTTTCAGATATGAAAGTTTTGATTTCATCAAATATGCCGAAATTGAAAAACAATCTGTGCTATTTGCCGGCTTCTATAAAGAGAAAAAAGCCATATTTGTCGCCAAACAGTTTAACCAGCCATCTGGGATAAATCTTCCAGATTAGTGAGTAGAAGCGAGATTGATATTTTTTGCTCGGCTTGTTCAAGAGAAGATCTCCAAACCCAAGCTTTGTATATAGTTTAACATTTACAAATCCCTTTTTCTCAAGAAGCCCTCGCATTCCCTTAACGCTATAGGCTTTTGTTCCCGGGCTTTCAAGGTGTCTGTAAATTGCCCATCGTGGAGGCCTGTAGAATCTTCCGGTAAAAAGGCAATACCTCAACCACAATATCCATCCGGTTATCGATGGGATATGATATACCATAGCCTTAAAAACTCCCCCCTTTTTTAGCACGCGATAAACCTCACTAAAAGCTTTTTCTGTATCAGGTGTATGGTGGAGCACGCCATAGGAATACACGATATCAAAACTCTCATCCTCAAATTTAAGGCTCTCGGCATCCCCGACAGCTAACCGATAGGCATCTTCAGTAAATCCTTCTTTGTCCAATCGCTGTTTCGTCAATTCAATAGCGGCTTCAGCGAGGTCAATGCCGGTGGCTATCGCGCCGGCTTTTAACCAGCAGCAGAAATCTACCCCGCCTCCAATGCCTATTTCCAATATCTTTTTGTTTTTTGCAGCCTTAAAATCAGCAAACTCAGGGACATATGGCTCCAGCCGGTACCTTTCCCTCGCCATTGTTGCCAGGTCAACAGCTTCATTGGAACCTTCTCTGCCGTATCGTGAGCCGCATACTTCTTGTTCCCAATGCAGCTTAACATTCTCTTTAAGACCATTCATTGATTTATCTCCTGATTAAGTTCGTAGGATTTGCTCCTTGTTGTGAAACTATCGCATAATTCTTTTCTTGTCTTGGCTGGCTGTAAGAATGGTCAAGAAACAATCCCGCCCATATTTCCATACAGACCATTGCCCAAATCGAATATGAAGCATCTATTTTCATTGCTTCGTTATCTTTAAGCAGTTTTTGAACCGCTTTCGGATCGAACCAGCCTCTTTTGCTGAT
This sequence comes from uncultured Pirellulales bacterium, assembly GCA_964568365.1. Taxonomy (GTDB): domain Bacteria; phylum Planctomycetota; class Phycisphaerae; order Sedimentisphaerales; family Anaerobacaceae; genus CAYLMG01. The sequence goes on along the minus strand of CAZMQF010000001.1, from coordinate 17,072 downwards.
GTTGTGTGGCGACAGAATATCGGCAACCTTCTCTTTCAGATCGCCCAGCAGCCACGTTCGTACAGGGCTCGGTATCGCTGACTTTGGCCTGTAAATCACTTCACGGGGTAGATAGGATTCCATTGCCTTTTTGAAAATATATTTTCCGAGCCTTGCGTGTTGTTTTAGGTTCGGGTGTATCCTTGTGGACAGCCTCACCAGATCAATGTCGAGCAATGGGACTCGTATTTCGATGCCGCTGGCCATTCCCGTTTTGTCTGTATAGTTGAGGTTGTGATCCGGCAGGAACGTTTTAGATTCTAAATAAAGCATGCGGTTGAGAGGATTTTTTACGTTCGGAATTTTTGCCAGATGTTTTTCCATAGGTGTGAAGCAATTATATTCTCCCAGTGCATTGCGAAAGTCGTCGGCATACAGTTCCACGGTTTTGTTTTGACTAAGCCAGAAGAAATATGCGATTAACCTTTCTTCCTTGTCCAGATGTGTGTTTTCAAGAATTTTTCGTATTTTTCTGACGATAGGCTGTTTAACCGGAATTTTTTTTGCTGCTTTGCTGAGAAGACTTCTAACAGATGACGGCAGCCACGCCCAGTATCGTTCCATAACAAGTGCTAGGTGTCGGCGGTAACCTGAGAATATATCATCTCCTCCCGCACCCGATAGCAATACCTTCATACCGTCCTGGCGAGCCTTTTGGCATATAAGCATAATGTTCAGCGGTGCTATATCCGCCTGGGGCTCGTCGAGCATATATATCATTTGTTCTATGTTATCGACGATGTTGGCATCGATGACTATCTCTTCGAGCTCCACGTCGAGGTGCCGTGCGACTTTTTGCGCATAAGGCAAATCATTTACGGCTCCTTCGTATCCCTTGCCGCTCGCGAAGGAGATTGTATAGCATTTGGGCTTTTCTTCGGGTCTTAATTTTTTCATCATCGCTGCGATGCTGCTTGAATCCAGCCCGCCCGACAGAAATGCTCCCACGGGGACGTCCGCCATCAGTTGGCGTTTTACGGCTGTAAGCAGCGCTTCCTGCACAGCTTTTTTTGCTTCGGATTCGTCGGTAATTAGTTTGTCCTGCTCTTCGTACGGTATGTCATAGTATTGCCAGTGACGTTTTATTCGGCCGTCTTTGACTATCAGTGCGAAACCCGGCTCGAGTTTCCTGATAGCCTTAAGCATCGTTGCCGGCCCCGGAGACCAGAGAAAAGTCAAAGTGTTATGCACTGCAATCGGGTCAATGTCCAGCGGTATTTGCGGGACAGCTAAGATTGCCTTTAGTTCCGATGCGAAAACAAAGAAGTCTGCTGTTTGTGAATAATAGAACGGCTTAACACCAAGCTGGTCACGTGCACAGAATAATTCATTTTTTTCGCGGTCGTATATCGCAAAGGCGAAGATTCCATTTAGCCGGGAAAGCATATCCAGGCCGTACTGTTCATAAAGATGTATCAGTACCTCGCTGTCGGAGTAACTTGAAAAACGATGACCTTTGTCTATCAGCTCGCCTCGCAGCTGTTTGTAGTTATATATCTCTCCGTTGCAGATAAGCAAGATTGTGCCGGTTTCGTTTCGGAGAGGCTGTCTGCCCTCAGCTCGCAGGTCAATTATGGACAGTCGCGTATGACCAAGTGCGACTTGGCGGCCAGCATCTTCCCAGAAGCCGTGGTCGTCCGGCCCCCTGTGAGAAATAAGCTCAGCCATTTGTTGAACCAAACCATTCTTGAATATTCCCTGGTATCCACAGATACCACACATTGGTTAATCCCCCCAATTTTTGATTTCTGCTACGCAGATTACCCAGCAGGATGAGTGCGTTTATCTTTATGCAGGCATACTAACATTACCGCTCTGAAGTGTCGCATCAGACTTGTAGAATTTACTATTCTTTCATATAGTGTTCCCAGCAGATAAGTTGGCCAGGTTATTCTGAGATATTCGGGTCGGCCTTCGATTATTTCGAAACTTTTGATGGAGAAACCTGATGAGTTGGCCAGACGCTTGATTTGTTTTTCACTATTCGCTTTGTAGTAAGTTGGGAAAGTGTCATCTTCATCTCTGTGTCTGATTTTGTTGTAGAACTTATGAAACCAGGTAGGAGTAGCTCTGCCCAAGAAAGGGGCATAATGAAATTTGTTTGGAGTCTTTATCAAAAAGAGGCCATCCGGTTTAAGCACCCTGTATACCTCTTTGAAGACGATTTCGGGATTTCTCAGATGTTCGAGAACGTGCATACATATTACGATATCGAAATAATTATAAGCATAAGGTATTGATTCAGCCGAAGCGATTTTTGCTTCATCAAGATATGGATTTTGAAGGACTCGTTCATCAAGGTCTACGCCGCATACTAATGACGCCTGCCCTCTTGTATTGAGGCCAGTTATGCCCGCACCTGCACCGAGGTCGAGAACTGTACACTCGGGATTAAGATATTTACTTATTCTTTCTTCGAAAAGATGGATGTCCCAGTTGTCCTGATAGTCCGAGTACAGGTATCTGTCGAGAATTTTTGTGGTTTTGCTCATATTTTTTGGTAAATTTCTCTTCCAATTTCTTGTGGTTTTGTTTTGTAGTTGAATAAATTGCGGAAGGCATCGAAGGTTTGGGCAGCGGTTATTGACCAATCATAGCACAGGCTTTTTTGGAAGGCTTTTTGTGCGACTTGAGTCATAAATTTTTCATCATCTATGTATTTAAGCAGCAGACCGGCCAGTTGTTCCGGATTATATGGATTAAAATATATCGCCGCAGAGCCTGCAGTTTCCGGCATCGGACTTATATTCGATAAAAACATTGGCCGACCCGAACCCAGGCTTTCAATCACAACATTCGGACAGTTCTCGCAGGTCGACGCAAAAATGTGAGCTTTTGCATAATGATATACTGATGGCATATCGGAATATGGAATTTGGCCGATGATTTTGACTTTGTCCTGGAGGGAAAATTTATTTATTTCGCTGCGGAGAAGTTTCTCATATCTTTTGTAAACAGGGCCGACGAAAAGCAGCTTTTCTTCTGTTTTGCGCCTATTGCATAAAATATGATAAGCACGAACCACCTCGATGTGAGATTTAAAATTATGAATCACAGATACATAAAGCAAATATTTGCCTTCAGGCAGTTGACTGCAGCGTGGTATGTCGGTTTTATTAGCTGTTCTGAAGCTCTCATCGAGACCGTGCGGAATTATTATGGATTGTCCCTTTCGGTCCGGTATAATCTCATCGATGACTTTTTTGGCGTATTCGGAAAGAAATATGACCTGGTTAGCTTTTTGAAAACTCTTTTTTGAAATTTTTTTCAATAGATAAAGTCTTAATCTTTGCAGTTTAGGAAGGTATTTACTGCGGTTTTTGTTATCGAAGATAAGCATATTCTGAAAAGCAACTGCTGTCTTACAGCCTTTCGGTGGCTCGAAATTTATTGTCCCTCCCGGGCAAAAAACCAAATCAATCTTGAATTCTTCAAGAAGCTTCGCAAGGGCAATTTTCTCCCAGATCGTCCGGGATAAAATATTATTTGAAGAGATATTGCACATTATTATATTGACGCAGTCAAAATTATAAAGATGTGCAAATTCACGCGTCGTGAGAACGTAAAACCGCATATCCGGGTATTTGTAAGCATAACGAAGTATATTGGACAAATATACCTGCCCGCCACCTTGTCGAGATGAAAGTGCATTAATCGCAATATTCATAAATATTAACCTTATTGTTTTAATACGTTCATTTGTTTTGAACTGTTTCTTGGGATAAGCAGTTCGATAAATCTGCCTATGCCGCAGCCTGCATCAATTACTGAATTGACTTTTTCAGGCAACAGCTTTTGCAGCAGATTTGCTTCGATAGTGGTTTGGTATCGTGATATAAAGTTATTGTAATCGGAGGCGTCCCTGTCTCTTGTTTGTCTTTCGTATTTAAGATGCATTTTTTTACTCAGAAAGATTTTGACCGACAGATATTGTTTGTTTTTTACAGGGGCAGACAGGCTGGATGGCTGGATTTTGGCTTGTTATCGGATTTCTTGTCTTATTGCACAATGCGGCAAAATACAGTTGTTCAAGCATGCTTATAATTGTATCTATGTTGAATTTATTATTAACAAGTTCTTTGCCGGCAAGACCTATCTGTTTTGCTGTTTGTCTGTTTCTTAAAAGATATATGATTGAATCAGCTATGGCTTTTGGGTTTTTAGGCGGTATAAGAATTCCGTTTTTTTTGTTTTCGATTATTTCCGGTGCCACACCTACGGGAGTTGTTATTACGGGAACACCGGCAGCCATTGGTTCGATAATCGCATAACAGAAGGTTTCGCTAAGAGAGGCAACAACAGCTATATCAATATTAGCAAGAATAAGGCGTATGAATTTACTTTCAAGCCAGCCTGTGATTGCAACATTTTGTGATATTTGCAGTTTCCGGATTAACGCTTCAAGCCTGTTTCTATATGTGCCGTCACCGACAAGTAAAAATTTTGTTTCTGGAAAAGTTTTAAGCACTTCTTTGGCGGCATAGAGAAGGTATTTATGTCCTTTTCTTGGGATTAAATTGGCAAAATAGGCTATTGTTGAGACGCTTGCATTTTTAAGGTCGATTTTTTTTATTAAACTATCATCCTCATTTACCGTGCTTTTTTCGAGAGTTTCAAAATCTATAGCGTTATAAACGGTTACTGCTTTGTCCGCATTCAGCCCGAAATGAATCATTTTATCTCTTTCCTGTTCTGATACGGGAATTGCTATTGTTGTGAATCTGTTCAGCAGTTTGCTGCCGATTATTCTTGTGGGAATTTCCAGCCACGAACCGTGACGTACGGAGTGTAGGTACGTGGCTATGATAGCTTTGTCTGCAAAGGATGTATTTTTTAATGCCAGATAGCTTTTTATTAAATGATAAAAGCCGTTTGCCTGAATTATCTGGATGTCTTCTTCAGTTACAATTTTTCTGATTTCCTCTGCACCTTTGAAAATGCCCTTTATTGATTTTTGGTCGATGTAGTTAGACTCATATAACAGAATATCGTTTTGTCTCAACTGATCAATTAGTCTTGGAACCTGCTCATCAGGGCTTGAGAGCATAATAATGTGATGACCTCTTTGTTTGAATTTTTTTGCCAGTTGTACAAAATGATAAAGCAATCCCTTCTTATATGACGAACCTATCCAGAGAATATTCAGTTTCTGGGTAGTAGCGGCTCCTTTCTGTTGCCCTGGTTTTGAAATATTCGGGAAGTTGGATAAAACTTTTCCATAGATATTTGATAAAGGATTTTTAAGAGGCTTTCGGTGCCGTTTCGTTGGTCTGAGAAAGATTAGATTGGTAAGCTTTCGATAGAGGGAATTCAAATAATTTTTCGATGCTAACTTCGCCCTGAGAACAGAGGTGAATATCTTGTATTTTGGCTTCAAACCCTTATAGACATAATAATTAAACCATATAAAACTTTTCTGTATTTGCTTTTTGGGAAAATCCGGAAGGTCTAAAACGGCTATTTTTCTTTCCATCGTTGTGTCAAGCGGCTTTTTTAATAATCCGCTGTGCGTGCATAAAGAATATAACTCGGTGCCGGGATATGGGAAGAAAATACTTGTATAATGCTTGTCAGGTAGGCATGTTCGATTAATTTTGACAGTTTCTTTAAAATCTGCCACCGTTTCGCTAGGTAGGCCTACCATGTTAAAGAAAGCTATTTTCAGACCGTACTTCCTGGCTGATTTGGCGGCATTAATAATATCTTCATTTGAATAATCTCTTTTGAGTATTTCATGGCGTACTCTTTCACTGCCTGACTCGACCCCAATATTTATAAAGTGGAAGTTAGTCTTTTTAAACGCGGCGAAAAGCTCTTCCAGATCGGCGCCAGGTATAATTCTTATATTCGCTCCAAAGGATAAAGGCTGGCGAAGCGTTGTATTGAGCTCTTCGAGTCTTGCACACAACTCTATAGCCCATTCTTTATTTAAACTGATAGTTTCAGCTTCCAGAAAAATCTCTTTTGTTGCTGGAAATCGAGCAATAACTTGCTTTATTTCCTCTATAATATTGTCTGCTGATCTAAACCTGACGTAAGGGCCGGGTGCTAATTTTCTAAAAGCATGATTGCAGCAATAGCTGCAAGAGAAAGGGCAGCCGCGACTTATCAGAACCGAATTCTTAACTGCCGATTCGTCCTTAATCCACTTCAGCCACATCTCTCTGTCCGGGTAGGGCAGGCTGTCGAGATCCTGAATGAAAGGGCGAGGAGAATTTCTTTCGATTTCTGAGCCGTGTTTAATCCAGAGATTAGCGATACCTGAAGCAGCTTTGCCTGTTTCTAATTGTGTCACTAACTCAATTGCTGGATTTTCTCCCTCTCCAACACATAACGCATCGAAATCGCCGGATAAAACCTCCTGCGGTTTTAGAGAGGCGTGAGGGCCGCCAATCAATAAGTAGATGTCCGGATGATTATCTTTCACATGTTTAGCCACTTTTGCAATGAAGTTATATTCAGTAGCCACTGCGGTAAAACAGATTAATTTCGGGCAGAAATTTCTCAAACATTCATTTAAAATGCCTTTGCTTTTTCTGTCTGAATTTCTGCTTAGAATCACTAACTCTGTATTGTGTCCATGTTTTTTCAAAAATGATGATATATAGGAAATGCCAAACTGTATCTGTTGTTGCGTTTGCAATGGCTTGGTCATCGATTGGATATCACCTAATGATTGAACAAAAAGGATGTTCATATCGTTTCTCCTATATTTTACGGCTTTCCATAAAAGTTACCTGAAAGCATAGCGCTCTTATCGATTATCCTCTAACTTAAACTCATACCGTTTTCGAAAAGCAGGCTATGTGTGCATCAGCGCATACGGAAAATCCAGGGTGAAATTTCTCAATGGCGCGTCCATACATCTGTTCCATCCTCCTGGCTGCTTCCTCCCAAATATACGATTTTTCGACCAGAAGCCGTGCTTTTTTACCTATTACTCGTCGTCTTGCCTCGTCTTTTATCAAACGCACAATCTGGTCGGCGAATTCCTTTGGCCTGTCTGCTGCTATCATGTTCTCTCCGGCTATACACCCTTTAATTCCTGAGAAACTATAGTTTGTTCCGACTACTGTTTTTTCCATAGCCATCGCCTGCAGAACCTTATTCAGTATCCCGGATGACCGCAGTACCGGGCAGACGAATATCGTCGCTCTGTCAACGTAAGGCCGAACATCGTCAACAAAGCCTGTAACGATAATATTTTTGTTTTCGGCAGCAATTTTGAACAGTTTTTTATCGGGATTTTTCCCGACAAGATACAGCTTTATATCCGGTATAGATTTTCTTACGAGTCCTAAAACATAATCGATAAACCATATTGCATAGTCGGCTGCTCCGCCCCCCATTCCTCCCTCGAAAACAAGCGATGGATACTCCTGCTCCAGCCTCAGAGGCCTGTAAAAGTCCGTATCGACTCCGTTAGGTATGACTTCAACATCAATTTGACCGTTCATCTTGTGCAAGTATTGTCTATCGAGTTCCGATACTACGTGACATTTTTGAAACCGCCCGCATAATTCCTTTTCATAGTGATAAACCTCGAGCCAGTGTATGATACTCTTTGTTTTTTTTATAAAGTTTTTCGCAGGATAAAGCCTTGCTTCGTCCATATACGATAATGACAGGCTGTCGTTAAGGGAAAGCACCGCCGCCGTATCTTTTACAGCCTCTATGTACTGACCGGCTCCGAGTGTGTCGAAATGAATAATATCGATTTCTCTATTTCTTAAAAATCCCTCGACAGCTTTTTTCATCTCTTCGCTTTTGTATTCTTTCGTAAAAAAGGGCTTCCTGACAAAAGGATTGACAAGATTCAGCAATACGCCGGTATTCCTGAATTTCTTTTTGTTACATGGTATCAGTTTTACAATTGTGCAGAGCTGCTCGAGATGTGTTGAAATTTCCCGAAAACTATCGACTCCCTTCTGATAAAAACTCAGCAGGTACAGCTCGTGCTTTTTTGAAAGCTGTTTCAGCAAATTATATGTCTTGATTCTCACACCGTCGGTAGGGGGGTAGGGAACACTGTTGGTGACAAATAATATTTTCATCTTAAAAGCTTCTCTTATATCGATTTGCTCTGAATAACGCATAATCTATTCGATTATGACGGATCGGCATATCGGGTAGAATACCGACTCGTTATGAACAGCTACACAATTCCACGTTCTGTCCAAATTATGATCCAGCGATCCATCATCTCTCATTCGATATATCTCATATCCCTGCCCGAGTATATTTCTTATTTCCGGTAAGTTGTTGTCTTCCCCGCTGATATATTCGAAGATTATCAGAGGCCGTTGTTGTTTTATGAATTTAGAGCCGCCTCTTAACACCAGAGACTCTGCTCCTTCAACATCAATTAAAACTATATAGGGAATATCGTTGTCTTCGATTTCCTTATCAAGAGTGGTGCAAATCGTTTTTTCAGTCGTGCTGTTTTCTTCTTCATATATCTTTCCGCTCGTCCCTTTGTAGCGGTTAAACTTAAAATTTACTGTCTTAACTTTATCTGCTACTGCTTTCGAAATTACCTTTATGTTATCGTATTCATTTATTGCCGCGCTGAGCCTGATTGCTTTGGCAAGTTCGGCATCAGGGTCAAATGCAATCACACGGTCGACATTATCGTAGCCGGCCGCATCTATAACCATTTCTCCTACAGCAGCACCAACATCAATAAAACCTATCCTGCTCGTGATGTTTGGTATTACCTTTCTAAAAAAATGATGTGTTTGCGGTTCGGGAAATTTCCCGGCAATCAGTAATGAATACATGCTTGCGGCGCCGCGGTAAAAGTAGTATTTTCTGCCTTCTACATTAATCGTATGCTCGAGCTTAATCCTCCGGCAGATGAATCCAAGCCCACCCAGACTGATGCCGAACAACTTCTTAACTATAAAGAAGACTCGTACATATAGCCTTGCCAGTAGTAAGTATATCATAATCTTATCACCTTTAATTTCGGTTTCTTACAGCCCATTCGCATAATATATTCACAGGCGGCTATTGAGCCTATAAGTACAAGAGTATATATATGTATTCTATCGAGAGAACCTCCACAACATAGCTCAAGGATGTACAATAAATACGTAGCTTTTGCAACTGGCTTAGAAAGCAACTGCATATTTGAGATAGCGCTCCATAATATCCAGGCAAGCCCGGTGAAAATGCAGACGCCGATTATGGCGAAAGGATATCTACCAACCAGATAGAACCATCCAATGAAAGAAGTTCCTGAACTGTGTATATGGTCTGTTGAATAGCCCAGAACATCGTGTGTATAGAAATTTACAACTGAAGTGTTGATAGCTCGCATACCCAGCGGTTCCGGTTCACTGGCAATTATGGGCAGAAGATCACACATCCCGTATCTGAATATAATTGATTCTATTGCGACTATTGTTTTTTCTGCGTAAGTGGTTTCTCCGTAAGATATATCATCTACCGCTTCAAAGAAGCTGCTTTTGATTGGTTTTGCATAATCTGCTTTTCTAACATGGCGGTACGAGGAAATGACCGGCCACAGGAATATTGTAAGTAACAGGACAATAATGGTGAGCCAAACCCTTTGTTTGTTAAATCGCCCTGTTATTAGCAGAAGGAAGGTTAGTAGTATAAATAATATAAAAAGGCTTCCTCTCGATGCCCTTAATAATGAATCGCTGAATCCGTGAAGAATCAGCAGGGTGATGCCTATAGTAAGATGAGCCTTTTTGCCGCTTTTGTCGCTGCACCATATTAGCAGTATAATCAAAGCCGGAAGAAGTGTCAGCCTGATGTGGAAAGTAAATCCTGCAAGCCGAAGTGGAAGATAAACGGTCTCTTCCCCCATTCTACAGATTCCCGTTGCGTACATTATATATGAAGTGAATACCATCAATATAATAATCAGGGGTATTAAAATTAATACTACCTTATTGTAATCGACCTGTTTGGAGAATGTATTTGTTCGGGAATACAAAGGTTTTCTAAGCATAATGTAGCTGGTTATACAGAATGTTATAAATGAATAACTTATTAGAGCGAAAGTCTCATATAAAACTTCCGGGGAATAGGCAATCCATTGAAGGTGACTGAACCAGAAGCCTTCAGTTATGTCTGGAAACAGGGCTATCCAGTAGGACTGAACAAAGAACAAGATAAATATTCCAAACAACAGTAACAAGGGCGGCTTATCCAAAGGCTGATGTATATTGTTGATTAACAGACAACAGGCCGAAATACAGGCTATCGTTAGTAATGCATATTTGATTTCATAGCCGTCGAGCTTTGAAAAAGATAATAAGTAGCCTGCAAGAAATATCAGCAAAATCAACCATCGCCCACTATACCAAGGCCCGCTTTTCAATCTTATGTGGGCAAGGTTGGATCTTATTGCAAAATTGTTTGTTGTTAGCATATTACTTTTCCATTAATAATTTGATTTCTTTGGCAAAATCTTCCGGATTGGGCAGGGCAATACTTACCATTTCTTTTGCGTTCTGTACCAGCTCTGCCAATATCTGTTTTTCAATGTCGGTCAATTGAAGAATATCGGGGTAATCAAATTTATTCCATAGAGCTAATAAGTCCTTATCAGTTGTATACTTGAATTCTGTCATATTACTTTTTATCAGATATTTTAATGCTTCGGTTTTTGAGATTGGTGATATGTTTCTAAAGCCGCGTTTGAGAAATATGATATGAGAAATTTTAGTCTGAGGGATAATTTTATCCTGCGGTATGTAATCAACCAGTTTTCTTTTCTCTCCTCTGGAAGGGAAAAATAAAAGCTTAAATCTGCTTCCTAAAAATTCTTTTCCATTTTTATGTGAAGGAATCCCTGTGGCCGTATAGGGACATCCGTATATATTTCTCCCGTCTGATATGGCGATGTCTTCCGAGACAAAATTGAAGCCGTATTCATTTACCAAAAGGGATGCCGTAAAAGTTTTTCCTGTGTCCGACGGTGCAACAAGAAGAACGCCATTGCCGTCTATATCAACACATCCGCAATGAAGTGGAGTCATTTTTGATAATAAAATTTGAACGGTTGCCAGGTTCGATAAAATATCTTCCGGCCGTTCAAATGAGCTTGTACCTCGAAGGTTGGACCATGTTTCGTAAGGTTTGTTCACCGACAGGATAAACTTTTGTGTGTCAGTTATATCTATGAGAGCTTTGGCAGCGGGCAAAAAGGATAAAGGCCGTGTTAGCAAAATCTGTCTTTCTTTGGGTTTTATTGTATTTAGTTTAGTTGATTGATAGTAGAGGACAATTTTACTTTTGTTGTTATCGTTATTATTGGCGTATTTGCAGCCATACTTAAATCCGAACAGGTTCTTTATATTTGACCTGATTTCTAAAATATTCTTTGATGATATATGTTTGTATGGAACCGATATCGGTGTCATTTTTGTCTCTCTATCTTAAGTCTCTGAGCTTGTTGAACTCTGTTTGCCGATTTTTATTTTATTTGCTTTCAATTATTTCAAATTGTAAAGGTTCTATAAGCCCTCTCTTTACTATGTAATAGAAAAGTCCGAAAGTGACGAATGCTTCAGTTGTAATCAGTGAGACGGCGGCTCCAATGTGTTGGTATATTGGTACAAGTATTAATAAAAGTACCAGATTTAAAAGACCTGAGGCCGCAAGCACTTTGGTGCGATCTGATAAGAGGTTGAATGGTATCATAATCTGTGTGCCAAGAATATTATTTATAAATATTATAAAAGGGCAGAAGGCAAGTATTTTTATTATTAAAATCGACTGATAAAACTGGCCTCCAAGTATTATCGTGGTTATTGTTTCCGCGAATAGAAAAATTACTAAACTGCTTGTCAGTATGATTAAGCCCATGATAAAGCCTAAATTGCAGACGACCTGAATGGCTTTATCCTTTGATTCGGAAGCGAGTTTGCTTATTCGAGGAAATATTGTCTGGCCGAAGGATGATTTGAGATGTAAAAGTGGCAAGATTATTTTTTCCCCAGCGGAATAATAACCGACAATTGTGTTATTTGTAAAGATGCCGAGAATAAATGAAGTGCTTACCGTGTATAAACTTGTTGCGATTGTAGATATAAAAATGTGCCAGCCGTCCCTGAGCTGTTCGATAATGGAATTAATGTTCGGTATAATAAAACGTATATTAAAGTGTTTTCGTACAAACCAGAGCCCAAGCAGACCGGCTGAGATTAGTCCCAGGCTGTTAAGGAGGGGAACGTAAATGTAATTTTCCTGATGTTTGACAAAAATAAATATCGAGATTGTAAAAACTGTCCTTGCCAGGATATTCAGTAAAGTAATGTATTTCATATTCTCCATACCCTTGAAGAACCAGAGAGGAAAAAGTGAGTTGCCGATTATTGTCCCAAAAGTCAATATATATATTAGCCAGTCGTTTCTAAATCTGGGTATGGCGGCAACAAGGATACCTATGATTAAAATACTTATTGCCGAAAAACAGAATTTGATTAACATCACAGAACTAAAAATTTCCGAAACTTTATCTTTATTATCTCTGTGAATTGAGATTTTTTTCGTTGCTGAGAAATTAAAGCCGTAATCGGATAGTACCATAAAGTATGATATAAAAGCCTGTGCGAAAGCTATAAGACCGAATTTTTCCGGCCCCAAAACTCTTACCAGATATGGAACGGTAATCAAAGGCAGAATGCAACCGACCACTTGAAGAACGCTTAAAGATACAAAATTTTCCAGCAGTATTCTTTTGCCGGTTATGCCTTTAATAGCCTGTATTTGTCTTTTTATAAAAGAAATCATTACCTTTGGATGTTATAAATAGAATGAATATCGGACGCTGGAATTGGTGCATAGGCTTTGTATCTGCTTATTGTAAACAGACTCCGTACCCGTCGGGCGCTGCCTGACAACTTTTTTAATGAAAGAAGTATTGTCTCGCTTACAAACCAAACCCCGGATGAATTGATACATTTTTTGTTTACCTTTAATGTAAGTATCGGGCAGAATATTTATTTATCTTTAATAATATATCGAGAGGGTATCTTTGGGCTGTTTAACAGCTCAATACATATGGACATTATGATGAAGACGTTTCAAAACCGTTTGGAAACTGTAAGCCTGAAGCACGTTGTCAATAAGTTTATGTCACCAGTTGTGCAACGCTGTATTCTTCAAGAAGGCGATTGAATAATCTTGCTCTTCTGCCGGCCGATTCAATCGAGCCGTCAGTGTTGATATTGACTTTTAATTCTAAAGACGAGCCCACACGCCGGTCACTGACAGGGATAATCATTTGCATCATATTTTGTTTCTCTGACTCTTCATCATTTTTCTTCCAGCTTAGAACCTTATTGCTTCCGTCGCGATTGGTTAAAGCAAGTAAAACCGTCTTGAAGTTCATACCTGCTGCAGCCACGCACACCGAATCCCACCACTGGCTGAAAGTTTTAGCCCTGCAGAAATGAAGTCGGGCTTTTTCAAAACTCTCTTTTTCGAGCTTAATATGATTTGTCAGTGTGTGTTTTTTCCTTAAAATAGCCAGCATTTCCCCAAACTTGACCAGGCCGACCAGCCTGAATGTGAGAATCAGCAGTGTTAGTATACATATGAATATCACTATGCTTTGGATACTGCGTGTAAATATCATAAGCATTCCGAAACCGGCTGCCAATAAGGTGATTAGGTATGCGGCTATTACGATGTGACGTTGTTTTAGCCCGAGTGCCAAAAGCCTGTGGTGGAAGTGTTCGAAATCGGGTGAAAACAGGGACCGACGTTCCAGGAATCTTCTAACTATGGAAAAAAGTGTGTCAAAGATGGGAATGCCCAGAGCGAGAATCGGCAGAGTCAGGCTCACTAAAGCGTGAGACTTTGCTGCGAATATTACACTCGATGATGCTATTGTGAAGCCCAAAAATAAGCTCCCGCAGTCGCCCATAAAGATTTTTGCAGGGTTGAAATTAAAGAACAAAAAGCCAATCAATGCTCCCAGCAGTGAAGTCATTATTACGCACATCACTATTTGTTCAAAGTGGATTGAGAGAACAACCATCACGCCGCACGCAACGGCACTTAGACCTGCAGCGAGCCCATCGAGACCGTCTATAAGATTGACCGCATTTGTTATGCCGACGATCCAAAGGATAGTCAAAGGCCACGAAAACCAGCCGAAATGAAGAACCTGACTTTCACTAAAGCCTATTGAATGGATGCGAAAGCCTAAGGCGCAAACTACAACTGAGGCTGTAAGTTGGCATAAAATTTTGGTCCTCGCACGAAGATTTTTGATATCATCTATCAGGCCTACAAGAAATATAAAAGTAGTAACGCTGAGCAATGTTGTAATTTTCAGTTGATTCTTAAGCAAATGGCTCCTGACAGTGTTGTCAAACAGAAATAAGGACAAAAGCACTACCATCATAGGTATGTAAATCACAATACCGCCGATACGAGGGATGGGTTTGGAGTGCACCTTTCGCAAATCAGGAATATCAACCACATTGAATTTGCGTGCAAGTCGGATAGCCAGCGGTGTAACCGCTATTGCGAGTAAAGCTGCTCCAAGAAATATCAGTAAATAAGTTCCCATTTCTGATTGTAAGAATAAATTATTCTCTTTAAATAAACTCCGTCCCCGTCGGCGTACCAACAAGGCTTTTTCTAACAGATTCTTATCAGGTTTTTGGCGTCAGGTTTCAACTTCAGCTTTGACTTGGACATACCTTTTAAAAATCAAAGCTGTTCGTTTTTTCATCTTCTGCTGGAACTTGTCTGACAGATAGCTCCGCAATGAGTTTTTCCGCTTCCTTTAGCTCAGGCCTAATCTTCAGACATATTCTTGCCTCGTGCATAGCCTCATTTATACGGCCCATCTCCGCGAGCAATTTTATAAGATTCAATCGCCAATGCACTGCTCCATAATTTAATGCTAAGGCACGGCTGTAATACTGAGCCGCTGTTGCCTTTTTGTTTTCATCCTGGCTGTAAATTTCTGCCAGAGAGGCAAATGATGATGCAGCTGCGCTGGGCCGAGCACATTGTTCCTCGAGCAGTTTTATTAATTTTTGTCGAAGTTCATTTTGTAATTCTTTATATTCGGTATCAGCAAGAAGTTTTGAGATAAATCGAAGTTTGTTGGTGTCATCTCTGGCTACCGCTACAGCCAGGTCAGGTCGGTCGATGCTGTTGATATATAAATGGACAATATCCTTGAAATATTTATCATCAAGATCTACAACTTTCTTGAATTTTTCGAGGGATTGGTCAACTTTTTCTTCAATAATGTCGGCGTATCCTGCAGCAAAACAGGTTACGGGGTCGCACGGAGCCAGCATAAAACCTTTCCGTATTTTTTCTAAGCCTGCTTCATCTTCCAGGATAAACAATTCAAGCTGTCCGAGAACGCAATATGTCGGGCCGTATGTCGGGCAAATCGTGCAGGCCTTCTTCAGACCTTCGATGATTTCATAAACTGCCGGCATCGATTCTTCCGCTATAATACCCCAGGAATTCTCGATATTTTTATCTATTGACCGCCAGCGGTAGACGTTTAGCCAGTATTGATATATACCATTATCTGGCTCAGCTTCGACAGCTTTCGATGCATATAAGGTTAGGTGATTGTACTGCTCATCGGTTCCCTGCCAGTTATTTTCTACAAGTTCTTTTTCAGTTTTCTGAACTTCTTTCCAGTTGGCTTCTGCAACGCGGGCATTGTTAGCCCCGAAAAGTGCCCATGCCCAGATGGCCAGTACACCGCAACAGATTGTTGTCTTTAGAAATTTTCGGTGGCTCAAAGATTTTTGTCCCCAGCTTTGTTTGTTCCTTTGCTCTATATTGGCCAAAGCCAGGATTATCGCGCAGAATATGGCAGACAGAAAAGCGTTTGCCGGCATGTGTTGACCGAAGTCAACTGTGCTCTGGACAAGTATTGCTATCAGACCGAAGCCCAGACCGTATGTGATACCGCTTATCAATTGGTTTTTGCTGCGTATATTTTTGGCATAGCCGCCCGAGATAATCATTCCGAGAGTAATCAGTGTCACCAGGCCCGCCAATCCGGTCTCTTCAAGCACTTGTGCATATTCGTTTTCTACGTGTGTGGCTGTGGCCGTTATAGTTGAACTGTCATACATAGGGTAAACTACTTCGTGTGTCCCCATACCGGTTCCAAGAATGGGAAAACGTCTGAAGCAGGCCGTTAAGTCCTTAAGTATCTGAAAGCGATTATTATATGGGTCTAAATTTCTCAATGATGCAAGGCGGTCGTATACCGCATCAAAGCTTGTATATAAAACGCATACGAATGCTATAAGTGCAATCAGAGCCATTACCCAGCCGTGTCCCTTGAGCGATTTCCGAAAGGTGACAATTATGGTCGTGACAATTCCTGCAGTCAGCATCCCTATCATCCCGCCACGGCTTAGTGAGATAAACACCGTTGCTGCACCAAGGCTTATTATTGCAGTAAGGAGCAAGAATGTTTTCGCCGAGCCAGAGCTCAGGTATTCGAATACAGCAGGTGCTGTCAGCTTCTTGCTCCTGAAGGCCTCATTGAGTTTTACCATAAGCAGTCCCAGAGCTGCACCTACGGATAAATTCATAAATTGCCCGTAGTGACTGTGATTAACGAAAGGCCCTGAACTGGTAATGCCTTTCTTAAGAGGTATCAACCAATATATTTTACCGTTACCAAAGAGCTCCTGGGCTAAAGCAATCAGGGCTACGAAACCACCAATCAGAGTAATGGCCAATAGGATACGTTTTATTTGGTTTATGTTTTTGAAAGTGTTGAGGGCAACGAAAAACACAGCGGCGATTGCAAGCAGAATCCGCAAGTCGTGCCTTGTTGCATTGGGATAAAAGCTTAATGTCATTGAAGAAAGACTGTCAGGCTGCTGGATATCGCTCAGCAGCTCTGTCTTTAGCGCTGTCGTGTTTGGAGATATCAGGCTTAACAGGCCGGAAGGTAATGGGATAAGCTGAAATATTACAATAACAATAAATATCGCTGCCGGGATATATGCCCGGCTCGGTGTTATCCTGAAGTCCCGACCAACATC